>JAUVPZ010000124.1 GCA_030598395.1 Miltoncostaeaceae bacterium | reverse complement strand
CGAGGCCGAGACCTTCGCGCGCATGTTCATGTAGGCGGGACAGCCTCGCCATGACCACCGCACCCGCACCGGCCCTCGACGAGGTGCTGCGCGCCCTGGACGAGGTCGAGGACCCCGAGCTCAGGCGCCCCATCACCGCCCTCGGAATGGTCGGCGACGTCGCCCTCGACGGCGGCCGCGCCACGGTGCCGATCAAGCTCACCGTCGCGGGGTGCCCGCTGAAGGCGGAGATCCAGCGTCGCGTGGCGCAGGCGGTCTCCGCGGTGCCGGGCATCGAGACGGTGCACGTGACCATGGACGCCATGACCGACCAGGAGCGCACAGGGCTTCGCTCGGGCCTGTCGGGCGGGCTGGCCAGGACCTCGCCGTTCGCCAGCGACGACAGCGGCACCGTGGTCGTCGCGATCGCCTCGGGCAAGGGCGGCGTGGGGAAGTCGAGCATCGCCGCCAACCTGGCGGTCATCCTGGCCGGCGGCGGGCACTCGGTGGGCCTGCTGGACGCCGACGTCTACGGGTATTCGATCCCCCGCATGATGGGGGTCACCCGCCGCGCCGTGATGGTGGACGACCTGATGATGCCGGTAGACGCGCACGGAGTTCGCCTGATGTCGGTGGGGTTCCTCACGGCCGAGGACAGCCCGGTGATCTGGCGTGGCCCCATGCTGCACAAGGCGCTCACGAACTTCGTGTCCGACACCTACTGGGACGAGCCGGACTTCCTGGTGGTCGACCTGCCGCCGGGCACGGGCGACGTGTCGCTGTCGGTGGCGCAGCTGCTGCCGAAGGCCGCCATGGTGGTGGTCACCACGCCCCAACTGGCCGCCCAGCGGGTGGCGCGGCGCGCGGCGGCCATGGCCGAGCGGGTCGACCTGGCGGTGGCGGGTGTGATCGAGAACATGAGCTGGTTCGTGGCGCCGGACACCGGCAACGCCTACGAGGTGTTCCCGGGCGACGGCGGCGAGTCGCTGTCCCGGGAGCTCGGCGTGCCGCTGCTGGGGCGGATCCCGCTCGAGCCCGCGGTCGCCGACGCCGGAGACCTCGGCACGCCCATCGTCACGTCGCATCCCACCTCGCCGGCCGCGCGGGCGCTCACAGCGTGCGCCGCCGCGCTGGTGAACGCGCTGCGTCCCAGGGCCGCCGCCGAAGGCTGAGCACACCGTGCGGCGCCGCAGGGCTATGCTGCACATGTCCGACCGGGGGCACCGCAGTTGAGCACCAGCGTCGACATGCTGGACACCGAGCGCGACATCGAGCGCCTCGTCGCCGCGCTCGGCGATCCGACCCGCCGCCGGGTGTTCTTCGCCGTTCGCGACGCCGGCGCGCCGCTCAACAAGGGCCAGGTGGCCGAGGCGGTCGGCATCGACCGCCGCCTGGCGGGCTTCCACCTCGACAAGCTCTTGGCGGAGGGCTTCTTGGCCGCCGACTTCCGGCGCCGCCACGGGCGCTCCGGGCCCGGCGCGGGCCGGCCCGCCAAGCACTACCGGCCCTCCGGCGCCGAGATCGCGGTCAACCTTCCCGAGCGCCACTACGAGCTGCTGGCCGGGCTGCTGCTGCGGGCGTCGCGCGACGCCTCGGGCGACCCGCCCCAGGTGGTGCTGGAGCGCACGGGCTACGAGTTCGGCTTCCAGGCCGGCCTCGTGCAGGCCGCCGCCGGGGCGTCGGGCCCGGCTCAGGGGGCGGACGTGGTGGCGCAGGTGGCCAGGCTCCTGTCGCAGTACGGGTTCGAGGCCGCGGCCGAGGGCGACCGGGACCTGCACGCCTGCTCCTGCCCGTTCGAGGCGCTGGCCTTCGACGACCCCGAGCGCATCTGCGGGCTGGACCGCGCAATCTGGCGCGGCATGATCGCCGCGTTCGATCCCGACGCGCGCCTCGCCTCGGTCACGACACGCGCTCGCGGCGACGAGGCGTGCAAGGCCCACGTCGAAGGCGCCGCCGGGGCCGGCTAGCAGCTAGCTCTTAGAACCCTGCTTGCGGGCCTCGGCGTCGGCCATGGCGGCGGCCTCCTCGTCGGCGTAGGGCGAGGTGGCGAACAGGTACGCCATGTAGCCGACCGCGGCGGCCATGAGTCCGGCGGCGATCCAGTCGTTGCCGCGCGAGGTGACGAGTGAGGCGATGGCATCGGCGACCAGGGCGAAGAAGAGGAAGCCGAACAGCCCTGTGCCGAGCCAGTTGACCCAGCCGGTGGGCGACCAGTTGGCGAACACCTTCATGACGCCGGCGGGGCGGTTGGCGTAGTTGGCGCGCCGGCCAGCCTTGCGACCGCGTCGGAACCCGAGGGCCATCGGCGCGGAGGCTAGCAGGGGCGGCGCATGGGCTAGCCTGCTGCGGTGCCAACCGGGGATGTCGCCAGCGACGGCGCGCCGCTCGCGACGGCGGGGCCCACCGCGCGCGTGCCCGGCTTCCGCTTCGGGGCACGCTGCACCATCGACCTCGCCGACACCGACCTGGGCGCGGTCGTTTACTACGCTCGGTACCCGCACTACCTCGACCGCGCGGTGGTCGCGTACCGCAAGCACCTCGGGTTCCCGCCCCTGGGCCCGCCAGGGCACCTGTTCGTGGTGCGCTCGCTCTCGTGCGACTACCGGGCGCCGGCGCGCTTTGCGGACGAGGTGGAGGTGCTGGTGCGCGTGCCCGAGGTGGGGCGCTCCAGCCACACGGTGGAGGCGCGCATGGAGCGCCTCGGCCCCGACTCCCCGGGCCTGCTGTGCGAGATGCGCTGCGTCATCGTGGGGCTCGGCGAGTACGGCGGGCGGCCCTCGCGCGTGCCCGCCGAGCTGCGCGAGGCGATCGAGCGCTTCGAGGGACGGTGACCCGGCCGTTCGGCGAGGACGGCGGCGCTCTCGCCGCGGCCGGCCTCGACGTGGATGAGCTCCAGGCCCTGGAGCGGCGCCTCATCGACCGGCTCGGGCTCCCCGAGCCGCACGGCGGCAGCATCGACGCCCACTGCCACCTGGGGCGCGACGCCGACGGCCACCGCCTGGGCACGGCCGAGCTGCTGGCCGACCTGGACCGTTTCGGCCTGCGGCGCGCCGTGTGCTTCGCGCTCAACGACCCCGGCCCGGACCGGCAGTTCATGGCGGCCAATGCCGGCGTGCTGGCGGCGGCGCGGCGCTCGGGCGGACGGCTGGTGCCCTTCTGCCGGGTGGACCCCACCGGCGATTGGGAGCCGGCGCTGCGGCGGGCGGCCGACGGCGGGGCGCGGGGGCTCAAGCTCCACCCGGTGGCGCAGCGCTTCGGCCTCGACGGTCCGGAGGTCGCGGCCTGCGCCCGCGCGGCAGCGGCCCGGGGCTGGCCGCTGACGATCCACGCCGGCTACATGGCGCGGCCGATCGCCGAGCCACTCCGGGCGCTGCTCCGGGCCGCGCCCGGGGCGCGCCTCATCCTCGCCCATGGGGGACGCGGCGACGCGCGCGCCGTGGCCGGCCTGGCGCGCGAGAGCGAGCGGGTCATGCTCGACACCTCGCTGGCGGCGCTGCCCGACCTGGTCCAGATGCCGGCGTCGCGGCTGTGCTTCGGCTCCGACCGGCCCTACGGTGAGCACGCCACGGCGCTCCACCTGGTGGGGCGCGCGGCGGAGGTTGCGGGGTGGAGCGACGACGATCTGGCCGGGATCATGGGCGGCAACCTCGCGACGTGGCTGGCGTGAGCCACGTCGATGCCATCCGGCTGGTGGCGGCCTGCGCGCAGTGCGAGATGGCGCTGGTGCGCGACGACTCCGTCGCAGGACCGCTGCTGGTGCAGGCGGCGCGCGCGGGCGAGGCGACGGAGGCCGAGCCCTACCTGACGGCCGCCGCACGGCTGGCCCGCGGGCTCAACCCGCGCGACGGCTCGCCCGGCTCGAGGGCGCGGCGGAAGGTGGTGCAGGCGCTGGTGCGGGCCGCCTCGACCGAGGCCGGCGCGCTGGCCCTTCGCGGCCCCCGAGGAGGGCCGGCAGGTTGACCAGGAGGGGTCGTGTGGCCGGGCTACACCTTGCTGGCCAGGTAGTCGGCCACCATCTTCTCGCCGGCGGCCGCGCCGTCCTCGAAGTAGACCCGGTTGATCTCCTTGAAGATGTCCCAGTTGGCCGGCACGTCGTCCTCGGCCAGGGTGGCGTCGACCGGGCAGGCCTCGACGCAGGCGTCGCAGTCGATGCACTCGGCGGGGTCGATGTAGAGCATCGTCGACTCGTCGTACCCCTCCTCGCCGGGGGTGGGGTGGATGCAGTCGACCGGGCACACGTCGGCGCAGGAAGTGTCCTTGGTCCCGATGCAGGGCTCGGCGATGATGTACGTCATCTACAGGTCTCTCCGTGG
>JAUVPZ010000181.1 GCA_030598395.1 Miltoncostaeaceae bacterium | reverse complement strand
CTTGCCGTGGCGCACCATCTGGACCGCGAACGGCAGGTCGAGTGGCGCCTTGATGGGGTCGGTGTAGGGCACGAGCAGCGACTCGTTGAGCTTGCCGCCGGTGCGCACGGAGATGAGGAACGCCTTGGCGTGGCGGGCGCCGCTGTCGCGGGTGACGCTCTCCTGGAACGCCAGGCCGCCCAGCTTCTCGATGGCGTCGCGCGGCTCCACGCCCTTGGGGCAGCGCTCGTTGCAGTACATGCAGCGGGTGCAGTCCCACACGCCATGGTCGCCCGAGTAGAGCTTGGCGCGCTCCTTGCGCTGGCCGTCGCGCTCGTCGGCGGCGAAGCGGTAGCCGACGGCCAGGGCGGCCGGCCCGACGAACTCCGGGTCGGCGGCCAGCGAGTTGCACTCGCTGTAGCAGGCCGCGCACAGGATGCACTTGCTCTCTCGGTAGATCTTCTGCATCGCCTCCTTGGAGACGATGCGCTCGCGCTCCGGCGGCGGCCCGTCGGGAATCAGGTAGGGCTTGACCGACTTGAACTTCGCCCAGAAGGGGTCCAGGTCGACCACGAGGTCCTTGATGGGCGCGAAGTTGCCCATGGGGTCGACGGCGATGCGCTGGGTGCCGAACTCCTCCTTGAGGTCCTCCACCTGGCTCATGCAGGTCAGCACCGTCTTGCCGTTGGCCATGCACGCGCACGAGCCGCAGATCGAGCTGCGGCACGAGTAGCGCACCGCCAGGGTGCCGTCCTGCTCGTTCTGGAGCTCGAGGATGGCGTCCAGCAGCGTGATGTCCTCGGCGTGGTCGAGGGCGAAGTCCTGCCGGTAGACGTCGTCCGAGACATCGGGCTGGTACCGGAAGATGTCGAACGTGGTGGCGGGCATCAGTAGGACCTCACCTGTGGATCGTGTTCGGTGACGGTGACCTCGGAGTAGTCGAGGCGCACCTCGTCGTCGTCCATGTAGGCCAGCGTGTGCACCATCCAGCGCTCGTCGTCGCGCTCAGGGTAGTCGGTGCGCGAGTGGGCGCCGCGGCTCTCGGTGCGCTCGATGGCGCCGGTGACCATGCAGTCGGCCAGGTCCAGCAGCCAGCCCGTCTCGATGGTGTGGATGAGCGACTGGTTGAAGGTGCGGCCCTTGTCGGTGCAGATCACGCCCTTGTACCGGTCGCGCAGGTCGTCGACCACGGCCTTGGCGTCGCGCAGGTCGGACTCGTGGCGGAACACGCCCGCGTTCTGCTGCATGGTGTCGGCCAGCCGGTCGCGCAACTCGTGCTGCTGCGGCCCGGACCCGCGCTCCAGCAGCCCGCGTAGCTCGGCCTCGAAGTCGGTGGCCGCCGCCGGCGTGGCCCTGATGCCCGTGCCGTTGAAGATCTCGGTGGCGTAGCGCGCGGCGGCCTCGCCGGTGCGGGCGCCGAACACCACGGTCTCCAGCAGCGAGTTGCCGCCCAGGCGGTTTGCGCCGTGCACCGACACGCAGGCGCACTCGCCCGCGGCGAACAGGCCCGGCATGTGCGGGGCGGCGCCCCAGCTGTCGACGTGCACGCCGCCCATGTGGTAGTGCGCGCCGGGCCGGATGGGGATGGGCGCCTCGATGGGGTCGACGCCGGCGAACGCCATGGTCAGCTCGCGGATCTGGGGCAGCCGCTCCATGATGCGGTCGCGGCCCAGGTGGCGCAGGTCGAGCAGCACGCAGCCGTCGATGCCGCGGCCCTCCATGATCTCGGTCGCCTCGGAGCGGCT
>JAUVPZ010000024.1 GCA_030598395.1 Miltoncostaeaceae bacterium | reverse complement strand
CGGCTGAGCCATCTCGTGGCCGCGCTCGGCCAGCTCGCCCAGGTCGCCCACGTCGCGCGCGAACGTGCGCTCGGTGGAGACCTGCACCCGCTGGGAGGGCTCCACCGCGATGGGCCGGGGGTCGATGCCGCGCGCCCGGCGGCGTCTACGCCGGAGGCGGTCCGAGCTGGAGGCTGAACAGGCACCAGGCCATGGCGAGCTCGGACACGCCGAACACAGGCGCCAGCGCCGCGGCGCCGGCGCCCGGGGCCGACGCCAACTGGAGCACGCTGCGCTCGGGCATCAGCAGCGTGGCGGCGAATGCGTTGGCCTCGCGCTCCAGCGCGCGGTCGGTGTCGCCCAGATCGGCGTCGCGGCAGAACACCGACCCAGACGAGGCGCCCGAGCACTGGCACACCCAGTGGCCGATCTCGTGGGCGATGGTGAAGCGTCGGCGCCCCGGGCTCTGGGCCGCCTCGCCGGCGTCGACCCAGATCTCGCGCAGCGACGGGATGAGCATGCCCGATGCGCCCCCGAGTGGCCCCTCGTCCAAGCGCAGGCCCAGCAGGTCCTCGGCGATGGCCTCGACCGGCACCGGGAGGCTGGGGCGCTCGAAGCACCGGTGAAAGGTCTCGCGCAGCTCCACCGCCTGCGGATGACCGTGCCGCCGGTCGAAGGTCAGCCGCCCACCCCGAACAGTCGGTCGACCTCGTCTGGGGGATCGGACGGGGCGGGCGACAGCATCTCGAGGCGAGCATAGAGCGCGGTTCTCGCGTCCGAGGGTGGCTCCTCGGAGCCAGGTGCCCGATGAAAGACCAGCCCCTCGGCGGCATCCGGCGCCGGCCCGAAGGCCGCCAGGCGCGAGCGCGTGGTCCCGAGAGCGTCGGCGAGGGCGTCGAAGACGCGGTCGTTGATGGCACCGAGATCCAGCAGGCCGGCCTCGAGCCGGTGGTAGTAGAGGCCCAGCTTGGGCTTCTTGGCGGCGGCGATGCCGAGCGCCACCGCGAGCGCGTCGACCACCGAGGCGCGGCTCAGCCCCCCGGCCCGGCGCATCTCCACCAGTGGGGAGTCGCCGGCCATCCACGCCGCCATCACGCTGACCGTCTGCTCGTCGGGCTCAGGGGCCGGAGCCGCGACGAGGTAGGCGTCGATGAGCCCTGCCAGCTCCTCGGCGCCCTCGCCGGCCTGTTCCAAATACTCGCGAGCGTCGGGCATCTCGCCCCGCGCCCAACTGGCGGCGAAATCGTCGAAGAGCCGGCCCGCGGGATCGCTCATCGAACCCACCTCTCCCCGAGGAACCCCCGGCCGCGCCACAGCGCCTGGTCGACCGCGTTGCGCGTCATGCCGAGGCGCTCGGCGATCTGCTCCGGAGCCAGCCCCTGGTGGAGGTAGCGCAGGCGGCAGACCTCGGCGGTGCGCCCGCCGAGCTCCTCCAGGAGCGCCTCGAGGTCGGCCCCGAACTCGACGTCGTCAAACGGCTTGCCGCCGTCGGTGACGTGCTCGGGCAGCTCGCCCATGAGCGGCTGGCCGCTCCAGTGCTCCCGTAGCGTCCAACCGATGACCTTGTGCACGACCACCCGGTACGGAACGGCGTAGGTCCTGCCCCTCCGCAGCTCCGTGAGAAGGCGGAGCATGACCATCTGGGTGACGTCCTGGGCGTCCGCCTCGTGCCTGAGCCTCGCGGCCACCCGCGCCTTGACGACCGGGAAGTACTTGGCGAGCAGGCGATCGTGCTCTCCGCCTTCGAGGAGCCGGCGGTCCTCAGCGTCCGTTTGGGCCTTGGTGTCCATGATTCGTGCCTGCCTCGCGGGGATCTTACGACCCGGGTCCAGCGCGACGCACCGGCCTGACGGCGAGCCTGCCCGGCCCGGCCGGAGGCCCGCCGGGCGGCGCGGGCCCGTTTGTGAGAGCGTTGGCGGCCCACCTGAAGGGAGAGAAAGATGGGCAACCCGGTCGTGCACTTCGAAGTGCTGGGCAAGGACGGCGCCGCACTGCAGTCGTTCTACACCGACCTGTTCGGTTGGAAGATCAACTCCGACAACCCGATGAACTACGGCATCGTGGAGAAGGAAGGCGACGGCCCCGGCATCGGCGGCGGCATCGCCAGCTCGCCCACGGGCACCGGACAGGTCACCTTCTACGTGGCCGTGCCCGACCCCCAGGCCGCGCTTGAGCGGGCCGAGAGCCTCGGCGGCAAGACGATCATGGGGGTCACCGAGATCCCCGACATGGTGACCTTCGCGCTGTTCGCCGACCCCGAGGGCAACGTGATCGGCGTGGTCAGGGACGACACCTGATCAGCGGCCTGCGGCGGCGCGGCGCCCCCAGATGACCGCGCCGCCGCCCAGGCTCAGTCGCCGCAGCGCCAGGCTCTCGAGACCGGCTGCGGCGTAGAGACCGAGCAGCTGCGGCATCGGATGACGGCGGTCGAAGTCGGGGATGCTGCGCGCCAGGAAGCGTCCGGCCCGATACCAGCCCGGGCCGACGAGCGCCCCGGCCGCCGGAAGCCCCACCTCCACGTAAGAGCGCCAGGCGGCCCGCGCCAGCGCCCGCGGCGGCACGGCGAAGTCGAGGCTGGCCAGGGTCGCGCCGGGCCGCAGCACGCGCGCCAGCTCTCGAAGGGTCGCCGCGGGGTCGTCCACGTAGCGCAGCAGGTACGTGACCGTGAGCCCGTCGAAGCTCGCGTCGTCGAAGGGCAGGCGCTCGGCCCGTCCCTCGAGGAGCACGACGCGGTCGGCGGCGCCCGCCGCCCGCAGGCGCTCGCGGGCGTGGCGCAGCATGTCGGGGCTGGCATCCACGCCCGTGACCCGGCAGCCGTGCCGGCGCACCAGCTGGGCCGCCACGGCCCCGGTGCCGGTGGCGACGTCCAGCACGTGCGCTTCGGGCCCCACGGGCACGCGCTCCACCAGATAGCGCCGCCAGCGGGGGTCCTGCCCGAAGCTGAGCAGGGCCGCGTAGCGCTCGTAGCCCTCGGCGAGGCCCCTGAACAGCTCGCGCGTGGCCTCCGGCCGCGGCGGCAGCTCGGCGGTGACGCCGGCCGGGCGAGGCGTCAGTACAGCGCCTGCGCCAGCCGGCGGCGGAAGCGCGAGGCGAGCGGATGGTGCTCGCCCAGCTCTGTGAAGGCACCGAGCATCGTGAGGCGCAGGTCGTCGCGCAGGTCGTCGGGTGCCACCCGCACGGCGTCGAGCAGGTGGCCGAGCGCCACCTCGACCTGCCCGCGGTCGAGCGCGGCGATGCCCGCCGCCACGTCGGGCTGGTCGACGCCACGCAGCCGGATGCGGGCCAGCAGCGCGGCAACCTCGGTGTCGTGCACCGCGGGCTCGAGCACCTCGACGGCCTCGTCCTCACGGCCGTCGACCTCGAGCAGGCGGCCGAGGGCGAGCCGCGCGACGGTGTGCCCGGCGTCGAGCAGCACGGCTTGGCGCAGCGACTCCTCGTCGCCCTCGGCGGCCAGGCGATCGGCCTGCGTGGGCACGAGCCGGTTCAGGAACGCGTCGATCGCCTGGGCCGGCTGCAGCCCGAGGAACTCGGCCACCACCTCGCCGCCGCGAAAGCCCTTGACCGCAGGAATGCTCTGCACCCGGAAGGTCTGTGCCAGGCGCGGGTTGGCGTCGATGTCCACCTTGGCCAGCAGCACCTCGCCGCCGCGCCGCTCCACCGCCGCCTCGAGGGGCGGGGAGAGCTGGCGGCAGGGGCCGCACCAGGCCGCCCAGAAGTCGACCACCACCGGCGTGTGGTGTGACCGCTCGATGACCTCGTGCTCGAAGGTGGTCTCCGTGACGTCCATCAGCACTCCAATTCGTCGCTGGACGATCACCGTAGCGAACGCGGGGTCGCCCCCGCCGGCAGCTACGCGGCCGCGGACAGGCCGGCCGCCGGCGGCCGGCAGCGCGGGCACGGCTGCCAGTGCAGGCCCAGGTACTGCCAGGGCGCCTGGATCGTGTCGCGCACGCCGGGCTCGCCCGGATGCGGCGCGTCGGCACACCACGCGTTGTGGTAGTAACCCCAGCCGCCCTCGCTCAGGCGGCCCACCACGCCGCGCTCCTCCGCGGTCGCAAGGTCGCGTGTGAAGTTCGTCGTCATCCCCATCCTCTCCGGGGCTCGGCGCGGCCGGGTGCCACGCCCTCCTGATCTCGTCGTATCGGCTGTCTCGACCTTAGCGCGTCGACCCTTGAGGGGCCGGGGTACGCTGGGGAGGGTGCCCGACAGCTACATCTTCAGCACGCACCGCCTCCAGAAGGTGCACCCCCCGGACCGGGTGGTTCTGAAGAACATCTCGCTGTCCTTCCTTCCCGGGGCCAAGATCGGCGTGCTCGGTGCGAACGGGGCGGGCAAGAGCTCGCTGCTTCGGATCATGGCCGGGCTGGACGAGGCGTTCGACGGCCACGCCGAGCTGGCGCCGGACGCCACGGTGGGCCTGCTGCCGCAGGAGCCCGAGCTGGACGCCGACCACGACGTGCGGGGCAACGTGGAGAAGGGCATCGCCGAGTTGCTGGGGCTGGTGGCGCGCTTCGAGGAGCTGACGGCGCGGCTGGGCGAGGATCTCGGCCCCGACGAGATGGAGGCCGTGCTGAGCGAGATGCAGTCGGCTCAGGAGGAGATCGACCGCCGCGGCGCATGGGACCTGGCCCGCAAGCTCGACCTGGCGATGGAGGCCCTGCGGGTGCCGCCGGGCGACGCCGACGTGACCGCGCTGTCGGGCGGGGAGCGCCGGCGGGTGGCGCTGTGCCGGCTGCTGCTGTCGGCGCCCGACCTGCTGCTGCTGGACGAGCCCACCAACCACCTGGACGCCCAGTCGGTGGCATGGCTGGAGCGGCACCTGGAGGAGTACGAGGGCACCGTGGTGGCGGTCACCCACGATCGCTACTTCCTCGACAACGTGGCCGAGTGGATCCTGGAGCTGGATCGTGGGCAGGGCATCCCCTGGCGGGGCAACTACTCGTCGTGGCTGGACCAGAAGCGCCTGCGGCTGGCCGCCGAGGAGAGGGTGGAGACCGCCCGCCAGCGCACGCTCGCCCGCGAGCTGGAGTGGGTGCAGAGCAGTCCCCGCGCCCGGCACAGCAAGAGCAAGGCGCGCCTGGCCAACTATCAGCGGCTGGTGGAGGAGGAGTCGGAGCGCCGAGAGGCCGACGTGGAGATCCGCATCCCGCAGGCGCCGCGGCTGGGCGACCTGGTGCTCGAGGTCGACGGGCTCAGCAAGGGCTACGGCGACCGGCTGCTGATCGACGACCTCAGCTTCCGCCTGCCACCCGGCGGCATCGTGGGCGTGATCGGCCCGAACGGCGCGGGCAAGACCACGCTGTTCCGCATGATCGCCGGCCAGGAGGCGCCCGACGGCGGCACGCTGCGCCTGGCCGACACGGTGCGGCTGGCCTACGTCGACCAGTCGCGAGAGGTGCTCGACCCCGCAAAATCCATTTGGCAGGAGATCACCGGCGGGCACGACATCATCGAGCTGGGGGGCCGCCAGGAGATGAACTCGCGGGCGTACGTCGCCTCGTTCAACTTCAGGGGCCCCGATCAGCAGAAGCCGGTGGCGCATCTCTCGGGCGGCGAGCGCAACCGCGTGCACCTGGCGAAGCTGCTGGCCGGCGGCGGCAACCTGCTGCTGCTCGACGAGCCCACCAACGACCTGGACGTCGACACGCTGCGCGCGCTGGAGGACGCGCTGGGCTCGTACTCCGGCTGCGCCATGATCACCAGCCACGACCGCTGGTTCCTGGACCGGCTGGCCACCCACATCCTGGCGTTCGAGGGCGACAGCCGCGCCGTGTGGTTCGAGGGCCCGTTCAGCGAGTACGCCGAGCACCGGCGCCGCACCCTCGGCGAGGACGCCAACCAGCCGAGGCGCATCACCTACCGGCGGCTGTCGGCGCCACCCTGAGCGGCACGAGGCCCTCGGGTACGCTGCGGGGCTGGACGTGAATCCGACCCCAGGAGTACCCGTGAGCGCAGCGCCCGACCCCTTCCAGGCCCGCGAGACCCTCGACGCCGAGGGCGCGTCGCATGTCGTCTACCGCCTGGACGCCCTGGGGGTCGATCTGGGCGCCCTCCCGTACACCGTCAAGGTGCTGCTGGAGAACGTGCTCCGCAACGCGGGCCGCGGCTTCGTGACCGAGGACGACGTGCGGGCGCTGGCCGCCTGGGCGCCCGGCGCCGACAAGCGCCGCGAGGTGCCCTTCATGCCAGCGCGGGTGGTACTGCAGGACTTCACCGGCGTGCCCGTGGTGGTCGACCTGGCCGCCATGCGCGACGCGATGACCGCGCTGGGTGGGGACCCCTCGCTCATCAACCCGCTGGTACCGGCCGACCTGGTCATCGACCACTCGGTGCAGGTCGACCGCTTCGGCGACGGCGGCGCCTTCGCCGCCAACGTCGAACGCGAGTACGAGCGCAACGAGGAGCGCTACGTCCTGCTGCGCTGGGCGCAGGAGGCGTTCCAGAACTTCCGCGTGGTGCCGCCCGGCACCGGCATCGTGCACCAGGTCAACCTGGAGTACCTGTCGCCGGTGGTGCAGGCGCGCGAGGTGGAAGGCGAGCTTGTGGCCTTCCCCGACACGCTGGTGGGCACGGACTCGCACACCACGATGATCAACGGCGTGGGCGTGGTGGGCTTCGGCGTGGGCGGCATCGAGGCCGAGGCGGTGCTGCTGGGCCAGCCGGTCTCCCAGCCCACCCCCACCGTGGTCGGCCTGCGCCTCGACGGCAGACTGCCCACCGGGGCCACCGCCACCGACCTGGTCCTCACCATTACCGAGCTGCTGCGCGGGCACGGCGTGGTGGGCAAGTTCGTCGAGCTGCACGGCGACGGCCTGTCGTCGCTGACGCTCGCCGACCGGGCCACCATCTCGAACATGTCGCCGGAGTTCGGCGCCACGGCCACCATGTTCCCGGTGGACGACCGCACCCTCCAGTACCTGGAGATGACGGGCCGGGCCGCCGAGCTGGTCGAGCAGTACACCCGCCGCCAGGGCCTGTTCCGCGAGGACGGCGACCGCACGCCCAGCTTCGACGAGGAGCTCGAGCTCGACCTGGATGGCGTGGAACCGAGCCTTGCGGGCCCCAGCCGGCCGCAGGACCGAGTGGCCCTCAGCGGGCTGGGCGAGGGCTTCCGCGAGCGCTACTCCGAGGGCCTGGTGGCAAACGGCGCCGGGCCGCACTACAAGCCGGTGGACGTGACGGTGGGCGACGAGGAGTTCCCGTTCGGCTCGGGATCGGTGGCCATCGCGGCGATCACCAGCTGCACCAACACCTCGAACCCGACGGTCATGGTGGGCGCGGGGCTGTTGGCCAAGAAGGCCGTGGAGAAGGGCCTTCAAACCAGGCCGTGGGTGAAGACCAGCCTGGCGCCGGGCAGCCGGGCGGTGACCGGCTATCTCGACAAGGCCGGCCTCACGGAGTACCTCGACCGCCTGCGCTTCGATCTGGTGGGCTACGGCTGCACCACCTGCATCGGGAACTCGGGGCCGCTGGCCGAGCCGATCGCCGAGGCCATCGAGCAGCACGAGCTGGTGGCGGCCGCAGTGCTGTCGGGAAACCGCAACTTCGAGGGGCGGGTGCACCCAGACGTGCGCGCCGCCTACCTGGCCTCGCCGCCGCTGGTGGTGGCGTTCGCGCTGGCCGGGCGTGTGGACATCGACCTCACCAGCGAGCCGCTCGGCGAGGGCACGGACGGGCCCGTCTACCTGGCCGACATCTGGCCCACCCAGGAGGAGGTCGCCGAGACGATCGGCCAGACCGTCGACGCCGACCTGTTCGCCGAGAGCTACTCCGGCGTGTTCGAGGGCGACGATCGCTGGCGGGCGCTGCCGGTGCCCGAGGGCGACACGTACGCGTGGGACGCCGACTCGACCTACGTGCAGCGGCCGCCGTTCTTTCACGGCCTGTCGCCCGAGCCGGCGCCCATCACCGACATCCTCGGCGCGCACGCGCTGGCCGTGCTGGCCGACTCGGTCACCACCGACCACATCTCGCCGGCCGGCACCATCCCGGCCAGCTCGCCCGCCGGTCAGTTCCTGCAGGACCGCGGGGTCACGCTGCGCGACTTCAACAGCTTCGGCTCCCGCCGCGGCAACCACGAGGTCATGATGCGCGGCACCTTCGGCAACATCCGGCTGCGGAACGCCTTGGCCGACGGCCAGGAGGGCAACTGGACGCTGCACGTGCCGGACGGCGGCGAGCTTGTGTCGATCTACGACGCCTCCATGCGGTACCAGGAGGCGGGCATCCCGCTGGTCATCCTGGCCGGCAGCGAGTACGGCAGCGGCTCCAGCCGGGACTGGGCCGCCAAGGGCACCCTGCTGTTGGGGGTGCGTGCGGTCATCGCCAGGTCGTTCGAGCGCATCCACCGGGGCAACCTGGTGGGCATGGGTGTGCTGCCGCTGGAGTTCATGCCGGGCGAGGGCGTCCAGGAGCTGGGGCTCACCGGCCACGAGACCTTCGGCATCACCGGGCTGGTGGACCTGGAGCCCCGCCAGGAGCTCACCGTGTCGTTCCGGCGCCCCGACGGCACCGCGGGGGAGTTCCAGGCCCTGGCCCGCGTGGACGGCCCCACCGAGCTGCAATACCTGCAGAACGGCGGCATCCTCCCCACCGTCCTGCGCCGCCTCTTCCGCGAGAGCGTCAGCTCCTGATCCCGGCGCCCAGGCGGTCGAGGAACGCGTCGACCTGCGCCAGGTATGCGCGCGGGTCGACGTTCCAGGCCTCCAGGTGCCCGGCGCCGGCCACGCGGTGGAGGGCGACCAGATCGGGGCGCGCCCGTGCGAGGGCGTCCGAGGAAGCCACCGGGACCGAGACGTCGGCGTCGGCGTGGATCAGCAGGATGGGGACGTCCAGCCGATCGGCCGCGCGCAGGTGGTCGATCTCATCGAGGTCGATTCCGGCGACCTCCTCCACCGCGCGCATGGCCGCCGGGATCAGGTCGGGCGGAGAGCCGCGCCGGCTCCCCGCGCGCCGCAGGGTGGTTCCCAGGTCGATGAACGGCGCCTCCAGGACCACGCCGGCCACGGCGTGCCGCAGACGTGATCGCCGCGCCGCCGACAGCGCCATGCCCCCGCCGAGGCTGAACCCCACCAGCACAACCCGCCGAGCCCCTCGCCCGAGCGCGAACGCGATGGCGGCCTCGACGTCGCGCCACTCGGCCGCGCCCAGCCGCGCCAGCCCGTCGGGGATGGGCGGCGCCTCCGGGTCACCCCGGTAGGCGACCACCAGCGCCGGCATCCCGCGACCCACGATCGCCCGCAGCGCGCGCAGTGGCTCGCGGCGGTCGGCGCCACGGCCGTGGATCATCACCGCCCAGTCCGGGGCGCTCCCGTCCACCTCCCACGCCGGAAGCGGTCCCAGCTCGGACGGGAAGGCGGTCTCGCGGAACGCCGACCCCAGGGCGCCGGGGTCGGCGTAGACCTCGCGATCCATCCTCACGCGCAGTCCCGGGCGAAGCCCGCCGCGCCCGGGGCGGACGTGCCGCACCACGCGGTGGTCATCGAGTCTGGCGAGCCCGTCCGAGCATGCGCAGCCGCCGTCCCAGCGCAGCGCCCACACGCCGGGCCGATCCGATCGTGCGCGGCGCGGCAGCGTGACCAACCGCTCGTCCACCGACAGGACCGGCAGCTCCCAGCCGGGGTCCGGTGGGTCGGGACCCGGCCGGGTGAGCTCCTCCGCCGCCTGTCGGACGAGCGGGTTCGGCGTCACGCTCAGCCGATGCGGCCGGTCACGTACTCCTCGGTGCGAGGGTCGGCCGGCTGCGAGAAGAGCCTCCCGGTCTCCTCGTACTCGATGATGGTGCCGGTGCGGTTGTCGTGCTCGTCGAGCTCGACGGTGATGAAGGCGGTCATGTCGGAGACCCGCGTGGCCTGCTGCATGTTGTGGGTGACGATCACGATGGTGTATTGCTCGCGCAGCGCGACCATGAGGTCCTCGATGCGGCCGGTGGCGATGGGATCCAGGGCCGAGCAGGGCTCGTCCATGAGCAGCACGTCCGGGCTGGTGGCGAGCGCGCGGGCGATGCACAGCCGCTGCTGCTGGCCGCCCGACAGGCCCAGGGCGTTGTCCTTGAGGCGGTCCTTGGCCTCGTCCCACAGCGCCGCCTGGCGCAGCGAGCGCTCGACCACCTCGTCCATGTCGACCTTCATGTGCAGCACCTTGGGACCGAAGGCCACGTTGTCGTAGATCGACTTGGGAAACGGGTTGGGCTTCTGGAAGACCATGCCGATGTGCCTGCGCACCTCCACCGGGTCGACGCCGGGCTGGTAGAGGTCCTCGCCGTGGTACAGCACGCTGCCCCGCACCTCGGCCGTGGGGATCAGGTCGTTCATGCGGTTGAAGCAGCGCAGCAGTGTGGACTTGCCGCATCCGGACGCGCCGATGAACGCGGTGATGCGGTTGCGGTGGATGTCGATGGTGATGTCGCGCAGCGCGGGGATGCCGTCGTAGGTGACGGTGACGTCCTCAGTGCGCATGACCACGTCGGTGTCGCGGGCGGCGCCGGCGGCCCGCCCGGTGGCCTCCTGCCGTGGGCCCGCACCGGCCGGCTGCACACCCGCGGACGGCCGAGCCGCGGGCTCGCTCACCGGGACCTCCATGCTGCCGTCAGACACTCAGACCACCTCACATGGGACGTTGATAACGGTTCCGGAGCCAGATGGCAAAGGAGTTCATGGCGAGCAGGACGACCAGCAGGACAATGATGCCTGCTGCTGCCAGCACGCGGAACTCGTCCTGCGGCCGCTGCACCCAGTTGAAGATCTGGACCGGCAGGGTGGTGTAGCCCTCCGACAGCGGGCCGTCGGGATTGAACGTGACGAACACCGTGGCGCCCACCAGCAGCAGCGGCGCGGTCTCGCCGATGGCGCGCGACACCGCAAGGATGGTGCCGGTGGCGATGCCCGGGATGGCGTTGGGCAGGACGTGGTGCCAGATGGTCTGCCACCTGGTGGCACCCAGCGCCATGGAGCCCTGGCGGAGCGACGGCGGCACGGACCGGATGGCCTCGCGCGAGGCGAGGATCACGGTCGGGAGCACCATCAGGGTCAGCGTGAGCGAGCCGGCGTAGGCGACCGAGCCCAGGCTCAGCGGCCCGCGCACGATGAGGCCCAGGCCCAGGATGCCGAACACGATCGACGGAACCGCGGCCAGGTTCTGGATGTTTACCTCGAGCAGGCGGTTGTACCAGCGGTCGGGATTGGCGAACTCCTCCAGGTAGATGGCGGCGCCCGTGCCCACCGGGAGCATCGTGACGATCATGCCGCCGATCACCCACAGCGTGCCGAAGATCGCCGATTGCAGGCCGGCCCGCTCCGGGACGCCGGAGGGGAAGTTGGTGAGCAGATCCAGGTTGAGGCGCGACGAGCCCTCGACGAGCGCATCGATGATCAGCGTGACCAGCAGGGCCAGGCCGATGAGCACACTGAAGAGGAGCAGCGCGATGAAGGCCAGGCTCTTCCAGCCCTCCGAGCGCGACCGGGACCCCTGCACCGTGAGGGTGGTCTCGGCGCCGGCCGCCTCGACGGCCTGCCGTGCGCCGCCGCGAATGCGCCAACGGTCCACTACTCGTACACCTCGCGGAACCGGCGCACGAGCCACGAGCTGATCAAGTTCATCCCCAGCGTGAAGACGAACAGCAGGGCGCCCACGGCGAAGATGGTCTTATAGGTGATGGTGCCCACGCCGATGTCGCCAGTGGCGGTGGTGGCGATGAACGCGGTCATCGTCTGGATGCTCTGCACCGGGCTGAAGGTGAGGTTGGGCGTGTTGCCGGCGGCGATCAGCACGACCATCGTCTCCCCGATGGCGCGCGAGATGCCCAGCACGAACGAGGCGATGATCCCCGACAGGGCCGCCGGCACCACCACCCTGGTGGCGACCACGCGCCTGGTGGCGCCCAGGGCGTAGGCGCCCTCCCGCAGCCCGGACGGCACGGCTGTCATGGCGTCTTCGGAGATCGACGCGACCGTGGGGATGATCATGATCCCCAGCACGAGGCCCGCGGCGCCGGCGCTGAAGATGCCGGGAGCGTCGCCGAGGAAGCCGGGCCAGTTGTCGCGGATGAGCGGCGTGATGAAGGTGAGCGCGAAGAACCCGTAGGCGACCGTGGGGATGCCCTCGAGAACCTCGAGGACCGGCTTCACCACCTTGCGCGTGCGGCGGCTCGCGTACTCGCTGAGGTAGATCGCGGCGCAGAGGCCCATCGGCAGGGCGATGAGGATCGCCCAGAAGGTGACGTTGAGCGTGCCGACCACGATCGAGAGCACGCCGAAGCTGGCGGGGCTGAAGGTGGGCGCCCACTCCTGCGCCGAGAAGAAGTCGAGCGGCGAGACCTCGCGGAAGAACTCGATGGTCGGGCCGGCCAGCGCCAGCACGATGCCCACGGTGACCAGCAGGGACACCAGCGCACAGGCGAACAGGGACGCCACGATGACGCGCTCGCCCCACCGGGGGCGCGTCCGGACCAGCAGCCGTGGCGGCGCTGGGGCGGTGCCGATGGCGGGGTCGTTTGTGGCCGAGGAGACGGAGGTGTCCTTGGTGGCCTACTCGGTGGTCTCCGCGCCGCCGACCGCGCCGGCGAGGGCCTCGATCTGCTGCTTTGCGGCCTCCCTCTGGCCGGCGGCCAGCGGGATCAAGAGCGCCTGTCCGGCGATCGCGTCGTTCTCGTCGATGTAGAACTCGAGGAACCTGTGCACCCCGGCCCTGGCCACCGCGTCGCCGCTCGGGTAGACGAACAGCGGCCGGCCCAGCGGGGCGTACTCGCCGGCCTGCACGGTCTCGATACCGGGCGCCACGCAGCCCTGGCCGCCGTCGATCGCGGCGGCGGTCACCTTGTCGGCGTTCTCCTGCACGAACGAGAAGCCCAGGTAGCCCATGCCGCCCGTGCTGCCCGCCACACCCGTGACCGTGGCGTTGTCGTCCTCGCCGACGTTGTTGTAATCGGAGCGCTGGCGACCCCCCTCACCGTTGATCGCCTCGCTGAAGAAGTCGAACGTGCCCGAGTCGGTGCCCGGCCCGAACAGCTCGAGCGGCTCGTCGGGGAAGCTCGGGTCGACCTGGCTCCAGTTGTCGACGTCGCTGCCGCGGTCCCAGATCGTCTTGAGCTGCTCGGTGGTGAGGCACTGGGCCCAGTCGTTGTCCGGGTTGATCACCACGGACAGGCCGTCGTTGGCCACGGTGAGCTCCTCGAAGGCGATGTCGTTGTCCCGGCAGGCCGCGGCCTCCTCGTCTTTGATGGCACGGGAGGCGTCGGAGATGTCGATCTCGCCGCGGCAGAACTTCGCGAAGCCCCCGCCGGTGCCGGAGGTGCCGACGGTCACCGGGACGTGGTGCTCGGCCTGGAACTGCTCGGCTGCCGCCTCGCTCAGCGGGCCGACCGTGCTGGAGCCGTCGATCCGGATGGCGTCGCCGCCGCCGCCGCAGCCCGCGGCGACCCCGCCGACCACGACCGCCGCCGATGCGACGAGCAGCGCGTAACGCCGCCGACGTGCTCTTCGCACAACGCTCCTTCGCTGTCGCTTGAGTCTGTCGTCTCGATCACGGCGACGGAGCCCAGGTGGGGGTGGGAACTCACGCGAAGCCATACCGAGGCTACGGCGCCGGCGGTGGGCTCTGGTATCAACCCTGTGACGCCGACGTGAACCAAATGTGAACCTCACATCCCCGAATGGCGTCGCCGGGCCGGTCCCTCCCAACCGCCGCCCGCGGCACCCGGCTCTGATGTGGTAGCTACCTCCAGCGCATGGGCGACAGGGTCGACCAGCGGTCGCACGACGTGACGACACCGGATGACGCCGCGGCCGCAGCGCCACCGGAGCACGGCGGGCGCCGCCCCCTCGGAGGCCGGTGGCCGCCGCGGACGGCCCTGATCTACGGCATCCCGGCCTCGATCACGCTCGCCTGGCTGATCGCGGTCAGCGCAGCCGGCGAGTGGGGCCGCGCGGCGTCGCACTGGGAGGCCGCGGTCACGATGATCTTCGGCAGCTTCCTGGCCGGGTCGTCGCCCGAGGGCGGCGGCGCGGTGGCGTTCCCCATCTTCACGAAGGTGCTGCACACGCCGGCCGAGGTGGCGCGCACCTTCTCGCTGTCGATTCAGGCGGTCGGCATGACCGTCGCCTCGGCGGTGATCCTGCTGGCGCGCCGCAAGGTTGAGCTGCGCGCCTTCGCGGTGGCCGCGCCGGCCGGCGTGGCCGGGCTCGTCGCGGGCCTGTTCCTGTTCGGCGACCCGGCCACGGCGTTCTGGGGGTTCGCCATCCCCGCCGCCTACGCCAAGGTCACGTTCACCATCACGCTGGCAGCGATGTCGTACATCATGTTCGTGATGCTGCGGGCGCCCGACACGGGCGCCGACCGCGCGCCCTACTGGACGCGGCGCGTCGTGCTCGGGCTCGCGCTGGCGGCGTTGGTAGGCGGCGGCATCACCTCGCTCACGGGCACCGGCGTCAACGTCATGCTGTTCCTGTTCATCGTCGTGATGGCGGGGCTGCACCCGCGGGTGGGCATCCCGACGAGCATCCTCACGATGGCGGCGGTGTCGGTGGCAGGCTTCCTGGTCCTGGTCGCCCTCCACGGCGACTTCGACCTCGGCTTCACGGAGTCGGGGAAGGTCAGCTCGGCTGGCGGCCATGCCGTCGAGCCGCCGCTCGACGCCGGTCAGGCCGACCTCTTCGGGCTGTGGCTGGCGGCCGTGCCGGTGGTGGTCTGGGGCGCGCCGCTCGGCACCTGGGTGACGCAGCACCTCAGGGAGAGCGCCCTCATCGGCTTCGTGGCCGTGCTCGCCCTCACCGAGGTGGTGACCACCGCCCTGCTGGTGGACGACCTGCGCACCGACGCCGCGCTGGCCGCCTACTTCGTCGTGGGCTGCGTGCTGGCCGTCGTGGGCGTGGCGCTGCTGCGACGGTACCGGCGGCGCATCCTGCGCCTCCCCCCGGTCAGCGGTGTGACCAGGCGGGGTCGCGCTTCTCGAGGAAGGCGCTGATCCCCTCCTGCGCGTCGTCGGCGGCCATGTTGCGGCACATCGCCGCGCTCGCGATCGCGTAGAGGTCCTCGGACATCGCCAGGCTGTCGTAGAAGGCACGCTTGCCGATGCCCAGCGCGATCGCGCTGGCGTCGGCGACCCGCGCGGCCAGGGCCGCCGCCGCGCCCCCAAGCTCCTCTGGCGGCACCACCCGGTTGACCAGGCCCCAGTCGCGAGCGGTCCGGGCGTCGATCGGGTCGCCCACCAGCAGCATCTCCATGGCCCGCTTCCGGCCGACGTCGCGCGCCACCTCGGTCAGCGGGGTCGAGCAGAACAGGCCGATCCGCACCCCCGGGGTGGCGAACCGCGCGGTCTCGGAGGCCACGGCGAGGTCGCACGCGGAGACCAGCTGGCATCCGGCGGCGGTGGCGATGCCCTGCACAGAGGCCACCACCGGCTGGCGAAGGTGGTGGATCCGCATCATCAGCGCGCCGCAGGTGGTGAACAGGCGCTCGTAGAAGTCGCCGTCGCGGCCGACCATCTCGGTCAGGTCGTGGCCGGCGCAGAACGCCGGCCCGCGGGCCCCGATGATCACGGCGCGGACGTCCCGGTCGTCGTCGATCGCGTCCAGGCGCCCGATGAGCTCGTGCATCAGGGCCAGCGACAGCGGGTTGCGCCGGTGCCCGTCGTTGAGCGTGAGCGTGACCACGGCGCCGTCGCGGCCGAACAGCACCGGCCCCTCGGTCACTTGGCCTCCTGGGTCGCGGGCCTCCGCTCGGAGGCGGCCGCGTCATCGATCGCTGGCTCGATGGTGAGGGGCGGCAGGATCCGGTCGAGCCAGGCCGGGATCCACCACATGCGCTCGCCCATGAGGTGCATCACGGCGGGCACCAGGGTGAGCCTCACGATGAAGGCGTCGATCAGGATCGACACGCCCAGGGCCAGGCCGAACTCCTTGACCACCCGGCTGTCGGTGAGGATGAACGAGAAGAAGACGGCGGTCATGATCAGCGCCCCGGCCACGACCACGTTGCCGATCGCGCCGACGCCCTTCCGGATGGCCTCGCGCGCCGGCGCGCCGTGCGCGTACTCCTCCCGGATGCGGCTGACCAGGAACACCTCGTAGTCGGTGGACAGGCCGAACAGGATCGCGAACACCACCGGCGGCAGGTAGGACTCGATCGGGCCGGTGGTGTCGAGACCCACGATCTCGATGGCCCAGCCCAGCTGGAACACGGCGATCAGCACGCCGAACGAGGCCGCCGCCGAGAGCAGCATGCAGATCGCCGCCTTGACGCCGACCGCCAGCGAGCGGAACGCCGTGGTGAGCACCACGAGGATCACGCCGACCACCAGCAGCACGAAGTAGATGAGCTTGCTGGGAAAAATGCGTTCGGCGATGTCGTCGAACGCGGCGGTCACCCCGCCCACGAAGGCCGAGGCATCCTTGCCGGCGAGCACCTCGGGGATCACATCGTCGCGAAGGCTGTTCACCAGCTCGCTCGTCTCCTCCGACTGTGGCGAGGTGGTGGGGACCACCGTGACCACCGCCGTGGTGCCCTGGGGGTTGACCACCGGCGGGTTCACGGCTGCGACGCCCTCGACGCCCTGGACCGCCTCGGCCATCTGGTCGCCGAGCGTCGGGTCCTCGGACTGGTTGATCGCGATCAGCAGCGGCCCGTTGAACCCGGGGCCAAAGGCGTCGGCGATCTGGTCGTAGGCGATGCGCTCGGTCTGGCCCTCGGGGAACGTCCCGGCGTCGGCAGCGCCCAGGTCCGCCTTCAGCACCGGCAGCGCCAGCACCAGGAGCACGATCACCGCGAGCGGGGCCACGAAGGCCGCGTGCCGGGTGACGAAACCGCACCAACGACCCACGACCGAGCGATTGGGCCCGGGGGACGCCTTGCGGTGGAGAAAGGGGATCCGGAGCGCGTTCACGCGGTGCCCAAGCAGACCCAGGATGGCGGGCAGCAGCGTGTTGGCGGCGAGCATCGCCGTCAGCACCGTGGCCGCGGCGCCGAGGCCCAGCACGGTGATGAAGCTGAGGCCGAACACGGCCAGCGCCGCCACCGAGATCAGCACCGTGGCCCAGGCGAACGTCACCGCCCGGCCGGCGGTGGCCACGGCGACCCCCGCCGCCTGCTTCGGCGGCAGGCCGGCCTCCAACCCCTGGCGGTGCCGCGTGAGGATGAACAGCGAGTAGTCGATGCCCACGCCGAGGCCCAGCATCGTCGCCAGGGTCGGGGTGACGGTGTTCAGGTTGACCAGGTCGGCCTCGAAGGTGACCAGCGCCAGGCCCACGCCCACCGCGGTGAGCGCGATCACGATGGGCAGCGACGCCGAGACGAGGGTTCCCAGCATCAGGATGAGGATGATCAGGGCCACGATCAGGCCGATGCCCTCGCTGCGGGCGTCGTCCACCTGCACGTTGTTCGTGATCACCGCGCCGGTGAAGTTGACCTCGACGGGGCTGTCCGCCACGGCCGCGCGGGAGCCGTCCTCCAGCTGGGAGATCTGCTCCTGCGGGACGTCGAACGACTGCTCCTGGAACTGGACGTTGGCGAACGCCACGGTGCCGTCGCGGTTGAGCGCGCCGTTCTGCTGCTGGTAGGGGTTGCCCACGGCCAGGACCCCCTCCACCGTGGCGGCGCGTTCGAGGGCGTCGTCCACGGCGGCCTGGGCCTGGGGCGAGGTCAGCGTGCCGCTTTCGGCCTTGAACACCAGCGTGGCTGCGTTGCCGGCGACCTGCGGGAACGTCTCGTCGAGCAGGTCCTGGGCCTTCTGCGAGCCGGCGCCCGGGATCGTGAAGTCGTTCACCAGCTCGCCGCCGAAGAAGACGCTGCCCACGCCGAAGGCGATGGCCACGACGACCCACGTCGCGATCACGGCGACGCCGTGGCGGGCGCACCCCAGACCCAGACGCCCGAGGAAGCCGAGGTCCTCGGCCCGCACGGCCGGACCCTCCGGCTCGCTCATCGTCCACCTGTCGCGATGTCGCGGATCGCCTGCACGCGGCCGACATCTTCTCGTATCGCGGACCGACGTGCGAACGGCGGCCGCACGGCGGCGTGTGTGGCGCGATAATCGCCGCCGTGGGTCGCTACGCGGGCATGAGCTGGGGCGCGCCGTCGGACGAGGTGCGCCGGCTGCTTTCCACCTACCGGCGCCTGGCGGTGGTGGGGCTGTCGCCCGACCCCTCGCGGCCCAGCTACCGGGCCATCGTGCACATGCAGGCCGCGGGCTACGACATCACGCCTGTCAACCCCACCTGCGAGTCGGTGCTGAGCGAGCCGTGCGTCCCGTCGCTGGCCGCCGCGGCCGAGGCAGGCCCGCTGGAGATCGTGGACATCTTCCGGCGCCCGGAGGAGATCCCGGCCATCGTCGACGAGGCCATCGCGCTGGGAGCCCGGGCCGTCTGGATGCAGCTGGGCCTGCGCTCGCCGGAGGCCGCCCGGCGCGCACGGCAGGCGGGCCT
>JAUVPZ010000112.1 GCA_030598395.1 Miltoncostaeaceae bacterium | reverse complement strand
GGCAGCCGGTAGCGCCAGACCAGACGTGCCGCCAGCTCGACGGCCTCGCCCTGTCCGCGCGCGCGCCGTCTGAGTGCGCCGGGCTCGCCGCCGCGCACCGCCTCGGCGGGCACGCCGGTGTCCTGCCAGGGAACCGCGAGGTCCAGACCCCCCAGGCTGACCGGAAGCCCGTGGAGCACGCGCACCTCATCGCCCGGCCCGGCCTCGACCACGTAGGTGCGGCTGCCGACCCAGGCGACGCCGCCCACGACCAGCGCCAGGATGGCGACCGCCGCGACCGCGGCGGGCCGGAGGCGGGACCGGCGACGGCGCCCGATCGGCTGGAGCACTCGGAGCGGGGGACCGGACTCGAGCGACCCGTGCCGTTCGCTCCCCGCGTGACCGCGGACGCCGCCGAGCACCCGCATCTCGCGAGTCTGGCCGCGCTCCTCGCCGTCGTCCAGGTCGGCGGCAACCGCCTCGCCGCCGTCGTGACCCACACGGGCGAGCACGACCGTGACGTTGTCCAGCCCGCCGGCCTCGTTGGCCGCCTGTAGGAGCCGGTCGGCGGTCTGGGCGAGGGGTCGCCGCTGCGCCAGCAGGCCGGCGATGGCGGCGTCGTCCAGATGGCTCGTGAGACCGTCGCTGCACAGCAGGAGCACGTCGCCGGGCTCCAGCAGCCCCTCGGTCACGTCGACCAGCACGTGCTGCTCGGCTCCCACGGCGCGCGTGATGACGTTGCGGTGCGGGTGCGTGCGCGCCTCCTCGCGCGTGATGCTGCCGCGCTTCACCAGCTCCCACACCACGGAGTGGTCCTCGGTCACCTGGATCAGCTCGCCGTCCCGGTAGACGTAGGCGCGCGAGTCGCCCACGTGGATCACGTCGAGGCGGTCGCCGCGCAGCATCGCGGCCGTGACCGTGGTGCCCATGCCCGCCTTGGTCGGGTCTCCCTCGGCCGCCGAGCGGATCGCGAGGTTGGCGTCCTCGATCGCGCCGCGCACCGCGTCGGCGTCCGGAGGCTGTGGCAGCGCCGCGAGGCGCTCGATGGCCATCTCGGCGGCCACCTCGCCGGCGCGCGCGCCGCCCATGCCGTCGGCCACCGCCACCAGCGCGCGCGTGGCCAGGCTACGGTCCTCGTTGTGGTCGCGCACTCGCCCCACGCTGGAGCGCTCAGCCAGCTCGACCAGCGCGAGTGGCAGCGGCTCTGTCATTCCTCGTAGCGGAGGATGGTGTCTCCCAAGCGCAGCACGTCCCGCACGCGCAGCTGGGCGTCGCCGTCGACGCGCTGCTCGTTGAGGAACGTGCCGTTGGTGGAGCCCAGGTCCTCGATGAAGTAAAAGGGCCCGCGACGCAGGATGCGGGCGTGCGTGTGTGACACGAACGCGTCGGAGATGGGCAGGTCGCTGCTGCGGGAGCGGCCGATGGTGACCCCGCCCGTCAGATCAATTTCCAGACCAGCGTGGAGCGTCGGCGATGACTCGACCACCAGCCTGGGGTGGATGGCGGACTCGAGATCGAGCGCGCGTTGCCGGCCGGTGTCGGTCGCTCGGCCTGCGGCCAGCACCTCCTCAGCGGGCTCGCCCGACGGCTCCTGGTGCGGCGCGTCCGGCGGCGGCTCGTGCAGCTCCTCTTCGGGGAGCAGCAGGGGCGCGGAGTCGGTGTCGCCCGAGGGCGCATCGAGCGGGTCCGGCTCGTCGCTGGCCGCAGGCGGCGCGGGGGCCGGCGGCGGCCGCTCGGGCTCGGCGACCGCGGCCGCCGCCATGGCCGGCGCGAACTCCTCGGGGGCCGGCAGCGGCAGTGGCTGGGCGATGTCGGCCCCGTTGCGCCGTAGTCCGCGGATCGACATGCGGATGATCGCGAAGATGAGCGCGTAGAGCAGCACGATGAAGGCCACCTCGGCGATGATGAGCCCGGTTTCGGTCACGCCGCGCCCCGGAGGGTCAGGACACCTCCACGCGCAGCTCGGTCGTGCCCATCACGAGCACGTCACCGGCCGCCAGCTGGTGCCGCCGCACCGTCTTGCCGTTCACCTCGATGCCGTTCGTGGAGCCCATGTCGACGAGGTAGTAGTCGGTGCCGACGTGCCGCAGCTCGGCGTGGAGCCGGCTGACGTTGGGATCGGCCATCACCACGTCGCAGTCTCGGCTGCGTCCCACGGTGGTGACGCGCTTGCTGACCCGGTGGGTGCCGCCGGCGCCCACGAGCGTCATGGACTCGCGGCGCAGCCCGGAGCGCTGCGCCTGCTCCGGAGAGATGACCTGGGTGCCGCTGACGCCGCGAAGGCCCGGGTTGGCAGCGGCCGGCGCGGGTGCACGCGGCCTGGGGCGGGGCATGGCCACCGGGGCTCCGGCCGGCCTGATGCTGTCCTCCGCGCGCCCCGCGGGCGACCCGGACACCGCGCTGGCCGCCGCCGCGGCGGCCCGTGGCATAGGCGCCGCGGACTTCGGGAGCTCAGCCACCCTGCAGGCGACGCCGAACTCGCCCACGCCCAGGTCGTCGTCGGTCTGGAGCGCCACGCTGGGCGCCGCCACCATGGCGTAGCCGCCCTTGTGCGCGTGGGCGCTGAGGTAGGTGCACAGCTCCTCGGTGAGCGCGCCCTCGAACGCCGACAACTGCTCCCGGTCGGGCGGCGAGAGGTAGATGGTGAACTCGTTGGGCACGTAGACCCGCGACACTGAGACCGTCTTGTGCTCCTCCATCTCGCGCCCGAGCTTGCGCGCGAGTTCGACGGGTTGGACGCTGCTTCGGAACGCGCGTCTGAACCCCCGCTCGAAGATACCTTCGATTTTTCGCTCGATGGTCTGGAGCACGGTCATCGGGTGGGATCGCGCAGGGTAGCGGACCCGGGCGAGCCGACCCCCGCCCTCAGGTTCCGCCATGGACGCAGTGTCCACACCATGACGATGACCGCCGCTGGAAGTGCCGCGACAAGGGCGGCCGCCGGGTCGAGCGAGTAGCCAGCGAGCAGCGCCAGCAGCGCGACGCAGGCCCCGCCCGCCGCGAGCGCCCGGGCCGATCCCGGGCGTGCCCGCAGCACCAGCGGCACCAGCATCGCCGCCGCGACGAGCGCGCCGGCCTGTGCCAGCGCGGCGGGGTGTCCGAGGAGGGGCTCGGTCAGGCGATGCGCCGCCACGAGCGGCGACACCTCGCCCCGCAGGGCCTCGATCGCGCTGGGGACGCGGGGCCCGCCGAACATCAGCGTCTCGGTGCCGGCCGCAACCTGCCACGCCAGCCCCACCGCCACGCCGGCGGTTGCGGCCCACAGGCGGCGCGGCCAGGTGGGCGCCAGCCCGGCGGCCAGTGCGTAGAGCGGCGCCAGCCCCACTGCCGCCAGCGCGGGCATCGCCGCGGGCAGCAGCGTGAGCCGGCCGAAGCGGCCGCCAGCCGCCAGCAGTGCTGCCCCGGCAACCCCAAGGGCGACGGCTCCGCCCACGGTGGCCAGCAGCGCCACCAGCACCGCTCCGGCAAGGGCGGCGCCGAACGCGGCCGCGCGCGGCCGGAGGGCGAACGCCGCGCCGGCCACCAGCGCCACAGCGCCGGCCACCAGCGGGCCGGCCCCAGAGCCGAGGGCGAGCGCCGCCCCCACTCCGGCGCCGCCGACCGCGCTGGCCGCGGGGGCCAGGTGCGCCGCCCCGCGCCCCAGGCCGATCCCGCCGGCCGCGCGCCCCAGCGCCTGCGCAAGATCGGTGGCGTCAGGGCGCTCGCGCGGGCTCCGTCGCAGGCCGGTGTCGACAGCCGCGAGCAGCGCGCGCGGCAGGTCGGGGCGCTCCGCGGCGAGCGGCGGGATGTCGGCCTCGGCCGCGCGGCGCGCGGTCTCCGCAGGGCTCTCACCCGCCAGCGGGTTGTGGCCCGCCAGGGCCTCGTACAGCACCAGGGCCGTTGCGTACACATCCGCAGGAGCGCCCACGCGGCCGCCGCGGGCCTGCTCGGGAGCCATGTAGGCCATCGTGCCCACCACCGCGCCTGTTGCGGTGAGCCCCGACTCGCCGGTCAGCCGAGCAACCCCGAAGTCGGTCAGCCGCCCCCGGTCGTCGCGGTCCACCAGGATGTTCGCCGGCTTCACGTCGCGGTGCACCACCCCGCGCCCGTGCGCGTGGGCGAGTGCCGCGAGCACGTCACGGGCCACGCGCACGGCCGTGCGCTCGCCGATCCGCCCCGACGCCAGCGCCTCGGCGAAGGAGGAGCCCTCCACCAGCTCCGACACGAGGTACATCGCCGCGTCCTCCTCGCCCCAGTCCAGCAGCTGGACCACGCCGGGGTGGTCGAGCCGGACGGCCGCGCGGATCTCGGCCCGCACCCGGGGGGCGAGCTCGAGGTGGGCCGGGATCACCTTCACCGCCACCTCGCCCCCGGCCTCGAGGTCCAGGGCCCGATGGACCGTCGCCGTGGCCCCCCGGCCGATCAGCGGGCCCAGCCGATAGCGGCCGAGGGCCACAGCCGTGAGGGCGTGCGCGCGCGTGGACATGGTCCGGCCAGGAGTTCTGCGGCCGCGAGGAGGAACCTGCCCGCCCGGCGCGGTCCCCCCGGGAGGCCGTGGTACATTCGCCGGGAGGACGCGCCGTCCATTGGTGGAATAGGGCAGGCGAATCCACGCCGACGAACGCCGACGCGCGGACGACGGCCCTCCCGGAGCCGACTCCTCCACCCACACTGTGCCCGACCGCGACGACGAGTTTCCCGACGTCGAGTTCTTTGCGGACCCCCCCGCAGAGCGCGGGCGGCAGGGTGCCCGCGAGGAGCCGCCGCCGCCCGCCGAGAGCGAGCCACCGGACCTGCCCGGGGTGGGCGAGGATGACGCCCCCGAGCCGTTCTCGCTGGGCGAGGAGACCGGCGAGCACGAGGAGGTCGCAAGGCCTCGCCGCCGCATCGCCCTGCCCAAGGTTCGCAGGCGGCGCCGCAACGACGATGTCGTGGTCGATGACGACGTCGTGGCCGATGAGGACGTCGCGGTCGAGCCCGGCGGCGGTGGCGGCGGAGGCGGCCGGCGGCGGAGGCGGCCCGGCGGCGGCGGTCGTGGTGGCGGCGGCGGCGGCGCCGCCGCCGTGCTCCAGCAGCCCGCCGCGAGGCTCGCGCTGGCCGCAGCATTCGTGGGCGTGCTGGTGCTGGTGCTGGTGTTGGTGGTGCGCGAGTGCCAGCGCAACCAGCTGGTGGACTCCTACAAGACCTATATGAACG
>JAUVPZ010000139.1 GCA_030598395.1 Miltoncostaeaceae bacterium | reverse complement strand
GCCTGCCCGATGGGGCTGGCGTGGAGCGCGCGGGCCAGCCGCTCGCGAAGCTCGGCCGCGTCGCGTGCCACCCCGCCACCCTCACCTCCGAGGGTGAAGCCCGGGCGCAGGATCAGCGGTAGGCCCAGCTGCTCGGCCGCCGCCATGCCCTCGTCCACTGATGTGACCACCCGGCTCGCCGGCACGGCGAGGCCGGCCGCCTCGACGGTGTCGCGGAACTCGTCACGATCCTCCGCGCGGCGGATCGCGCTGGTGTCGGCGCCGATCAGCTCCACGCTGTGACGGTCCAGCACGCCCTCCTCGTGCAGCTGCATCGCCAGGTTGAGGGCCGTCTGGCCGCCCAGCGTCGGCAGCAGCGCGTCGGGGCGCTCGCGAGCGATGATGGCGGCCACCGCCTCCACGTCGAGCGGCTCCACGTAGGTGCGGTCGGCCACGCCGGGGTCGGTCATGATCGTGGCCGGGTTGGAGTTGACCAGCACCACGCGCAGCCCCTCCTCGCGCAGCGCACGGCAGGCCTGGGTACCCGAGTAGTCGAACTCGCCCGCCTGCCCGATGACGATGGGGCCGCTGCCCAGCACGAGGATGGTGTCGAGGTCGGAGCGCAGCGGCATCAGCCCAGCGAGCCCACGAAGCGGGCGAACAGGTAGCGCGCGTCGTGCGGGCCCGGCCTGGCCTCGGGGTGGTACTGCACCGACCACGCCCGCAGCTCCGGCACGGCCAGTCCCTCCACGCTGCCGTCGAACAGGCTGGTGCGCGTGACCTCGATGCCGTCGGGCAGCCGGTCGGCCCGCACCGCGTAGCCGTGGTTCTGCACGGTGATCTCCACGCCGCCGTCCTCGGTGCGCCGCACCGGGTGGTTGGCGCCGCGGTGTCCGAAGGGCAGCTTCTCGGTGGAGAGGCCGAGCGCGTGCCCCAGCATCTGGTGGCCCAGGCAGATGCCGAACAGGGGCACCTTGCCCACCAGGCCGCGGACCGCCTCGATGACCGGCTCCACCGCCGCGGGGTCGCCGGGGCCGTTCGAGACGAACACGCCGTCGGGCCCGCGGTCCAGCACCTGCGCCGCAGTCGTGCCGGCGGGCACCACGGACAGCCGGCAGCCCGCGCCGAGAAGCCCCCGCGCGATGCTCTCCTTCATGCCGCAGTCGATGGCCACCACCAGCGGGCCGTCCTCGCCGAGCGTGCGCTCGGCGCCGGCCGCCTCCGCGGCGAGGTCGCGGCCGTCCAGCGGCGGGTGCGTCCGCACGCGTGCGATCAGGTCCTCGGGGTCCAGCTGGGTGGACACGCCGCCGCGCATGGCGCCGCCGTCGCGCAGGCGCCGCACCAGCCGGCGGGTGTCGCAGTCGTCGACCGCCACCACGCCCCGCTCGCCCAGCCAGGTGCACCATCCGATGGGTCCGGCGGCGCCCGGCTCGTCGGTGGCCCGCGTCATGATGACGGCGTCCGGCCACACACGGCCGCTCTCGGTGGTCCCGGGTCCAGTGCCGTAGTTGCCGATCATCGGCGCCGTGAAGCACAGGATCTGCCCCAGGTAGGAGGGGTCGGTCACCGCCTCCTGGTAACCGGTCATCCCGGTGGTGAACACCATCTCGCCGAGGGCCGTGCCGGGCGCGGCCACCGAGCGGGCGGGCAGCACGAGGCCGTCCTCGAGAACCACGTGGGCCGAGCCGGCGCTCACCTGACGAGCCGTGAGATTGCCTTGAACTCGGGCGAGCCCGCCTCCTCGAGCATCTCGAAGAGCGCGGTTTCCGCGCTGGTCACGACGGCCCCGGCTGCCGCCATCTTGGCCAGGCCGAGGTCGCGGTTGCGCTCGGTGCGCGAGCTGACGGCGTCGGCTGCCACGTGCACGGCGAGGCCGCGCTCGAGCAGGTCGTGGGCGGTCTGGTTGACGCAGACGTGCGTCTCGATGCCCGCGAGCACCCACGTCTCGCAGCCCGCCGCATCGAGGGCCGCGTCAAACGCCTCCACGCCGCAGGCCGAGAAGCGCAGCTTGGACACGGGCTCGGCGCCGTGGGGCATCCGCTCTGCCACCTCGGGCACGATCTCGCCCAGGCGCTCGGGGTACTGGACGCTGGCGAGCACCGGCCGGCCCAGCACGCCGAAGCCCTCGGCCAGCAGGCCGCAGTTGGCGGCCGTCTCGTCGAAGGCGTGGATGGCCGGCCGGAAGGCCTCCTGCACGTCGATGATGATCAGGCCGGTTCCCTCCCGGGGAAGGAGCGCGCCGTGCCTTGTCCCTACGCCTGCCATGCCATCTGCCCTCCCGCGATCGTCATCTCCACCCGACCGGACAATGGCTCGCCCAGGAAGGCCGAGTTGCTGGACTTGCTCCGGAACCCATCCTGCCCCACCGTGCCCCGGGCCCCGAGGTCGATAAGTGCCAGGTCGGCCACGGCGCCGTCCGCCAGCGTTGGCACCGGCAGCCCGAGCGCGGCGGCGGGGTCGCCGCTCATGCGCCGCACGAGGGTGGGCAGGTCGAGGTGGCCGGGCTGCACCAGGTGGGTGTGGCAGGCCGCGAAGGCCGTCTCGAGACCGGTCACGCCGAACGGCGCCTCCTCGTAGGGCGCCTCCTTCTCCTGCTCGGCGTGGGGAGCGTGGTCGGTGGCCACGCAATCGATGGTGCCGTCGGCCAGCGCCTCGACCAGCGCCTGGCGGTCCGAGACATCGCGCAGCGGAGGGTTCATCTTGTAGCGCGACGCGTCCAGCGAGAGCACCGCCTCGTCGGTGAGGATGAGATGGTGCGGGGTGACCTCGGCGGTGATGGCGACGCCGCGCTCTTTCGCCCGGCGCACCTCCTCCACCGTCTCGCGCGCCGACACGTGGCAGATGTGCAGCCGGCCGCCCTCGTAGGCGGCCAGCCCCGCGTCGCGCGCGACCGCCACGCCCTCGCTGATGGACGGAATGCCGCCGAGGCCGAGCCGGCTGGACACGGCGCCCTCGTGCATCACGCCGCCGCGCGAGAGATCGGGGTCCTCCTCGTGCAGCACGAGGGGCCGGTCGGTGATGCGCTGGTACTGGAGGGCCCGCCGCATGACCTGGGCGTCGACCACGGGGAAACCATCGTCGGTGAAGCCCACCGCACCGGCGCCGGCCATCTCGACCTGCTCGGTGAGCGCCTCGCCCCGCTGGCCGATGGTGATGGCGCCGTAGAAGCCCACCCGCACCCGGGCCTCGCGCTCGGCCGTCTCGATCAGCGCGCCCAGCACCGACGCCGAGTCGACGGGTGGGTGGGTGTTCGGCATCGCGAGGATGGTCACGTAGCCGCCCGCGGCGGCGGCCGCACTGCCGCTCGCAATGTCCTCCGTGTCCTCGCGGCCGGGCGTGCGCAGGTGCACGTGGGGGTCCACAAACCCGGGCACCACCACCCTGCCCGCGCCGTCCACTTCCGGCAGGCCGTGCGCGTCGCCGCCGATCGCGCCGTCGCGCACCACGAGGTCGCGCTGCTCGTCGATGCCCGCCAGTGGGTCGAGGAGGCGCGCGCCGCGGATGACGACCGATGCCGCCGGGCCCGGCGCCTGTACCAGCCTGCCTCCCATCCGGCGGCCACGGCCTCGCCAAGCGCGGCGCGGGAGGAGGCGGCTCCCGCCGGCTCGGCGATGAGGTCG
>JAUVPZ010000098.1 GCA_030598395.1 Miltoncostaeaceae bacterium | reverse complement strand
TGGAGATCGTCGCCGGCGCCGGGGCTGACAAGCAGCACCGCCACGTCCACTGTTCGCGCCACCGCGGTCTCCGACTGACCCACCCCCACCGTCTCGACGAGCACGACGTCGGCGCCCCAGGCCTCCACGAGGATCACCGCGTCGCGCGTGCGCCGGGCCAGCCCGCCGCCGGCCTGGCCGGAGGGGCTCGGGCGGATGAAGACCCGCTCCTGTCTGGCCAGCTCACTCATGCGGGTCTTGTCGCCCAGCACCGATCCGCCGCTGACCACGCTGGTGGGGTCGACCGCCAGCACCGCTACGCGATGGCCGGCGTCGACCAGACGCACGCCCAGCGCCTCGATCAGGGTCGACTTGCCCACGCCGGGCGCGCCCGTGATGCCCACCCGCACCGCACCGCCGGCGTGCGGCAGCACCCCCTCCAGCAGCTCGCGAGCCCCTGCTCGGTCGTCGGCGCGGTCCGACTCGGCCAGGGTGATCGCGCGCGCCAGGGCCCTGCGATCGCCGCCGGCGACGGCCCTCGCCAGCGCGGCAGGCGCGGGCGCCCCGCTCACGCGGCGGTGCGCCCGCCGATCAGGTCCAGCACCTGGCCCGCCGCCTCGGGGATGCGGCTGCCCGGCCCGTACACCGCCGCGACCCCGGCCGCCCGAAGCGCGGCGTGGTCCTGCGGCGGCACCACGCCGCCCACCACCACGCGCACGTCGCCGGCCTCTGCCTCGCGCAGGGCGTCGATGAGCCGGGGGACCAGCGTCTTGTGCCCGGCGGCCTGGGTGGAGACCCCCACCACGTGCACGTCGGCCTCCACGGCGTCGCGCGCCGCCTCCTCGGGCGTCTGGAACAGCGGGCCAACGTCGACGTCGAACCCCAGGTCGGCGAACGCGGTGGCGATCACCTTGGCGCCCCGGTCGTGCCCGTCCTGACCCAGCTTCACCACCAGCAGCCGCGGTCGGCGGCCCTCCAGGCGGGCAAACTCGGCCACGCGCTCGCGTACCGCCTCGTAGTCGGGGTCTCCGGCCGCCGCTGCGCCGTACACGCCCGACACGCCGCGTACCTCTGCCCGGTGCCGCCCGAAGACCTCCTCGAGGGCGTCCGACACCTCGCCCACGGTTGCGCGGGCGCGGACGGCCTCCACGGCCAGCTCAAGCAGGTTGCCCTCGCCGCGCGCCCCGTCACGCAGGGCCCGCAGCGCGAATTCGGCGCGGCCGGCATCGCGCTCGGCGCGCAGCCGCTCGAGCCGGGCCACCTGCGTTTCGCGCACGGCGCGATTGTCGACTTCAAGGAACTCGATCGGCTCCTCGTCGACGGCGGCGTAGCGGTTGACGCCCACCACCACCTCATCGCCGCGGTCGACCCGTGCCTGGCGCCGCGCCGCCGCCTCCTCGATGCGCAGCTTGGGCATGCCGGCCTCGACGGCGGCGGTCATGCCCCCGAGGGCCTCGACCTCCTCGATGAGCTCCCACGCGGCCGCGGCGACGCTGGCGGTGAGGCTCTCGACGTAGTAGCTGCCGCCCAGCGGGTCGACCACCCGCGGCACGCCGGTCTCCTCGACCAGGATGAGCTGGGTGTTGCGGGCGATGCGCGCCGAGAAGTCGGTGGGGAGCCCCACGGCCTCGTCCAGCGCGTTGGTATGCAGGCTCTGCGTGCCGCCCAGCACCGCCGCCAGCGCCTCGTAGGCGGTGCGGATGACGTTGTTGTAGGGATCCTGCCCGGTGAGCGAGACGCCCGAGGTCTGGCAGTGGGTGCGGAGCATGCGCGACGCGGGCAGCCTGGGCTCGAACTGGCGCATGACACGGTCCCACAAAAGGCGCGCCGCCCGCAGCTTGGCGATCTCCATGAAGAAGTCCTTGCCGACCGCGAAGAAGAAGGACAGGCGCGGCGCGAAGTCGTCGGCGTCCAACCCCTTGCCCAGCGCCGCGCGCACGTACTCCAGCCCGTCGGCCAGCGTGAAGGCCAGCTCCTGCACGGCGGTCGCCCCGGCCTCCTGCATGTGGTAGCCGGAGATGGAGATCGAGTTGAAGCGCGGCATGTCTCGCGCCGTGTACTCGATGACGTCGGCCACGATCCGCATGCTGGGCGCGGGCGGGTAGATGTAGGTGTTGCGGACCATGAACTCCTTGAGGATGTCGTTCTGGACCGTGCCCGACAGCTCGGCCGCCGGCACGCCCTGCTCCTCGCCCGCCACGATGTAGGCCGCCATCACAGGCAGCACGGCGCCGTTCATGGTCATCGACACCGAGATGCGGTCCAGCGGGATGCCGTCGAGGAGGATCTTCATGTCCTCCACGCTGTCCACGGCCACGCCCGCCTTTCCCACGTCGCCGACCACGCGGGGGTGATCGCTGTCGTAGCCGCGGTGGGTGGCGAGATCGAAGGCCACCGACAGACCAGTCTGTCCCGCCGCCAGGTTGCGGCGGTAGAAGGCGTTGGACTCCTCGGCGGTGGAGAATCCTGCGTACTGGCGCACCGTCCAGGGCCGGTTGGCGTACATCGTGGCGTGCACGCCCCGCGTGAAGGGGGGCAACCCGGGAAGCCCGGCCGCCTCGACGCGCTCCAGGTCGTCGGCCGTGTAGAGAGGCTTGACCTCGATGCCCTCGGGCGTGGTGGTCAGCAGCTCATCGAGGTCGCGGCCGCGCAACTCGCGCTCGGCCAGCGCACGCCACTCGTCGGCGCCGGGTGCCTCGCCTTCGCCCATCACGGCGAAAGCATCGCACAGGTCCAGGGCGCCGCCCCTTTGACGTCTACATGCCGAGCTCCGCGCGCAGCGCTCTGCCGGTGCGTTCCAGCTCCGCCGGATCCACGCCGCTCGCCGCGTTGGCGAAGTGCATCTCGGCCATCGAGGTGGTGGGAACCACGTGCACGTGCGTGTGCGGCACCTCGTACCCGGCCACGATCACCCCCACGCGCCTGGGGGAGAAGGCCCGCTGCTGCGCCTCCCCCACCCGCCGCGCCACCGCCATCAGGTGCGCCAGGAGGTCGTCGTCCAGGTCGATCCAGTGGTCGATCTCGACGCGCGGCACCACCAGCGCGTGCCCGCGCGCCAGCGGGTTGATCGACAGGAACACCACGCAGCGCTCGTCTTGCCAGACGAATTCGGCCGGCAGCTCACCCTCGATGATGCGCGTGAACACCGTGGGCAACTGGTGTCCTGTCTCAGCGGTTCGTCGCATGTTTCGCGCGCGAATCCCGAGCGAAGGCAAGGACGCAGGGAGGCCCGATATCGGTGGAAATCGGGCCGACCGAGGACACCGCATGGCGACGGGATGCAGCCGCGAAACTGCCCATTAATTGCTGACTCGGGACACTAGGCTCCGAACTTCGCGAGCTTGCCCGACGCCGCCAGCAGCAGCGGCATCATGTGCGTCATCGGCCGCGGGCCCAGCATGCCCCGGCAGCAGGCGCGCTCGCCGAACCGGTCGGTGTCGTCGCGGCCCACGTGCGGGCCGGCCACGACCACCGGCACCGGATGCCAGGCATGGGCGCTGAGCTGTGGCGGCGTGGCGTGGTCGCCGGTGACCATCAGGACGTCGGGCTCGAGCTCGCGGATGGCGGGCAGGGCGGCGTCGACGTCCTCGATGGCCGCGATCTTCGCCGCCCGGTCACCGTCCTCGCCGGCCGCATCCGCGGCCTTGTGGTGCACGAAGAAGTAGTCGTGGCGGTCCCAGAGCTCGGCCAGCTGGCGGGCCTGGCCGGCCAGGCCGTCCGGTCGCGGGGTCACGGCCATGCCGAGTAGGCGTGCGATGCCGCGGTACACGGGGTAGATGGCGATGGCCGCAGCGTCGACACCGTAGCGCTCGGTCATGCTGGGCAGCGCCGTCTGGGTGTCGAAGCCGCGCAGCAGCACCGCGTTCGCGGGCTCGTCCGACAGGATCCGCCGCACCTGCCGGTCCAGTTCGGCGACGGCCGCGGCCGCGTGCCTCGCAGCCGGCTCCAGCGCCTCGGGCGCGCGGGGCGCCACACCCGTGACCTGAGGGTCGGTGTCGGCCAGCCGGTGGTCCAGCCCCGCGCCGCGCAGCACCACCAGCAGACGGTGCTCGCGCTCGTGGCGCAGCACCACCTCCACCCCGTCCACCGCGACCTCGGCCTGCAGGCGCTCCACCAGCGGGCCCGCCACCTCGGATGCGATGCGACCGGCGCGGCGGTCGCTGATCCGGCCGTCGGCGTCGAGCGTGCAGAGGTTGCCCCGCGCCGCCACGTCGCCCGGCCGCAGCTCCACGTCAAGCCCTGCCGCCGACAGCGCCCCGCGCCCCAGCTGGAACTCCAGCGGGTCGTAGCCGAACAGGGCCAGGTGGCCCGGCCCCGATCCCGGGGTGATACCCGGGCCCACGATCTCAACCAGGCCGGTGCTGCCCTCCGCCGCCAGCGCGTCCAGGTTCGGCGTGGCCGCGTCCTCCAGCTCCGTGCCGGCGTCCCCGTCGCGGAAGCCGCCCAGCCCGTCGATGAGGACGACGACGATCTTCCGGTCGTTGGGCGCGATCAGGGGGGCCAGATCCATCGCCGGGGCAGCCTACTCATCGGGCGCAGGAGCAGGTGCCAGCCGGCCGCTGACCCCCGGGCGATGCGCCACCACCAGCCAGATGCCCGCCGACACCGCCACCAGGCCCGCGATGAGCTGTGGCGTCGGGCGCTCGCCCAGCAGCGGCCAAGCCGACAGCACGCCGATCACCGGGATGAGGAAGAACCAGGCCGACACCTCGGCAGCCGGGGCGTGCCGCAGCGCCGTGTAGAACAGCACGGCCGGGAGCGCCGAGGCGGCCACGGCCAGGCCGATGACCAGCGCAACCTCCCGCGGCCCCACGGCGACCACCTCGCCGCCCCCGATGGCACCCCACACCAGGAGCGCGGCCCCGCCCAGCGTCATCTGCCAGGCCGCCAGCGCCAGCGGCGAGGCCGTCTCGCGCACGCCGCGCGCCGCGGTCACGGTGCCCAGGGCCCACGCCAGCGCGCCGCCCATCACCACCAGCGCGGTGAGCGAGAGCCCGGGCGGCCAGGGCGGCCCGTCCCAGGCCGCGATGCCGGCACCGATCAGACCGATCGCCAGGCCGGCCCACTGCCGGCCAACCAGCCGCTCGGACAGCAGGAGCGCACCGAGGGCCGCCACGAAGATGGGGTCGGTGTTCGAGAGCACCGCAGCCAGGCCAGCGCCCTCCTGCTGGATGCCCCAGAAGGTTGCCCCGTAGAACAGCACGCTCTGCGTGAGGGCCAGCCAGGCAACCGCCGCCAGGCTGGCCCGGGGCCACGGCGACCGGCCGGTGGCGGCCAGCACGCCCAGCAGCACCAGCCCGGCCAGGCCGAGGCGCGCGCCGGCCGCGAGCAGGGGCGACCAGCTCTCGATGAGCAGCGCGGAGGGGACGTACGCCACCCCCCAGGCCACCATCGCCACGATGGTGAGCCCCTTGGCGCTCCTCACCCGCTCAGCCCCGGGCGCCGCGCGCGGCGCGGGCCCGGACTGCCAACCGGACGACTACTTCTTGTCGACGGCGCTCTTGAGCACGGCGCCAGGCGTGAACTTGGGGACGGTCCGCGCCGGGATGTGCACCTTCTTGGACGGATCCTGCGGGTTGACGCCCTCGCGGGCCGCGCGCTGGGAGACCGAGAACTTCCCGAACCCCGCAAACGCGACGTCATCACCTCTGGCCAGCGCGCCCTGAACCTCGTCCAGGAACGCCTGCACCAAGCGGTGGGCCTCCGCCCCACTGACATCTGCTCGCTTCGCCAGACGGGAGGTGAACTCGCTCTTGTTCATGAGGCTCCTCTCAGATCGCGGGGAACGCGGCCACGCTACCAACGACGGCGGACGGTTGGCGAGGGGTTCGAGCACATTTCTTGGCGCCAGGAAGGCGCTAGGTGCGAGACTTCGCGCGGTCCGAGCCGCCCGGAGGTACGCGCCTGATGCCACGTCAGCCCACCCATCTGCCCGAATGGCAGGCACTCGAGCGCCATCGCGAGGCGATGCGCGGCGCCCACCTACGC
>JAUVPZ010000095.1 GCA_030598395.1 Miltoncostaeaceae bacterium | reverse complement strand
CGGCGCACAGCCACACCGACACCCCATAGCCGAGTCGAAGCCGCCCTCGCGGTCCCTCTCCTGGACCGCCGCAGATCGCACACGCCGGAAGCTTTCCGAGCGGCTCGCCCTTGTAGAACGACTTCAGCGGCGCCACGGCCCGGACCATCGCAGCGATCGGCGTCGCCGATCAGGACCAAACGGCCAAGCCTCTGCACCACCCCGGTCTTGTCGGACGTCGCACTTGGCGCCCGAACGCACCGCCAACTGGCGCACCCCCGGCGAGCGGGGTGGCGATGCCACGCCCGATTGCGGGAGAGGATGCCGCTGCCTCGCCCCGTCGCTTTCCGTTGACAAGGGGTCGACAGACGGGCTGGGCGAAGCGTGGCGCCCCGACGCGCGCCGCGCTGGCCCGGCCTCTTGCGGGCCCGGTCCCGCGGCGCGTGCTGATTGCACCCCGACCAGGACAAGCGGTCGCTTGATGCGTCCGTGGTCCGGTGGCGGCCACCGGTTCCGTGTGATGAACGGCGGGTCCACCGGACACCCGATTCCCTAGAAGGAGGGGAGAAACACCTGCTCGTTGTGCCAGGCCAGCAGCCCCGGATCGGGGCGCTCGCCGACGTCGCTGGGGAGCGCGATCTCCCGGCCGGCAAGGTCGTAGTAGACGCGACCGTTCTCCCACTCGTCCCGCAGTCGGCGGCTGACCTCCACCCGGTGGTCGGGTCGAATCGTGAGATAGCCCAGATCGAAGAGCCGATGGAGATCCGCCCGCAGCACCAGGCCGTTCGCGACGTCGTGCTCGCCTCCGGACGCGTACGGCTGGATGTGCGCGGCCTCCAGCACGGGGAGCGAGTGCTCGGTGGTCACTGCACACGACCCGCCGTAGGCGTCGAGGACCGCGATACGGAACATCCCCTGACCGAGGCGCGGCCTCACCGCCAGCGGATCGCCGAAACGCTCCCCGTCGGCCTCGCCGTCCTCGAGTCGGCCGGCGGCCCGCTCGAGGCACTCGTTGAGAATGCGATCCCCCTCGCCGCTCCGAAGATCGAAGCTCTTGCCCTGCACGATGTTGCGCGCCCAGCCCGCAGGCTGACGTACCCAGTCGTCGGGCGCGAAGAAGACGGGTCGAGCAATCATCAGGCAGCCGACGGCGTAATTGCCCGCCGGATCCCGCTCGGCGCGGCGGTAGCGCTCGATGCGCCGACGCATCTCGTCGAAGCTCGGGGCACCGTTGGCCTCCCCGAAGCTGTCCCACGCGAGCCACGCGGGCGCGACCGAGTGCCGGACGAACCAGCCGAACCCGCAGATCGCGTTCTGCGGTGACTTCAGCCTGAAGAAGAATGGCGCGCCGCGCTCGACGACGCGGAACGCTCGGCCGCCCGACGGCTGCCAGAAGTTGACCTCGTCCAACCGGTCCTGCGCCCGCAGATGCGTGTACCAGTCGAAGTCGGTGTTGGCGACATAGCCGTGCATCGTGAGGCGCTCCACGCCAGAGCCTAACCGGGCTGGCTAGTCGCCGGGCCCTGAGCCCGACTGGGCCTCAGCGCGCGAGTCCCTGGCCTGCTGGATGGTGCTGCGGATGCCGAAGCCGCCGGTCAGCGACGCCAGCGCTGCCAGCCCGATCACGGCGCTGAACGCGACCAGCGTCAGCTCCATCCCGACGCTGAACGCCAGCACCTGGCTGCGCGCTGCCGAGCCGGCCAGCATCACCACGAGCAACGCCTGCTTGGGCCCCAGCCCGCCGGGCGTGGCCGGGAAGAGGCTGGCCAGCGCGCCGGCCACCTGCACGATGAGCGCGTTGTGCAAGCTGCCCGGTACGCCGAACGCCTCCAGGAAGAAGTACGCCCCCGCGAGGCGGCTGACGAAGGCGACCGTCTGCCAGGTCACCACCCGGCGCAGGTAGGCACCGGGGGTGCGCAGGATTGCGAGACCGGCGCCGAACTCGGCCCAGAAGGCCCGCACGCGCCGGCTGATCAGCCACACAAGGGCGGCCACGCCGAGCGCGATGAGCACCGCGAACTCCGGGTTCCGGAACGCCCACGACAGGTCGAAGGCCGGGAGGCTGGGCAAGCGCGGCAGTCCCGGCAGCACCCCGGTCTCGAGCGCCCAGATGAGCAGGGACGCCGCGATGACCCAGTCGAACAGGGTCTCGGTGACGAGGCTCGCGGCCAGCCCGGGCCAGCGTGTCTCGGGGGCGCGGCGCTTGACGAGGTAGAGCTTGAGGACGTCGCCGACCCTGGCGGGGATCACCGCGTTCACGCCGACCCCGGCCACGTAGGCGCGCGACACGTCGCGGTAGCGCAGCAGCGTCTGCGGGTAGGACGCGCGGAGGATGTTCTGCCACCCGCGAGCCCGCAGCAGCAGGTTCGCCAGGCTGAACAGCAGCCCCAGGGTCAGCGGGAGTGGCTCGACCCCGGCGAGTCGCTCGCCGAACTCGCCGGCGGCGTCGAGGAAGGAGCGGATCGACTGCGAGGCCGCTCCAGCCCGCGGAGGCCGCTAGTGCCGCTGGCGCCGGCGGCGGATCACGATGAGCAGACGATCGGCGAGCGCGCCCAGAAGAAACGCGGCCAGGATCACGATGACCAGGGGCAGGTCGACCGACGTGCCCACGAAGTCGATCGACACCGTCTGGCTGTTGACGACGGCGAACACGACGACGATCACGAGCACCACGAGGCCCGCGATCATCCGCGGGCTCACGCGGCGGCCGGGCCTCCCGTCGCCATTCTCCGACATCCCGCCTCCTGGCGGCCCCCCTCGAGGCCGTCGTGATCAGGATACCGCCGCACGGTGGGCGCCCCTGAGGAACGCGCCCACCAGGCCGTGGTACTCGGCGACAGGCAGCAGGAACGAGTCGTGGCCGTGCGGCGAGGGGACGTCGCGGTGGGTCACAGAACCGGCCGTGTCGGCCAGCGCCTGAACGATCCGCCGCGAATGAGAGGCGTCGAACCGCCAGTCGGTGCTGAACGACACGACGAGGAAACGGGCGTCCACCTCGGGCAGGCGGGCCAGCACCGTGGGGTCCGCGAAGGGCTCGAAGTAGTCCATCACCCGGCTGAGGTACAGGTAGCTGTTGGCGTCGAACCGCCGCAGGAACACCTCGCCCTGGTGGTGCAGGTAGCTCTCCACCTCGAAGTCGATGCCCATGTCGTGGCGCGGCCCGCCGTCGGTGTGCCGGCGGTCGAAGCGGCGGCGCATCGACTCCTCGGAGAGGTAGGTGATGTGGGCCATCATCCGCGCCACCGCCAGGCCGCGCTCGGGCGTGCGCCCAGTGCCGTAGTAGTCGCCGCCCCGGAAGTCGGGGTCGGTCATGATCGCCCGCCGGGCCACCGCCGAGAAGGCGATGTTCTGATCCGAGAGGCGGCTGGACGCGCACAGGGCGAGGGCGGCGCGCAACTCGCCCGGATGATCGAGCGCCCACTGCAGCGCCTGCATGCCGCCCAGCGACCCGCCCATCGCGGCAAGGGGACGCGCCACGCCCAGCCGGCCCAGCAGCGCGCGCTGGACCTCCACCAGGTCGCGCACCGTGAACTGCGGGAAGCGCAGCCCGTACGGCCGCCCGGTGGCCGGGTCGATGGAGCTTGGCCCGGTGGTGCCCTGACAGCCCCCCAGCAGGTTCGACGACACCACGAAGTAGCGCTCGGTGTCGACCGGCTTGCCGGGGCCGATCATGTTGTCCCACCAGCCCGGTCGTTCCGGGTCGCCGTGGTGGCCGGCCGCGTTGGCGTCGCCGGTGAGCGCGTGACAGATCACCACGCAGTTGGCCGCGTCGCGGTCGAGACGGCCGTACGTCTCGTAGGCCACCTCGACCGGCGCCAGCACGCCGCCCCGCTCCAGGCGCAGCGGCGCCGCCTCGTCGAACAGGACCTCGCTGCTCGTCGACACCCGGCCCACCGAGCCCCCCGTCGTCCTGCCGGTGCGTGTTGGTCGCCGGGACACCGCAGCCGGACGGTAGGCTCCGCCGAGCGTGGGTGTCAACGTGGCGGTAGGGTTCGGCGCCCGTGGAGGACGGCCTCACCCTCGGCAAGATCGACGCCGACACCGGCGAGCGCTTCCAGTCGTTGCGACGGGCGCTGGGCGTGACCGCGTTCGGGATGAACCTGATGGTGCTGCAGCCAGGCGAGCGCGGGCGCATCCACCGGCACGAGCGCCAGGAGGAGGTCTACCTGGTGCTCGAGGGGACCTTCACGATCATGACGGGCCCAGGCGAGGAGCACACCCTGGGGCCGGGCGATGTTGCACGCGTGGGGCCGGACGTGCGGCGGCAGGTCGCCAACCGGCACCGGCAGCGGTGCGTGGCAGTGGCGCTGGGTGGCGCCGGCACCCACGAGGGCCGCGACGGCGTGGCGTACGAGGCCTGGGAGGCCGACGAGGGGAGGCCTCCGCGGGAGGTGCCCCTGCCCGACGACCTATCGGCGAAGGAACTGCTGGGGCCCTAGCGAGGTCGCCGCAGCACCGGCTCGGCGCCGACCGGTTGCCCGCGGCGTCCGCGATGGTTGACGGGCCCACGGCGTACAGGTGGTCGAAGAGCGCCGGGAGCCGGGCCTAGCGGGCGCGGGTGGCGGTGCAAGGCATGCGATTCCTCCGAGGGGCGACGCCCGCGGTGGACGAGATCGCTAGCGGCGCTCGGCCTCGACGGAGCGGCCCGTCGCGCCGGGGGCGTCGCGCAGCCCCACGAGCACCAGTGGGTCGGTGACGCGGGCCGCGAAGTGCAGGTGGGGCGTCGCGTTGGCGGTGCCTGAGCGACCCAGGACCTGCCCGCGGCGCACCTGCTGGCCCGGCCGCACCCGCAGCCGCGAGAGGTGTGTGTAGAAGTACTCGCCGACCCGGCCGTGCAGGGTGAGCCGGGCGCCGGCGAACCGCGGGTCCCGGCTGCGCGGACGCGCCGTCCACAGCACGACGCCGTCCTCGACCGCGCGGACCGGGGTGCCCACCGGCACGTACAGGTCAAGCGCACGGTCCGACTGCCAGTTGCCGAGCGTGTGCGTCCCGGCGAACGGGACGCCGATCAACGTGGCCGGCCGCCACAGCGGCGCGCCGAGCACCGCACGCTCGTCGTCCGGCGTCGTGGCGCGCATCAGCCCCCGCGACCCGAGCCGCGGCGTCGCCCGCTGCATTGCCACGTGCGCCCACGGCCGCGCGAACGCCCTGCGTCGCGCCTCGGCGACCTGGCCGGCCAGCCGGGCACGCGCGGTCAACGCGCGATTCTGGGCACGCTCCAGGCGCTCGATGCGCGCATCGAGGCGCGGCGTGGGCCCGGCGGCCTCGCGCCGCTCGGCCCGCGCCGCCTCGAGGTGGCGCTCCACGGCCCCGGCGCGCTGCTCGGCGCGCTCGAGCCGGTCGACCAGCCGCCCGCCGGCCCCGAGCGAGACCGGAATCTGGACGAGACCCAACGCCCCGGCCAGCGCCAGCAGCGCCGCGATCCTCCGGCCTGACTCCCTCACGGCGCTCACGCATGTTCAGTCGGCCGCAACCGGCGCCATCGTGAGGGCGTGTCACGGGACGCAGATAAAACCGGAACGGTCGATAGAGCTCCGCCAGGCGGTCGCGCAGGCCGCCGCTTACTCGCCACGGGCCACCGGCCTGGCGGTTGAACAGGCCAGTCAGGAACCACCGCTACCCGCTACTTGAAAGCCAGGAACACCTCCGGGAACGTCAGTACGGCGCCGATCGCGACGAGCACGACAGTCACTATCAGCACCGGCTTCAGGTCCATGTCGCGCTTGCGCCACGCGTAGCCGAGGACGATCCAGGAACCCACGAAGGCGGCCACGGCCAGCGTCGTCTTTCCCGACAGAGGGCCGACCCGGTCGTTGAACGGGAGGAAGTCATGTATTCCTTGACTTGCCTCGCTCAGAACCGTGAACAGGCCCAGTACGAACGAGCCGATCCCGCACGCAAGCAGCACCGCGGCCACCGGGCCGTCCGGCTTCTCGGCCACGGAGCTTGGGGTTGGCTGTGCATGAGCTTCCATCGTCGCCCCCCTAGACGCTGGCCTTCTTGGTGACGAGTGCCCCGATCAGCCCCGCGATGGCGGCGACGACAAAGGCGGCGCTCAAGAATCCAAT
>JAUVPZ010000165.1 GCA_030598395.1 Miltoncostaeaceae bacterium | reverse complement strand
GTTGTTGCGCCGGTTCCACGACCTGGTGCTGGCCGCGCTGATCGGGCTGATGATCGGTTCGCTGCGCGTGCTCTGGCCCTGGCCGGAGGGCATCGACAGCGCCGAGGTGGCCGCTCCGCCGTCCGGCGAGTGGGTCGTGCCCGCGCTGCTGGCGCTGGTGGGCGTCGTCGCGGTGCTGCTATTGGCCTGGATCGGCGGTCGCCGGGGCGCGACGCCTCGCTCCGGGCCAGCGCCCACGGCGGGCGACTGACGCCCGCCGCGAGGCCGTGGCCCGCGCCGGCAGCCCCGGGCGGGGGTAGACTGCAAGGTCGCCCCACGGGCCGGGGGCTCCGGGGCGCCTCACCCATGCGGGATCGCCAGACCGACAACCGTGTCGTCATCACCGGCCTCGGGCTCGTGTCGCCGCTCGGCGTCGGCTACGACGCCAACTGGCGCGCCGTGCTCGAGGGCCGCTCCGGGGCGGGGCCCATCACGCTGGTCGATCCCGACGAGGCGCCGGTCCAGGCGGCGTGCGAGGCGCTCGAGTTCGAGGTCGAGGACTTCCTCAGCCGGCGCTCGGCGTCGCGCATGGACCGCTTCGCCCACCTCGCGGTGGCGGCGGCGCGCCTCGGCCTCGACGACGCCCGGCTGAGCGTCAACGGCGGCGGCGACCGGGTGGGCGTGGTGGTGGGCACGGCGCTGGGCGGCCTGGGCAGCCACCAGGACCAGCTGGAGATCGCATGGACGCGAGGGACGGACCGCGTGTCGCCCTTCGCGCTGCCCATGCTGCTGCCCAACATGGCCGCCGCCCAGGTGGCCATCGAGGTCGGGCTGCGCGGGCCGCTGTCGTGCACGTCCACGGCCTGCGCCGCGGGCGTGCAGGCCATCGGCGACGCCTCGGAGGTCATCCGCCGGGGCAGCGCCGACGCCATGGTGGCCGGCGCAGCCGACGCCGGCATCACGCCCATGGGGCTGGCGGCCTTCGCCGCGGCGGGCGCGCTGTCCAGCCGCGGCGACGACCCCGCCGGCGCCGCCAGGCCCTTCGACGCCTCACGGGACGGCTTCCTGCTGGGCGAGGCGGGGGCGGTGGTGGTGCTCGAGCGCCTCGACCTCGCGCGGGCTCGTGGCGTCCCGATCTACTGCGAGGTGCTCGGCTTCGGCTCCAGCGCCGGGCCCGACAACCTCATCAACCCCGATCCCACGGGCAGCGCGGGTGGGGCCGCCGTGTCGCGGGCGCTCGCCGACGCCGGCCTCAGCGCCGAGCAGGTCGACTACGTCAACGCCCATGGGGCCGCCACGCAGGGTGGCGACGTCTCCGAGATCGCGGCGTTGCGCCGCGCGCTGGGCGACGACGTGGCCACGAGCGTGGCGGTCAGTTCCACCAAGCCGCAACACGGCCACTGCCTCGGGGCCTCCTCCAGCCTGGAGGCGGCCATCACGGCCCTGGCGCTCCGCGAGGGCACCATCCCGGCCACCGCCAACCTCAGCGAGATCGACCCCGACTGCGACGCCATGGACCACGTCTACGGCGGGGTGCGCGACGCCGACCTCGACGTGGCGGTCACGGCGTGCTTCGGCGTGGGTGGCAACAACGCCGCCCTCGTCCTCGCCGCCGTCTGAACCTGCGTTTAACCGCCTTTTCGTAGCCGTGGCCTCGCGCCGGGGCGCGGTCAGGCACTAGTCTGTTCCGGCACACCTGTTGGGGATGGGAGACAGGTGGGGTGCACCGCCGTGTTGGGCGCGCCCGACCCCTGGGGGATGATGGTCGCTCGTCTGTCGCGCATACCGAACGGCTACCGCGAGTTGCTCATCTTCCTGGGCGCTTACGTGGCCTACTCGCTCGTGCGCGGCCTGGCCAGCGGCGCCGAGGAGACGGCTCTCCAGAACGCCGAGTGGGTCATGCGCGTGCAGGAGAGCGTGGGCATCGGCATCGAGCGCGGCGTCCAGGAGGCGCTCATCGGCCTGCCGGTCATGGACCTGCTGAACTGGGTCTACCTCATCGCCCAGTTCGCGGTGGTCCCAGTGGCGCTGGTGTGGATGTACCGGCGCAACCGCCAGGGCTATCTGGTGCTGCGCACCACGCTGCTGGTGGCGTGGTTCATCGCGCTCCCCATCTACTGGCTGGTGCCCACGGCGCCGCCCCGCCTGTCGGGCGCCGGTTTCATCGACACCGTCAACTCGCAGACCCCCCTCGCGCTCGACTCGCCGCTGGTCACCGTCTTCTACAACCCGTTCGCCGCGATCCCCAGCCTGCACAGCGCGTTCGCCTTCACCGTGGGCATCGCCATCGCGCTGGTGGCCCACCGCAGCGCCACTCGGGCAACCGGCCTCCTGTGGGGGCCGGTCGTCGCCGTGGCGGTGGTCGCCACCGGCAACCACTTCGTGCTCGACATCGTGCTGGGCCTGGTCGTGGCCACCGCCGGGGCTGCGGTGGCGTTCTGGATCCACCTGCCCGGCGCGCGCCCCCGCCGGTGGCGACCGGCGCCCGCCGAGAGCGGAGGCGGGAAACCCGGGTGAGCCCGGCGGTGGATGCAGCCGGGCTGCGTGTCGGGCTGGTCTGCCCCTATTCCTGGACCCACAAGGGCGGCGTCAACGCGCACGTCGCGGGCTTCGCGGCCGCG
>JAUVPZ010000045.1 GCA_030598395.1 Miltoncostaeaceae bacterium | reverse complement strand
GTCGGGCGAGTACGTCGACCTGGTCAAGACCGGCATCATCGACCCGGCCAAGGTCACCCGCTCGGCGCTCGAGAACGCCGCCTCGATCGCCAAGAACGTGGTCACCACCGAGGCCATGGTGGTCGACGCCCCGGACGAGGACGGCGGCGCGGGCGGCATGCCCGACATGGGCGGCGGCATGGGCGGCATGGGCGGCATGATGTAGTCCTGCAGTCTCCTGCAACGTTGTGACACGGGGGCCCCGCGGGGCCCCCGTCGTCGTTGTGGGCGAGGAGGTCCCTGTGGAGATCACGGCGTCGCGACGCCGGTTCGTCTTCCTGATGGCCAGCGGCCTCATCGGGGCCGAGGTCCTGCTGTTCACCATGGTCGTGCCGGCGCTGCCCGTGTTCGCCGAGCGGGATGGCTTCTCGGACTCGGTGGCTGCCCTCATCTTCGCGGCGTTCCCGGTGGCGCAGCTGATCCTCGCGCTCGCCTCCGCCGGCGCCGTCGAGCGGTTCGGCCGGCGGCCCGCCATCATCGCGGCGGCCACCACCCTGCTGGTGGCCACGCTCGCCTTCGCCCTCGCGCAGAACGTGGCACTGCTGACCGCTGCCCGCGGCCTCCAGGGCGCGGCGGCCGGAGTGGCCTGGACCGCGGGCATCGCCGCCATCAGCGACGTCTATCCGGCCAACGAGCTGGGCTTCCGCATCGGGCTCGCCGAGACCGCCGGCGGGGCCGCGGGGCTCCTGGGCCCGGTGATCAGCGGCCTGCTGATCCAGAGCGTGGGCACCCAGATCACCTTCTTCGCGGCTGCGCTGCTGCCGGCCGCACTGGTTGTGCCCGCCCTCTTCGTGCCCGAGACGCGGCGGCCCGACGCGCCGCGGGCGCCCCGTGTGATCCCCGCGATGCGGCGGCTGGCCCGTCAGCCGCGGGCCCGGGCGGGCGCGGTGGCGCTGGGAATCCTGGCGGCCGTGCTCGCGTTCATCGAGCCGCTGCTGCCGCTCGACCTCACCGAGCGTCTGGGGCTCGGGCCCGCCGCCGTGGGGCTGGTCTTCTCGGCGGCCCTGGTCACCAGCCTGGCGGGCGCACCGTTGGCCGGCCGCTGGTCCGACCGGCACGGCCGGCGCGCGCCGATCATCGCGGGCGGCCTGATCCTGGCCGCCTCGCTGCCGATGCTGGGCTTCGGTCCGGCCTGGTGGGTCGCTGGGTGGATGCTGGTGGTCGGCGCGGGATTCGCGATCGTGGCGTCGCCCAGCGGCCCCCTGCTCACCATGGCGGTGGACGACGCGGGCATGAAGGGCGCCTACGGTCTCTCGGCGGGCGTCCTCACCGTGGTGTTCGCGTCTGGCTACGCCGCGGGGCCGCTGGCGGGCGCCGCCGGCAGCGCGGTGCTGCCGTTCTGGTTGCTGTGCATCTTCATGGGAGTGGTAGCCCTGGCGCTTGCGTTCTGGGCGTGGCGCCAGCTGGCCGGTGTGCCCGAGACCGCGGTCGGTACGACGCCCGAGGGGCCCGCTCCACAATCACCCGGGGCCGCCGCCCGATGATCTGGCGACGGCCCCGCTCTCCGCGTCTCCCTACGGCCTCACCGCCGCCGACGTCTCCCTGCTCGCGCCGGCCGCTGTGCGGCGTTGATTTTGGGTCATGGGCGGACCCCCACGGCCCCCGGCCGAGGTGGCCCGCCCCCTGTTCGCCGCATCCAGAGGCGTCACCCCCCGGCGGCCCCGACGCGCGCCCGCGGGGGGCGCACCGGACCTTGTTCCAGAGGTTGGCGAGCCGGTCGGTCGGCGCGCGCGCCAAGCGGCGGCGGCGCGACCGTAGCCCTTCGGACGTCGACCCGGCACGGTGCACCCGCGTGCCTGCGACGGGCGGCCCACCCTGCGCCTTCTGGCGCATCACGTCCCGTGTTCGGCTCCCGGGAGCCGCGACTGGGCGTTCTCGTGACGGCACTCACCCGTTGAGGTTCGGGGTACATCCGATCCAGTGTCGAGTCCGACGAACCGGGGAGATCGGCGCCAGGTCGACGGTGATCTGGCAGCTACCGCCTCCCCTGCTCTTGATAGTGATGCAGCGGGCGCCACAGGTCAAGCGCCGTGTGCGCACGATGCGTCAGCCGCTGGTGAGCAGCTTGGCGATGCGGCCGTCGCCATCCCGCGGGGTGCCGGCGATCAGCGCGTCCCCGTCGCCGCCGGGGGCGTCGTAGGTGCCCACTTCCGCGTGTGGGGCGAACAGCTTGCCCAGCGTGCGGGCTGCGTCGTGCGCGAGCGTCACGACGCGGTGCTCAGCACCCACACCATGTAGATCACCACCAGCACCGCCCCGGCCCCGATCGCGGCTGCTGCCGCCGGGCTCGGCCGCGGGCGCCCGCGGCGGCGGCCGCGGCTCCTGCCCTCGCGTCTGGCGGTCCAGCGTCGCTCGATCAGCCAGGCGATGACGCCGGCCCCGAGCGTCGCCAGCGTGAACAGCGGCAGCGGGGCCCCGCCGGTGGAGCCGAGGATGGCCAGGAGCACGAACACGGTGGGAACGAACGCCGCCATCCAGCGCGCGACGCGCCAGGTGAGGCGGTCGATGCCGTCCCAGCCCTCGGTCTCGCGCTCCACCCACTCGGGCAGCGCCTCGTCCGGCTCGCGCGGCGGGTCCGGGCGGAGGGCCCGCCACAGCGACGTCAGCCCTCCCCGCTCAGAGGGCATGGCGCTCCTCCTTCCTTGCCCCCGGCGGCAGCCCGCCGCCGTCCCTCGGTCAGCCTGCGTCGCCCGATGTCCACGCCGGGGATTGTAGGCCCCGTCCGCGCTCGCGCGCTCATGACTCAGCCAGCGGTGGCGGCGGCGTCGGGGAGCGCCGCGCCCACCAGCTGGAGCGCGGCCGGGTCGCGCGCCGCCACGATCCAATGCCGCGCGCGAAGTGCCAGCGGGGTGCGCGCGACGTCCTCCGGCCTGGGCATCCCCACGATCGCTCCGGCCTCCAGCGCGATGAGCTGGGCTGCGGCGGTATCGACCGGGCGCGCGGTGGCCAGGCCGGCCATCGCGTCGCAGGCGCCCGAGGCCACCGCGCACAGCGACAGGGCCAGCGAGCCGATCACGCGAATTCGGTCCACCTTGCCCACGAGCCCTCCGACCGCGGCGGCGATGCGCTCGGGCGAGGCACCCTCGAGGGCGATGAGCTCCACCGGCGAATCGGCGTCCGCGCAGCGGAGCGGAGCCCTCCCGCTCCAGGCGCCGCGCCCGCGCTCGGCCGTGTAGGTGACGCCGGTGCCGAAGTCGCGCACGTACCCCAGCCACACGTCGCCCATGGCCGGGCCGTCGGCCACTGCGACCGAGGTGGCGAAGGCGGGCATGCCGCGCTTGGCGTTGAGGCTGCCGTCGATCGGGTCGATCACCACGAGTGGTGGCCCGCCGGGGCCGATGGACTCCTCGCCGCGCTCCTCCGCGATCAGGGTGAGGCCGCCCTCCCGGACCGCCAGCGGCGCCAGATGTGCCACCACCTGCTCCTCGGCTCGGGCGTCGATCTCCACGGTCATGTCGCCACCGGCGCCCCGGCCGTGCTCCCGGCGCCGCTCGGCGGGCGGCAGAACGGCCAGGAGCCCGGCGATGGCGTCGCTGGCCGCGTCGAGGGCGGCGATCCACGCCGCCGCCCGGTCTGACGGCGGGTCAGTCATCGAGCGGGTTGAACGCGACCCCACTCAGCAGCTTGGGGAAGAAGTAGGTCGACTTCTGCGGCATGGTCTCGCCGGCCTCGGCGACAGCGGCCACGGCGGGCTTGGGGATGGGCCGCATGATGACCGCGGCGCCGATGCGCCCCGCCTCGACCTCGGCCGCCGCCTCGCGCGCGTCCTTGGTGTAGCCGAGGGCGCCGTCGTGCGCCAGCTGGGCCTGGTCGGCGCCCAGGTGGGGCACCAGCACCCGCTGTTCCAGCACGGCCACGTCCAGGCGCTGGGCGGGCGAGGCCGACGGGTCGGGCTCGCCGGTGACCAGGTCGTGGCCGTCGCGGCGAACCAGCCCGAACGCCGGCGCGTCCGCGGGCGCGACGGCGAGATCCTCCAGCAGGGCGTCGAGGCCGTCCACCCGGCGCGCCGCCAGGCCGTCGACGGGGCCCTCGGGCCAGCGGGGCAGCAGGCGGTGGGTCGGCAGCACCACCAGCCCCGGATCGTCCAGCGCGGTGAGGCCCATGAGGACGCGGTCGTAGGCCCGCTCGCGCCCGGGGCCCTCGGCTTCGCGGCGCTCCCTCCGGTAGGCGAGCGCGGTCTCGTAGCGGTGGTGGCCGTCGGCGATCAGGATCCAGCGGTCGGCCAGCGCCGCCGCCACGGCCTCGGTAGCGGCCGGGTCGGACACCAGGTGGAACCGGTGGACGGTGCCTTCCGGGTCGGCCAGTTCGGCGTACGGCGAGCCGCCCACGCGCGCCGCCGTCCACGCGGCGCCCCGGGGATCGGGGTAGAGGCCGAACACCGGCGAGAGGTTCGTGCGCACCTCGCGCGTGAGGCGCAGCCGATCCTCACGGGGGCCGGCGTGGGTGCGCTCGTGGGGCCGCACGACCCGGGCCTCGTACGGCTCCAGGCCGACGGCGGCAAGCAGGGTCCGACGCTCGCGGGCCGTCCCGTCGGCGAGGGTGAAGTGCTGCGTCCAGGCGATGAGCACCGGCGCCTCCTCGCGCCGAAGCACGCCGCCGGCGGTCCATCCATCCAGCAGCGTGCGCACCTGGGCGTAGGGCACCTCGGGAAGGATGAGGTGGCAGGCGTTGTAGGGGCTGCGGGCCAGCAGGGCGCGGCGCTCGTCGTCGTCGATGACGTCGTAGGGCGGCGCCAGCAGCGACCCCAGCGGACCCGCCGCCGCCTCGTCGTAGCGAAGCGCGCGGAAGGGTCGGACGTCGGCCACGGCGCGGCACTCTAGCCCGGCAGGCGACGTCCGTGGCCGGGGCTACCATGGCCGGCCCGGTGTTGGACGACCTCACCTCCACGCAGCGCCAGGCGGTCACCCATGCGGGGGGCCCGCTGCTGGTGCTCGCGGGAGCCGGCGCGGGCAAGACCGCCGTGCTCTGCCGCCGTCTGGCCTGGCTGGTCGACGGCGGCGCCCGGCCGTCCGAGGTGCTGGCCCTCACGTTCACGCACAAGGCCGCCGCCGAGCTGCGCGACCGCGCCGAGGAGATGATCGGCCGCACCCACGAGACGCTGCGGGTCACCACCTTCCACTCCTGGGCCATCGACCTGTGCCGTGTGCACGGTGTCGACCTCGGGCTGCTGCCCGCGCGCGACCGTGCCGACGAGACCGACCGGGCGCTGTTGCTGCTCGGGCGCCTCCGCGACCTCGACCTCACCACCTACGACTTGAGGGGCGACCCGGCGCGCGTGGTGGGCGAGATCATCCGGCGCATCGACCGCTGCCGCGACGCGCTGGTGGCGCCGCAGTCGTACGGCCAGTGGGCCGACGAGCGCCTGGCCGGCGCCGCCCGTCCGCGCGAGGCGGCCGCGGCGCGGCGCGAGGTGGAGTTCGCACGGGTCTTCGCGGCGCACGACCGCTGGCTCGACGAGGCCGGCCTCGAGGACTTTGGCATGTCGATCACCCGTGCCATCGAGCTGCTGCGGTCCCAGCCCGACCGGCTCGAGGCGGTGCGCGAGGGCACCCGCCACGTCCTGGTCGACGAGTTTCAGGACACCAACCACACCCAGGCCCAGTTGCTGTACCAGGTGGCCGACGCGGCGGCCAGCGTGGTGGTGGTGGGCGACGACGACCAGGGTATCTACCGCTTCCGTGGTGCCACCACCAAGAACCTGGCCGACTTCCGCGACCGCTACCCCGGCTGCCACGAGCTGCACCTGGAGCGCAACTTCCGGTCCCACCAGGCCATCCTCGACGCCGCGGCTGCGGTGGTGGCGCCACTGCCCGGCAGAACCCCCCGCGGGCTCCGCGCCGACACGGCTGCCGCGGGCCCCGCGCCGCGCTTCTGGATCGCGCCGGATCCGGTCGGCGAGGCGCGCGCGGTGGCCGGTGAGGTGCGCCGCCTGGCCGGCGAGGGCGTGCCGTTCGAGGAGCAGGCGGTGCTGATGCGCGCGGTGCGTACGGAGGTCGCCCCGGTGCTCGAGGCGCTCGAGGCCGAGGGACTTCCGTACCAGGTGCGGGGAGGGCTTGGGCTGTTCGAGCGGCGGGAGGTGCGCGACGCCCTGGCGTGGCTGCGGGCCGTCACCGAGCCCGCCGACGGCCAGGCCCACCTGCGCGCCGCCGCCGACCCGCGCTGGGGCATGCCGTGGGGCCGAGTCGCGGCCGCGGTCGCCGATGCCGGTGGCGCCCCGGTGACCGACCGGCTCGTCGCGATCGCGCGCGAGGAGGGCGCCCGCGCGTACCTCGGACTGCTCGACGAGCTTGGCTCGGAGGCTGCGCGCGGCAGCGCCCTCCAGGCGCTGCGGGCCGTCATCGACCTGTCCGGCCTGCGCTCGGGCGCGCTGGCGCTGGGTGGTGCCGAGGGCGCGGCGCGCCTCGAGGGGCTGGCCGCGCTCGAACGGCTTGCGGCCGCGGTGGTGCGGCGCGAGCCCACGCTCGACGGCGCCGGCCTGGCGCGGCGCCTCGCGGCGCTGGCCGCGGTCGACTACCGCGGCGAGGCTGGCGCAGCGGGCCAGCGCATCGGCGTCCAGGTGATGACCGTCCACCAGGGCAAGGGCCTGGAGTTCGACGCGGTCTTCGTGGTCGGCATGGTGCTGCGCCGCTGGCCCGGCCCGCAGGAGCGGGGCGCCGATATCCCCGACGCCCTGCTCCCCGAGGCGCTGCCGCCCGAGCGCGACGCGCACATCGCCGAGAGCCGGCGGGTGGCCTACGTCGCCATGACCCGCGCGCGGCACCATCTCGTCCTCAGCGCGCACGCCGCCAACGCATCCGGCGTGCCGCAGCGGCCGGCGCAGTTCTACGAGGAGGCGCGCGCCGCCGCCGGGGCCGACATCGAGGAGGTCGACCCCTCGCCCGAGGGTGAGGCGCTGCACCGCGTGGCCGCCCTGCGCGAGCGGTTCGAGCGAGCTGCGCTACGGGCCGCCGAGGCACACGACGCGGCCGATGCCGGGCAGCGCCGGGAGGAGGCGTTGGCGGCGGCCGAGGAACTCATCGACGCCCGTGTCGCGGCACGGCACGGGCCGGAGCCCCAGCCCAACCCCACCCCCGCGACTCCTCCAGCACGGCCGGGCCAGACCCTCACCGTCACCGACGTCACCACCTACCTGCGCTGCCCGCTGCAGTACCGCTTCGCCCACGTCGACCGCATCCCGCAGCCCGACTCCCCCGAGCGGCGCATCGGCATCGGCGTGCACACCGCGCTCGAGGGCCACTACCGGCCCGACGGCGACGGCGGGGACGGCGCACGGCTGGTGGCCCGGGTGGAGACCGAGCTTCAGCGACTGGGCGTGTCCGAGCACCCCGAGGGCCGCCAGGCGCTTCGCCGGGCGCGCGAGCGGCTGCCCGCCTACGCCGATCGCCGCGGTGCCCGCGGCGAGCACACGGCCGCGGTCGAGCAGTCGTTCACGCTCGCGGTGGGCGCCCACCGGGTGCGCGGCCGCATCGACCGCATCGACCGCTACGCCGACGGCTATCAGCTGGTCGACTACAAGACCGGCGCCCCGCCGCGCTCGTCCGAGGGCGACGCGTCGTGGACCGCGGTGCGGCTGTACGCCGCGGGCGCAGAGGAGACCTGGAGCTTCGTCCCCCGCGGCGCCGCGCTGCACTACGTGCTCGACGGCGAGCAGCGCCCGGTCGACTGCGAGCCTCCTGCGGTGGCCGAGGCCACCGAGCTGGCGCGCCAGGCGGCCGACGACATCGCCGCCCAGCGCTTCGATCCCCGGCCGGGCTGGCACTGCCGATCCTGCGACTTCCGCCTGCTATGTCCGGCGCAGGATCGATGACCCCGCTGTCGGCACTCGCACCCGGCGCCGCCGTCGAGGGCACCTACGCCGTGCTGGAGAAGGAGCGCCGCCTCAGCCGCCGCGGCGCTCCCTTCCTGTCGCTCGTCCTCACCGACGAGAGCGGCGCTGCGCGCGCGCTCGTCTTCGACGAGCCCGACTTCTTCGGGCGCCAGTTCGAGGTGGGCGACCGCGTACGCGTGGCCGGACACGTCTCGCAGCGGGAGGGGCGCCCTTCCATCGTGGTGCGCCACCTGCGCCCGGCGCCCGACGACGGCGCGCCGCTGGTGCCGCGCAGCCACCGCGACCCCGACGAGCTGTTCGGCTTCATGCTCCAACTCGCCGACGAGCTGTCCGATCCGTCGCTGCGGCGGCTGCTCGACGGGCTCACCGGCGACACCGCGCTGGCACGCGCGTGGGTCGAGGTGCCCTGCACGCGCTCGGGCCATCACGCCTACCGCGGCGGACTGGTGGAGCACACGGTGGGCCTGGCGTCTCTGGTCCAGACGCTCTGCCAGTGGCATCCGCGCCTCGACCCCGACCTGCTGCTGGCCGCGGCGCTGGCGCACGACCTGGGCTACACCCGCGTGTACCGCATCCGCGCGACCGTCGAGGTCACCGAGGAGGGGCGCCTGCTAGGCCACCTGGCGCTGGGGCACGAGATCGTCGAGGCCGCCGCGCGCCGCGCCGGGCTGGCCGACGACCGCCGGCTGGCCCTGCTGCACGCGGTGGGCTGGCACCACGGCCCGCCGCCCGGAGCGTCGCCCAACGGCGCCAGCCCCGAGGCGCTGGCGCTCTGGCGGGCCAACGCCCTCGAATCGGGGGTCAAGGCCCGGCTCGAGGGGCCGGGGCTGGCCGAACCGTCCTCGCCGCGGGCCCTCGGCGCGGGCGGGTAGGCCGGAGCGTTCCCGGCCCGGGCCACCGGAGGGCGCCGAGCCTCTGGGAGGACCCCGCGCCGCACGCAGACGTGCACATCTCCGACGCTCTCACGCGGCCCTCGTTCCCAGAGGCCGTCAGCGGGCGATCCAACCCCCGTCCACGGAGAGCATCGAGCCGGTCATGAAGTCCATCCCGTCTTCGGCCAGGAGCAGACAGGCGTTGGCGATTTCTTCCTCGGTGCCGAAGCGACCGATGGGGTGCTGGGCGAGGAAGAACGCCCGAGCGGCGTCGGGGTCTGGGGCCTGGTTGAAGATCTGCTCGACCATCGGGGTGACGATGGTGCCCGGGCAGATCGCGTTCACCCGCACGCCGGTGCCCGCCAACTCCAGCGCCATGCAGCGCGTCATCTGCGCAACCGCGCCCTTGCTCGAGATGTAGGCCGCGGAGCCGGGGGCAGCCTTGAGCCCAAGCACCGAGCAGTTGTTGATGATCGCCCCGTGTCCGCGCTCGAGCATGTGGGGGATCGTGTTCTTCGACATCAGATACGTGCCTCGCACGTTGACCGCGTAGGTGTGGTCCCAGATGTCCGTCGGCGTCTCGTGCGTGGTGCCGGCGTAGAGCACGCCCGCGTTGTTGAAGAGGACGTCGATGCGCCCGCGCTCGGTGAGCGCCGTCTGGACCGTGCGCTCGCATTCGCCTTCATCGGAGATGTCTCCCCGGATGGAGAGGATGTCGCGGCCCGCCTCGCCCGCCTCCGCCACGACCGCGTCAAGGGTCTCCTGTGTGCGCCCGGTCACGATCACCTGGGCCCCCTCCTCGGCGAAGCGAAACGCTGCGGCGCGTCCCAGCCCGACGCCGCCGCCCGTGATGAGCACGACCTTGTCCTCGAGCCTCATGTCGATCGAACCCCCTCTGTGCAGGACAGGAGAGGCAATGCTACGACGTGCCTCCCGAGCATGTGAGCGAGCCGCCTCACTTGGCGATTACGAACTTCTCCCTGGCGTTGACGGCCAGGATGCTCACCGGAACGTTGGTGCGGTAGCCGCTCTTCGGGTCGATCGAGATCACGCCAGTGGCACCGCTGAAGCCACGGGTCGCACGCAGGGCCTTCGCGACCGCGCCGAACCGATCGCTCTTGGCCCGCTCGATCGCCGCGAAGAGGATCTTCGCCGAGTCGTAGTAGAACGAGCCCCAGACGCCCGGCCGCCGGCTGAAGGCCCGGCGGTACTGCTGCACGTAGCCCCTGGCCGAGGGCATCTGCCCGGCCGCCACAACGCCGGCGAACACGCATCGCTGGGCCTGCCTCAGGTTCGTCGCGGCGAGAAAGCCGTTGTCGACGTTGGCGAGGCCCATCAGGCACCTGGGGGAATCCCCCGCTGCGGTCAGGGCCTTGGCGATCCGGACGCCCTCGGGGAAGTAGGTGCTGACGTAGAGGAGGTCCGGGCTGGTGGCCAGCGCCTCCGCAACCTTCTGGGCGTAGTACCCCGCCGGGACAGCGGGCGCGCCGTCGGGGTCCAGGGCCTCCTCGATCGAGATCCGCGTCACCGTGACGCCGGACGCCCGCAGGCGCCTCGTCAGCCGGTTCGCCATTCCGCTGGTGAACGCCCCGTTCGCCGTGTCGTCGACCAGCATCGTGACCCTCCGGGGTCCGATCTTGGAGATGTAGCGGGCCTCGATCGGCGCGATCTGGGTGTTCATCGGCTGCACCGTCGCGCCCGTCCCCTGGGTGTCGTCGCGCGAGGTGTTCCAAACGGGCAGGACGCCGCTCCGGCGATAGAGCGGCAGGTTCACGATGCCCACCGAGGAGTTGAACGGGCCGATGACGAAGCCGATCTCCCTGGCGATTACCCGCCGGGCGACCGCTGCGGCACTGGCCTTGTCGCCCTTGTCGTCGGCACGGTAGATCCTCACCTGGCGGCCGAGCACGCCGCCATGGGCGTTCGCCTGCCGGGCCGCGAGCTGGGCGCCGCGGAGCTGGTCTTGGCCGTTGGAGGCCTGGTCGCCGCTCTGTGGGCTCTCGACGGCGATCGCGAGCGGCTCGGCGTTCGAGTACGTCGGTGCGGCGAGGCCCACGCTGGTCGCCGAGAGGGCCATCATGCCGGTGAGGACGGCGATGCGGGGGATGCGGATACCTGCTGGCAATTGTCGACTCACTTCGCGGTCTGCTGCCGCAGCGGGGGGCATGGGGAGTTGGGGTGCGGTTCGTGAGCCTACGGCCCTGACCGGCTCGGCGCGAGGCCGGCTGTCACGGGAGCTTGGTCCGTCGGTCGTGCGACTCGCGGCGCGCGCCGATCGAAATCCCGGCTTCCCGATCGTCGTGTCGCCGACGGGCGCTGTCGAGGCGTCGTCAATAGGATGACCCGTCAACGACCGGTCCCGAGGGGACCTCGGGGGGGAACGAGGATGACCACAGCCGGCTCTTGGGCGAAGAGCGGCGCCCGTCGCTGGTTTGGCCTGGGGGGACTCTGCTCCGCCTTCTTCATGGTCATCCTCGACGTGGCCATCGTGAACGTGGCCCTACCCACCATCCAGGTGGACCTGGACTTCTCGCAGAAGAACCTCCAGTGGGTCGTCAGCGCCTACGCGCTGACCTTCGGCGGCCTGTTGCTCCTGGGAGGGCGCACGGCCGACCTGCTCGGCCGCCGGCGCATCTTCATGATCGGAGTCGCGCTGTTCGGCGCCACCTCGTTGCTGGCCGGGTTGGCCTGGTCGGACCTCGTGCTCATCGGAGCGCGGGCCGGACAGGGCGTCGGCGCGGCCATCATGACCCCGGCCGCCCTCTCGATCCTGATGACCACGTTCGAGGAGGGGGCCGAGCGCAACAAGGCTCTGGGCGCCTGGGGCGCCGTGGGCGCCTCGGGAGCGACCGCCGGCGTGCTGCTCGGCGGCATCCTCACCGACACGATCGGCTGGCAGTGGATCTTCTTCATCAACGTTCCGATCAGCGTCGCGCTCATCGCCCTCGCCCCGCTCCTGCTCGACGAGAGCCGGGCGACCCTGGAGCACAGGAGCTTCGACCTGGCGGGCGCATTGACGGTCACCGCGGGTATCGCCGTCCTGATCTACGCCCTGGTGGAGGCCAACGACGCCGGTTGGGGCTCGCTGCAGACTCTGGGCCTGCTCGCGGTGTCGGCCGCGCTGCTGGCCACCTTCACGGCCATCGAGCTTCGCTCGCGCCAGCCGGTGCTGCCGTTCTCGATCTTCCGCATCCGGGCGGTCACCGGCTCCAACGTCGCCGGGGTGGCGTTCGGCGGCGCGGTGTTCGGGATGATCTTCATCCTGACGCTCTACATGCAGCAGGTGCTGGGCTACACGCCCATCGAGACCGGGCTGGCATGGCTCGCCATGTCGCTCACCGCGCTGGTCTCGGCCATGGTGTCCTCGGTGCTCGTCACGAGGGTAGGCCCGCGCCTGCCCCTCAGCATCGGGCTCATCGTGGCGGCCATCGGACTGGCGCTTCTGGCGCAGATTCCGGTGGACGGCGACTATGTCACCGACCTCATGCCGGGCCTGCTCGTCATGGGCCTCGGGCTGGGCACCGCGTTCGTGGCCCTGTCCATCGGTGGGCTGGAGGGCGTTGGCGAACGCGACTCGGGCCTCGCTTCCGGGCTCATCAACACCACGCAGCAGGTGGGCGGCGCGCTTGGCGTCGCGGTGCTGTCGACGCTGGCGATCACCCGCACCGAGAGCTTCCTGGCCGACGGCGCAAGCCAGGCCAGCGCGCTGACCGAGGGCTTCCAGATCGCGCTGTACGCCTCCGCCGGCTTCTCGCTCGCCGGGGCCGTCGCGGTGCTCGCGCTGGTGCGGCGCAGCCCGGCGGCCGAGCCCGACTTGGAGCCCGCGAAGTCGTCTCAGGCCTAGTGTCTCGAGTCAGGAATGCGTGGGCAGTTTCGCGGCAGCATCGACCCTGGCGACCTCTCGGCAATGCCTGCAAGTACTGGGCGCGAGACGGGACTCGGGCCCGCGATCCTCAGCCCGACACGCTGGCCGAGAGGGGGGAAGGGAGGGCAAGAGGGGGCATGAGAAGCCCACAGGCGAGGCGATCAGCGGAATCGCCGTTGCCCTCACTTACCCCCACTTTCCGCCTCTGATGTGTGGCTAGTGTGTGGTTCGCTCAAGGTGCCGCGCTATGGCCCCCAGAGGGCTGGCTTAGGTGCGGCTGTACCGATGGCCGGACCGGTCTTGCTCGCCCGCGCCTCGCGCGCGCGCTGTCGGTGGCCATATGGTTCCCAGCGACCTTCATCACTGGCGGACCCTGGGAGGCGCCATGAGGCGCAAGCGATTGGCACTGGCGATGGCTCCTGTGGCACTTGCCCTCGGCCTGTGGGTGAGCGCAGGCGACGCATCGGCGGGCATGTGCACGGGTTCGGGAGGCGTCATCACCGTCCACGGCACCGGGGCGACCTGC
>JAUVPZ010000064.1 GCA_030598395.1 Miltoncostaeaceae bacterium | reverse complement strand
TGGGGCGGCAAGAAGTACCCCGGCCTGGAAAACGCCCTCGATGCGGCCAATGTCTTGCTCCACCTGGCTCCGGAGACCAACGGTGAGGTGGCATACGCCGCATTCAAGGCCGAAGAGGAGAAGGTCGGCGTGCCGCTGGCGGACCTGGCCGAAGACACGCGCGCCGTCCGAATGAACTTCCATGACATCACGCGTCAAGTGCGGCGGACACTCACCAGTCCATGTTGGTCGGGGATCACCAACGACGGCCGGACCTATTCGGCGTGGACGCTGAATGTGGAGCGATTGGTGCCGTGGCGCACGCTCACCGGCCGTCAACAGCTGTACAACGACCATCCCTACTACCTCGACTTCGGCGAGCATCTGCCCACCTACAAGCCGAAGCTCGACCCCGTCGCTACCGGAGACATCGTTCGCAGCCCGGTGGACGATCAGTCGCTCATCCTCAACTACATCACGCCACACGGAAAGTGGAATATCCACTCCACCTACAAGGACAACCTCCGCATGCTGACCCTGTCACGCGGTATGGATCCGGTCTGGATCAACGACAAGGAAGCCGCCAAGGTTGGGATCGAAGACAACGACTGGGTCGAGGTCTTCAACGACAACGGGGTAGTTGTGACGAGGGCCGCAGTCAGCGCCAGGGTCCCACCGGGGATCTGCCTCTACTACCACGCGGTGGAGCGGACGATCTACGTGCCCAAGTCCCAGATACGTGGAGGCAAGCGGGCCGGCGGGCACAACAGCCTTACCCGCACCCGTATCAACCCGTTGCTCCTGGCCGGCGGCTACGCGCAATTCACGTATGGCTTCAACTACTGGGGTCCGATCGGCATCTTTACCCGCGATACCTACGTGGTAATCAAGAAGATGGAGAAGCTCGAATGGTGATGACGGAAGGGAGCTACTGACATGGACATTCGGGCTCAGGTGTCGATGGTGTTTCATCTCGACAAATGCATCGGCTGTCACACCTGCAGCGTCGCCTGCAAGAACATCTGGACCGACCGCGAAGGCACCGAGTACCAGTGGTGGAACAATGTCGAGACCAAACCCGGAACCGGCTATCCCACGCTGTGGGAGGACCAGGAGGAGTACCGCGGGGGCTGGAAGCTCGATGGCAACGAGCTGAAGCTGAATCTGCAGAGCAAGATGGGCACGCTGGGCAACATCTTCTACAACCGGCGCCTGCCCACGATCAACGACTACTACGAGCCGTGGACCTACGACTACGACCACCTCTTCACTGCGCCGGAAGGTGACGATCAGCCAACAGCGCGCCCCGTGTCGCTGATCACCGGCGAGTTCATGGAGATCGAGTCCGGCCCCAACTGGGACGACGACCTCGGCGGCTCTCCCGTATATGCCGCCAACGATCCAAACCTCGACGGCCTCACCGACGAGGAGCGGGCCCACCTCGAGGAGATCCAGCGGGTGGTGTTCTTCTATCTGCCCCGGATCTGCAACCACTGCATCAACCCCAGCTGCGTGGCGGCCTGCCCGGCCGGAGCCCTCTACAAGCGCGGCGAAGACGGCATCGTGCTGGTCAGCCAGGACAAGTGCCGCGCCTGGCGGATGTGCATCTCGGGCTGCCCGTACAAGAAGGTCTACTACAACTGGTCGTCGGGGAAGTCGGAGAAGTGCATCCTCTGCTTCCCGCGCCTCGAGAGCGGCCAGCCGCCGGCCTGTTTTCACTCGTGTGTCGGACGAATCCGGTACCTGGGGGTGTTGCTGTACGACGCCGACCGCATCGAGGAGGTCGCCAAGTCGCCTGACGCGGACCTCGTCGAGACGCACCGGGGAATCATCCAGGACCCGTTCGATCCCGATGTGATCGGGTCTGCACGAGCCAGCGGCGTTCCCGAGGACATGCTCACCGCAGCCCGGCACTCGCCCGTGTACAAGTTCGTCAAGCAGTGGCGGCTGGCTCTGCCGCTGCATCCCGAGTTCCGCACGCTGCCCATGCTCTACTACGTCCCTCCCATGTTGCCGGTCCTCGCCAAGGTGAGGGACGGGAAGTACGACGTGGCCGACTCCGGCGGCGAGGGGTTGACGCCGTTGCTGACCTCGCTCGAGTCGGCGAGGATGCCACTGCGCTACCTGGCGAGCCTGTTTTCCGCAGGCAACGAGGACGTGGTGACGGACGTGTACCGCAAGCTCATCGCGGTGCGGGTCTACAAGCGGGCCGAGAGCGTAGGGGACGTCACGCTCGACGAGGCGCGGGAGGCCCTCACCATGGGAAACCTGACGGCCGGGGAGGCAGAAGCCATCTTCCGTCTCACCGCACTGCCCTCCGTCGAGGAGCGCTTCGTGGTGCCGCCGCTGGGCCGAGAGACGGCGGTCGAGGAGCAAGAGGGGGACACCTACACGCACAAGCGCGAGGCCGGTTTCGGCACGCGCAGGGCACCGGCGCGGAGATGGTGACCGTGGGCGACCGGCCCGCCGCCAGTCGCGTCTGGGAACTCTTCGCCGAGTTGCTGGAGTACCCGCAGGAGAGCCCGGTGGACATGCTGGCGGAGTGTCGCGCCCTGACCGGGACAGTGCCTCCGGACGCCGGGGCCAAGTTGGCCGAGTTCCAGGCATTCGCCGAGGAGGCCACCCTCGGCCGCCTCCAGGAGGAGTACACGCGAGCCTTCGACATGGACGAGTCCCACAGCCTGTATGTGGGCTATCACCTCCTGGGCGAGACCTACAAGCGCAGCGCTCTGCTTCTCGAGCTCAAGCAGCGCTGCCGAGCGCATGGCATCGAGGTCGCGGGTGAGCTGGCCGACCATCTGCCGGTGGTCCTGCGATTGCTCGCCACGTGCGAGGACCCGGAACTGACCGACGAGATCGTCGGCGAGGCAGTGCGGCCGATGCTGGAGATGATGGCGAGCAAGGGCGAGAAGCCCGACGACGACGCCGGAGGCGAGGCAGACCGCCCGCCCGCCGTGCCCTGTCCCTACCACAAGCTGCTGGCCGCCCTGCTACTCGTGGTGCGCGTATTTCCCGCCAGCGACCCGCAGCCGCCCGCCCGCGCCGATGCCGTCGGGCGGTCGACGACGTGAGGAGAGGCTGATCATGTTCGACGTCGTCCTATTCGTCGCCTTTCCCTACTTCGCGGTCGTCACCGCCGTATGGGTCGGAATCTATCGGTACCGCAACGACCGCTTCTCCTACTCCAGCCAGTCATCACAGTTCCTGGAGAACCGCGTGCTCAGCTGGGGATCGGCGCCGTTCCACTACGCAATCCTGCTGATCCTGGGGGCTCATCTCCTCGCCTTCGTGATTCCGGGCGTGTGGGGCTCCCTGATCTCGGATCCGGTCCGTCTCAACATCCTCGAGGTGACCGGCTTGGCGCTGGCGGTGACGGCCACGTTCGCGCTCGGTGTGCTGGTCTACCGGCGCCTGACGAAACCCCAGGTGCGGGCCGTGACGTCGCCGGCGGATTGGCTGCTGCTCTTCCTTCTGCTTGCCCAGGTGGCGCTCGGCCTGTGGGTGTCGCTCTTCTTCCGCTGGGGCGGGGATTGGTACCTGTTCACGGCGGTGCCGTGGATGACCTCGCTCGTGAAGCTCCGGCCGGACATCGCAACGGTGACGACGCTGCCGTGGGTGGTCAAGGTGCACATGCTGGGCGGGTTCCTCCTCATCGCCGTCTTCCCCTTCACCCGACTGGTGCACGCGGTGACCGTGCCCATCGCCTACCTGTGGCGGCCCCACCAGGTTGTGGTCTGGAACAGGAGACCGAGCCGCACGAAGTAGAGGGGCCTGACGTCGGCGGGGTTGCCGCGCTCACCCCCCTCCCCCACATCACGTCGTCGCGCGGCCTGAGCGCCGGCGTCCGGCGGCCCATCCCCGGGCTTGCTGAGGAGCGCGGGTCTCACGAGGCCCAGCAGCAGGCCGCCTGACCGCGCCCCGGCGGACCCGCCGGGCGAGCACGGCTGATCCGCCACCTCCGCCGGCGCGTAAGCCCCTTGCGAAACGCCCGTCGATACCCGGCGGGTTCAGCCGCGCAGGCCTCCGGCCCCGCGCGATCGAGAGGGGGACAATCTCATGCACCCGAAGCGCCTGAAGAGGCGCGCCGTCCTGCCACTGGCCGTGGCTGCGGCCGCGTCGGCGGCAGTGCTGGTGCCGATGTACGGCGGGGCGTCGAGCCACCGCGAGGCGCCGGCGATCCTGGAGGACCCGACCGCCGACAACACCGACGTCTACTTCTTCCGCAGCCCGGAGAAGTCGGACACGGCCACCATCATCGCCAACTGGATCCCGTTCGAGGAGCCGCACGGCGGTCCGAACTTCTACGGCTTCTCCGAGAACGCGCGCTACAACCTGAGCGTCGACCGCAACGGCGACGGCAAGTGGGACCGGCGTTATCAGTACCGGTTCACGAACCGCGCGCCGCGCACGGACGCCACGGGCTACGTCACGGTGTTCCCCGCCGGCACGCCGATCGCCACGCAGGTCTATGACCTGTGGGAGATCACCCGGACGGGGAACGGCAACGAGCGGCAGAGGCGCCTGGCGCACAACGTGCCGACGTCGCCGAACAACACCGGGCCGAAGAGCCTTCCCAACTACCTCAACCTGCGCCAGCAGGCCATCCGCAGCGTGCGGGGTGGCGTGAGCACGTTCGCCGGCCAGGCCGACGATCCGTTCTACGTCGATCTCGGAACCATCTTCGACCTGGTCAACCTGGACGCCCCCGGCCGGCCCGGCATCGGCACCGGCAACGTGGGCGGCGGCGTGGACTCCGTTGCGCGCTACAACGTGCACACCATCGCCATCCAGGTTCCGATGGCCCAGCTCAAGGGAAAGGGAAACGACATCGTGGGCGTCTACGCGTCCACCGAGCGGCCGGTCACGACGCACCGGATCAGGCGCGGCACGCGCACCGTCAACGGCGCGCTGGTGCCCTTCCAGACGGTGCAGAAGCGCACCGAGTTCCGCCAGGTGTCGCGGCTGGGCAACCCCCTGATCAACGAGGTGGTGATCCCGCGCCATCGCAAGGACGCATGGAACGCGGCCTCGCCGGCCGACGACTCGGACTTCGCGCGGCACTACCGCCAGCCGTTCGTGGCCACCGCGCTCAACACGCTGTTCCCGGCGCTGAACCTGAACATCCCGACCAGCGGCCGCAAGGACCTCGAGGCCGCGCTGCTGAACGGGCTCGACCTGCGCTCGCTGGGGTTGGCCAACAACTCCACGGGCAAGGTCCAGGCCGACCTGCTGCGGCTCAACCTCAGCACGCCGGTGAACCCCAACCCGATGCCGCTCGGCGCGCTGCAGGGTGACCCGCAGGGCTTCCCCAACGGGCGACGGCTGGGCGACGACGTGGTGGACATCGAGCTGCGCGTCATCGGCGGGGCGCTGTTCAACCTGGTGGGCGGCGCTGCCAACAAGCTGCCGCTCGGCGACGGCGTGAACGCCAACGACGCTCCGTTCGGGGCCACGTTCCCGTACGTCGCCCCGGCGCATGACGGCTTCACGACCGCGCCGGCGCCCTACCGCACCGAGCCGGCCGCCACGCCGGTCGGCCCGCTGCCGTAGCCGACGCGGTGCCCGGGACCCGGCAGGAGCGGCCGGGCCCCGGGCGCGGCTCCCGTTGGAGGCACCTGCGCATGCTCGGCTACGCACACCGTTTCATTCCCGCCCTGGCAGCCGCCGGGGTCGTGCTCGTGGTGGTGGCGCTGGGGCTGCGCGCCGAGCGCGGCACCGCTCCGGCGGCGCCCCCGGCCACCGCCGCCGCCGCCCTCGCGGCCTTCGTGGCCTTCCAGCAGTCCGCGGTCGCCGATCCGGCCGAGCTCGAGGGCGTTCAGCGACTGGCGGCCGACGCGCTCGAGGCGCGGCCCGGAGACCCGGAGGCGATCGAGGTGCAGGCGCGGGTCGCCGGGTCGCGCCATGACTTTCGCACGTCGCTGGGGCTGGCTCGGGCCAGCCTGCGGCGGGCCCCGGAGCGGGTCGGCCCGCAGGGCCTCGCTGCCGACTCGCTGATCGAGCTGGGACGCTACAGGGAGGGCTTCCGGCTTGCCGAGCAGCGGCTGCGGCTGCGGCCCGACCTGGGCAGCTACGCCCGAGCCTCGTACGCCGCCGAGCTCCGCGGGCAGGTGGGGCTGGCGCTGGACCACATGGAGCTGGCCGCCGAGTCCGGCGAGATCGGCGGCTTCCCGCGCGGATGGGCCCGGCTCCAACTGGCGCTGCTGCGGCTGCGCACGGGCGACGTCGCGGGCGCCAGAAAGGAGTACGGCCAGCTGGCCGCCGAGCGCCCGAATGATCCCGAACTCCCCATCGGCCGCGCCAGGATCGCCGCGGCCCGCGGCCACCTCGCCGAGGCCGCCCGCTGGTACCGGCGCGGCGTCGCCGCCCTCCCCGACGCCGACCACTACGTCGAGCTCGCCGAGGTGGAGCTGGCTCGCGGGCGTCACCACGAGGCCCGCGCCGCGCTCAAGCGGGCGAGCGCGGCCTTCGATCGCCTGGCCGGGGTCGAGGATGTCGGCCTGGAGCGGGCCGCCTTCGACGCGGACTGGGCACGACCAACCCCCGACGACGTCGCCCGGGCCCGCTCGGCCCGGGCTCGACGGCCCAGCATCTACGGCGATGCGGCGTTCGCCTGGACGCTCACCAGGGCCGGTCGGTGCAAGGAGGCCGCCGCGCCCGCGACGCGCAGCCTGCGCCTGGGCACGCGCGACCCTCTGCTGCTGTTCCGCGCCGGCCAGGCAGCGGCCTGCGCCGGCGACCGCGAGGCCGCCCGGCGACGACTGCGCACGGCGCTTCGGATCAGCCCACGGTTCTCGCTGCGGTGGGCGCCAGTGGCCCGCCGCCAGCTCGCCCGCCTGAGCTGATCCGCGGCGCTAGGCGGGCAACTGCACCCGCACCACCGGCGGCGCGGTGGGCGCACTGGTGTTGCCGGGCGGCTCCGGGGTGACCGCCAGGCTGCTGGCCCCGGCGACGCCGGTGACCACGGCGGTCGCGGCGCCCGCGCCCACCGGCTGCAGGAAGCCGCCCGAGACCGGCGTGCCGTCCCGAATGATCCACAGCTCGTACGCGCGGCCCAGAGCGGGGGGCGGCAGCTTCGACAGGAACACCGCCGCGGCGTCCTGGGCCGGCGCCAGGACCACCTGGCCGCGCACGGCCGGCGCGTCCTCGGTGCCCTGAACCGCCACCGACACCACCCGCCGCGCCGGAGCGTCGTCGAGCTGAAGGGCGATGTTCCAGCCAGCGAGCGCCAGCGCGACCGCTCCGACGCCCACGGCCACGGCCGGCCATGGCCTGAGCCACGCCGAGCGCCGCCGCCGCGCCGGGCGCCCTGCCGGCACGGCCCGTGGCTGCTCGCCGCGCACCTCGGCCATCAGGCTCGCCTTGAGCCCGGGCGAGGGATCCCCCTGGGGCACGTCGAGCGCCAGGCCGTCGGCCGCCGCCCGGAGGCCGGCAAGCTCCACGGCCAGCGCCGGGTCGGCCGCGGCGGCCGCCTCGACCCGCGCCACCTCCTCGGGCGTGGCGGCGCCCAGCGCCACCGCGGCCAGCAGATCGCGGATCTCGTCGGTGCCGCTCACGACTCCGCCAGGCCGGGGTCGCCCACGCTGCGCCGCAGGCGGTCGAGGCCCAGCCGCATCCGCCCCTTCACCGTGCCGAGTGGCAACTCGAGGATCTCGCTGATCTCGTGGTGGGTGAAGCCGGCGAAGTAGGCCAGCGAGATCACCTGCCCCTGCTCGGGCGGAAGGTCGTCGAGCCCCTGGCGCACGGCCCCGGCCATCACCCGCGACACCGCGGCGTCGGCGGCGTCGGGAGGCGGCGCGGTGGCCAGGGCCTGCCACTCCAGCGCCTCCTGGCGCCGCACCGCCGCCGCCTGGCGTCGCAGCCGGTCCACGCCCCGATTGTGGACGATGCCCAGCAGCCATGTGCGCACGCTGCCGCGCGCCGACGCGTAGCTGGCCGAGCGACGCCACACCGCGAGGAAGGCGTCCTGCGCCAGGTCCTCGGCCTCGCTGCGGTCGCCCAGCAGCCGGAAGGCCAGCGAGAAGACCACGCGTGCGTGCCGGTCGTAGAGCAGCTCGAAGGCATCGGCGTCGCCGCCCTCGATGCGCGCCAGCAGATCCTCGTCGGCGAGGCGGCCGAGGTCGTCCGGGGATGGGGCTGGGGCCATGTGCTGGAAGCTACGCGCGTTGGTGGCCGGCGGATCAGCGCGCGGGGCCAAGGCCGCCTCGCTACGCGCTCACCGGGTTCGCGATCGTGGGCGACCATCCTTGCGCCCGCGCCGCTCAGGGCGGGCGCGCGGCGGTCGGACCCCAGCCGTCCGGCTCGCTCACCGCCGCCGACCTGGGCCGAGCGTCCCGAGGCGCATACGTTGCTCCGCCCGGCGCCGGCGCCGCCCGGACTAGAGTGGGTGCGGTGCTGCGTGCGGGTCTGACGTCGGCCGTGACCATGGCGGCCCTGCTCGCGACGGGCTCGAGGGCGATGGCCCACGGCGCCGGCGAGGAGAACCTGGCGCAGCACTGGTGGGACGCCTGGACCTTCTCGCCGGTGCAGCTGGTGCCGATCGCGATGGTCATCGCGCTGTACGCCGTGCGCGCGCACACGCTCGGCCCCCGGCTGCCGATCTGGCGACGGCTGGGCTTCTACGCCGGCATGGTCATCTTCGCACTGGCGCTGGCCTCGCCCATCGACGCCGTGGGCGAGGAGGGCCTGCTCTCGGTGCACATGCTGCAGCACGCGCTCATCGGTGGCTTCGCGCCGATGCTCGCCGTGCTCGGCCTGACCGGCGCAGTGCTGCAGCCCATCCTGCGCTTCGCCTGGGTCCGCCGGCTGTCCGTGCTGGCGCACCCGCTGATCGCCCTGCCGCTCTGGATCGCCACGCTGGTGGTCTGGCACATCCCGGCGCTGTACGAGCTGGGCGTCAGCAACGACTTCGTGCACGCCGTCGAGCACATGGCCTTCTTCGCCGCCACCGCCCTGCTGTGGATGCCGGTGTTCGAGCCGCTGCCGGCGCCCGAGTGGTTCGGCACCGGCGCGAAGCTGGTCTACCTGCTGGTGGTCTGGTTCGTCGGGATCATCTTCGTCAACGTGTTCTGGTTCTCGGGCACGGTCCTGTACGACCGCTACGCGGAGGTGGCCCACGACTGGGGCGTCACCGCACTGCAGGACCAGGGCAACGCCGGCTCGGTCTTCATGGTCGAGCACATGCTCATCCTCCTCACCGCGCTCATCGTGCTCGGGTTCCGCTTCGCGCGCGAGAGCATGGCCCGCCAGCGGCTGATCGAGGCCGGGCTGGACCGCGACGCCGTGCTCCGCGCCGTGCGGCACGGCCGCGCCGCGGCGCTTGCCCGCAGCGCGGGGGTGTCGCTCACCACCCGTCCCGGCATCGACTGACGCCGACCGCCGCGCGAAGCTGGCAGGGTACGGGGCGACGTTGTCGGCACGAGAGAGGCCCCCGATGGACCCAGATGTGTGGTGCGAGCGATTCGCGCGCGAGGTGGGGGTGCCCACCGCCGACCCGAGCGAGGTTGCGGCGATCCTGGAGCTCGCCGGCGTGGCCGCGCACGCCTCAGAGCGCACGGCGGCCCCCGTGGCCTGCTGGCTCGCCGCCCGCGCCGGCCTGCCGCCGGATCGCGCGCTGGAGGTCGCCCGGGGCATCGCCGACGGGTGACCGATCATCGCGTGGCGCTCGAGCGAGCGCTCGAGCTCGCGGCCGGGCTCGCCCCGGATGGCGCGGCGGAGGACGTTCCGGTCGAGAGGGCCGCCGGGCGCGTGCTGGCCGAGGACGTC
>JAUVPZ010000062.1 GCA_030598395.1 Miltoncostaeaceae bacterium | reverse complement strand
GCGGCCGGGCCGGCGCCCGACGTTTCGGGGGCGGCCCGGCGACGGCGATCGACGGCTGGCTGAGCGAGCACCTCGGCCCGGCGGAGCGACCGCTGGGCGGGGAGGTCACCGACGGCGAGTGGAGGGCGCTGTCCCTGCGCGCGGCTCGCAGGGCGCAGCACGTCAGCGTCAAGGATTCGGACCGCTCGGGACGGCCGGACTAGTAGTGCTCGGGCGGCGAGTTAGTGCTCGGGCGGCGAGTTGCCGAATTTGGGAGACTTCCGCATCCTCTCGCCCACCGTGCAGGTTGCCGGATCCTGTTGGAATCGCCCTCATGACCACGCGTACGGGGACGCCGCGCCCCCAAGCGCGATGAGGGGTCGCCGGTGAGCGGCGCCCCACCTGCCGCGGCGGAGCCGCGCGATCATGGGCCGCGGCTGCTGCCGGTGTCGGCCGCCGCCCGCATGCTGGGCGTGTCGCCCTCGTCGCTGCGGGCCTGGGCGGCCGAGGGGCGCGTGCCGCACCTGCGCACCCCCGGCGGGCATCGCCGATTTGAGCTCGAGGAGCTGGAGCGCTGGCTGGCCGACCGCGGCGGTGCGCCGCCGGCGCCGCAGCAGCGCCAGCACGAGCTGGTGCCCACACGGGTGGAGCGCATGCCGGCGGCCGCCGAGGACCTACTGGCCACCGGCGAGGCGCTGCTCGCGGCCTTCGACGAGGAGCTCGAGCGCGCCCTGCCCGGTGGCGGGCGGTCGACGTCGGCGCGGCGCAGTCGGGCGGTCAACGCGGCGCAGGGCCTCGCCGCCGGGCTGGCGGCCGGAGACCTCGGGGAGTGCTACCGCGAGGCCGAGTGGGAGGGGTTCCGACATGGCGCCTCCGGCCAGGCCGGCGACGCGCCGGTGGCCGAGGCGCTGGCGCTGCGACGGGCCGTCGACCGCACCCTGGCCTCGGCCCTCGCGGGACGGCAGGAGGAACGCCGCGCAATCGAGCGTGCCCTCGACCGCATAGTCGTCAGGGTCGCGGCAGGGTACGCCGACGGCGTGCGCAGCAGGGTGCGTGCCGATGTCGCGTGACGCGCGGCCGGTGGCGCGTGCGCCGCGGCCGCGGCGTCGCGACAGCGCCTGGCTCTCGGTCTCGGCGGCGGCACGGGCGCTGGGGGTGAGCCCCAGCACGCTGCGACTGTGGGCCAGCAGTGGGCGCATTCCGCACGTTCGCACTGCGGGCGGACACCGCCGCTTCGACCCCGAGGCGCTCCGCCAGTGGCTGGCCAGCCAGCCAGCCCGTCCGACCCGGCCATCGCGGCGCAGGACGGTGCAGGTGCCGGTGGCCCCCAGGGTGGCCGAGGCGCTGCGGGTCCGGGCCGACCTGGTCGCCGAGGCGGTGGAGGGCCTGGTGGAGGGGCCGGCCGAGGCCGCCTACCGGCGGCTACCCGTAGCCGAGCGCAACAGCGTGGTCAGCGCCTGGGTCGAAGCCCTGGCCGACGCCTTCGAGTCGGCCAGCCTCGACGACGCCCTCGAGCGCGCCGAGACCTACGGCCGCGGGCACGGGCTAGCGGGCTCGTCGGCCGAGGTGACCCTGGGCGGCTCGCTGGCGCTCGAGCGCGGCATCGAGTCGGCCTTGCGGTCGGGTGCATCCGTGCTGTCGGACGACGAGCGGCGCGAGGCGCTCACGGCCATGAGCCAGCTGACGGTGCGGATCGCCACCGCATGGGCGGCCGCGGTCGCCGGGCGCGGCGTGCGCGCCGACGGCCATTAGCTCTGCGCGGTGATCCTCACGCGTTCGATCGTCCGACCGCGCACGCCCACGGCGCGCACGTTCACCGCGCCGGCCGTCGCGGTGACGACGAGGAAGTGGTGCACGGCGAGGCACCGCAGCAGACCGCGCGTGAGCGGCCTGACGCACGGATAAACGGGCGAACCGCCCCCGCCCGTGGTGATGTAGGTGACGCCGCCGCGGCGGATGCGCTCGTAGTGGTGGTTGTGGCCCTGCAAGACGAGCGCCACGCGGTGGCGGCGAAACAGCGGCGCCCAGCGCCGTTGCTGCTCGGAGCCGCCACGGTGAAGGCCCGCCGTGTACGCGGGCTGGTGGAACGCCACGATGGACACGGTGCCCGAGGCGCCGGCGAGCGCGCGGCGGAGGAACCGCAGCTGGGCCGGGTCGTCCGGGTGGCTCCCGTCGAGCACCACGACCGTCGCCGGCCCGGCGCGGAAGCGGTACCAGCGCCGCCGGGCACCCAGCACCTCGGCGGTGGCGGTGCCCCCGAGGTCGTGGTTGCCCCAGGCCGCCCGCCAGGGCACGCGCGCTCGGCGCAGGCACGCCTCCGGACGACCCCAGTTGCTCTCCGTCGCCCTGCCGTCGGGGCGGTAGAAATTGTCGCCGGTAGTGAGGACGAAGTCGAGTGCCCGCCGGCGGTGCTCGCGGCACATCCGCCGGGTGACGGCGGCCTGGTCGGCGCCGCCCCAGCCCCAGTCGCCCTTCACGGCGAAGTGCGCCGACTCGCCCGCGGTCGCCGCTGGCGCGAGCGCCGCCGCCGCCGCCAGCACACCGGCAAGCGCGAGCTCAGCGCGCGTCCGGCTCTCCGATCTCGCGCCGCAGGGTCTCGGCGCGAGCGCGCAGCCGCTCGCGGGCCGCGTCCAGGGCCGCCTCCTGATCGCCGTCCGCAGCCGACGCGACGCCCTGAGGGGGCTTGGCGCGTTCCGCCAGCCGACCGGCCACCCGCCGCCGTCCGTCCTGCACCAGCGCGGCGCCCGCACCGACCGCGGCGGCCAGGCCGACGACCGTGGCGATGTGGCGCACGCTCGGCATGTCGTCCATGCTAGTGCCCCGTCAGGGGACGTTGGCGTGTTCCGCCCGCGAAGACCCCGCGGGGCCAGGACGCAGTGTCATCGCCATGGCGGACCCCATGGCGATGACCGAGGACGCCGCATCCGCGGAGGTTTGCAGCACGGCGGAGCGTGGCGAACGTTTCCTGACGGGGTACTCGTCGCAGCCCCGCCGGGGCGGAGTGCGCGCGGTATACTCGGCCGCCCGCCGGGCACCCCCGGGTGTTTCGTGAGCGCGTGCCCGAACACGAAAGGACGAGCCCCATCGGCCAGTACGAGATCATGCTGATCCTCAACCCCGAGGCGGCTGAGGAGCAGCAGGAGGAGATCCTGGAGCGCGTGCAGCAGATCGTGCGCGACGGGGGCGGCGTCATCGACCACTTCAACGACTGGGGCCGGCGCAAGCTCACCTACGCCTTCGACAAGCAACCGGAGGGCCGCTACGTCGTGCTCACGTGCTCGGCGGCACCCGACAGCCTGGCCGAGGTGGAGCGCGTGGCCGGCATCAGCAAGGACGTCGTGCTGCGCACGATGACGGTGCGACTGAACCGCGTCGACGCCGAGCGCGCGAAGGCCAACGGCGCGCCCGTGCCGGTCGACGACCGGCCGGAGGGCGAGTCCCGCCCGCCCCGGGGCCCGCGACCGGGCGGCCGCGGCGGAGGCCGCGGCCGCCGGTGACGTGCCGGCCGACCTCAACCGCGTGACCATCATCGGGCGCCTGACCCGGGATCCCGAGCTGCGCCACGCGCCCGGCGGTGACCCGGTCGCCAGCATGCGCATCGCCAGCAACAGCCGGACTCGTGACCAGGACGGGAACTGGGGCGACAAGCCCAACTTCTTCGACGTCACCGTGTTCGGCCGCCAGGCCGAGACCGTCGTCCAGTACATGGCCAAGGGCCGGCGCATCGGCGTCGATGGCCGCCTGAGCTGGCGCGAGTGGCAGGCCCAGGACGGCACCAACCGTCAGGCCGTCGAGATCGTCGCCAGGGACGTGCTCTTCCTCGACAGCCCGGGCGACGCGGAGGCCGCCGGCCCTGGCGACGCGGAGGCCGCCGGCCCGGGCTGGAGCCAGGCCCCCGAGGGCGACCTGCCGGTGGACACCTCCGACATGCAGCCCCGCCCACCCTCCACGCCGTCGGGCGACGACATCCCCTTCTGATGGACGCGATCCTGGTCAAGGACGTCGAGCGGCTGGGCGAGGCCGGCGCCGTGGTGTCGGTGTCGCGCGGCTACATGCGCAACTTCCTGCTGCCGCGCGGGCTCGCCGAGATCGCCACCGAGGCGCGCATCGCCGAGGTGCGCCGGCGCGAGAGGGAGCGGCGGGCGGCCGACGAGCGCGCGGCCGAGGAGGCCCGCGAGCTGGCCGACCTGCTGTCGCGCACGATTCTCACCCTCAAGGCTCAGGCCGGGGGCGACGGGCGGCTGTTCGGGTCGATCACGGCAGCCGACGTGGCCGAGGCCATCAAGGAGGCGCGCGGGGCCGACGTGGACCGCCGCCACATCCAGGTCGAGCCGGCGATCCGCGCGATCGGCACCTACGCGGTGCCGATCGACCTCGGCCACGGCCACGTCGCCGAGGTCAAGACGATCGTCAGCCCGCTGACGGAGTAGTGGTCCCCCCGGGGGCCCGCAGTGGCTGAGCGCGTCCCGCCGCCCCAGAACCTCGAGGCCGAGGAGATGCTCCTCGCCTCGATGATGGCGCGCCCGGACTCGGTGCCCGAGGCGCTTGGCATGGTGGGCGCCGAGGATCTCTACCGCGAGGGACACCGGCTGGTCTTCCAGGGCATCGTCGACCTGTATCAGGGCGGCGAGGTCATCGAGCCACTCACGGTCATCGAGCAGCTCACCCGGTCGGGCACGCTGGAGTCGGCCGGCGGCCGCAACGCCGTGGCCGACCTCATGGAGACCGCCTTCATCGCGGCCAACGTCAGGTCCTACGCCGAGATCGTGCGCGACACCGCGACACAGCGGCGCCTGCTGGCGGTGGGCCAGGCGATCGAGCAGATGGTGGCCGACCGCGAGGGTGCCACCACCGAGATGATGCAGCGCGCCGAGGATGCGATCTTCGGCCTGTCGCAGCAGCGCGTGCGCGGCGAGTTCCGCAGCTCCAGCGACCTGGTGCGCACCAGCATGGAGCGACTGCTCGAGGCCTCCGAGCGCGGCACCGAGATCACCGGCCTGGCCACCGGGTACGCCGACCTCGATCGCCTCACCGGCGGCCTGCGCCCTGCCAACCTGGTGGTCGTTGCAGGCCGGCCGAGCATGGGCAAGACCGCGTTCGCCCTGGGCATGGCCGAGCACGTAGTGCTGGAGACCACGGGCACCGTGGCGGTCTTCAGCCTGGAGATGAGCGGCGAGGAGCTCGTGCAGCGGCTACTGTCGTCGGCGGCGATGGTCGACGCGGGCCGCATCCGCACCGGTCGCCTCAGCCAGGAGGACTGGCCGCGCGTGAGCAACGCCGCCGACAGGCTCGACAACGCCCGGCTGTTCATCGACGACTCCGAGGGCATGGGCGTGGCCGAGATGCGCACCAAGGCCCGGCGCCTCAAGAGCCGGGAAGGACTCGACCTGGTGATCGTCGATTACATCCAGCTGATGGAGGGGCCGCGCGGCCGCCGCGACGATAGCCGGGTGCTGGAGCTGTCGGGCATCTCGCGCGCCCTCAAGATGTTGGCACGCGACCTCGAGGTCCCCGTGATCTGCGTGTCGCAGCTCAACCGCGCGCCGGAGGCCAGGCCCGACAAGCGGCCCTTGCTGTCCGACCTGCGGGAGTCGGGCGCCATCGAGCAGGACGCCGACCTGGTGCTGATGATCTACCGCGACGACTACTACAGCCCCGACTCCGAGGACGCCGGGGTGGCCGAGGTGAGGATCGCGAAGAACCGCAACGGGCCGGTCGACCGCGTCAAGCTCACCTTCATGGGCAGCTACGCCAAGTTCGGCAACCTGGCGCGCGAGGGCTGATGCCCGGAACGGTGGTCGTCGGCGCACAGTGGGGCGACGAGGGCAAGGGCAAGGTGGTCGACCTGCTGGCCGAGCGCAGCGACGTGGTGGCCCGCTTCCAGGGCGGCAACAACGCCGGCCACACCATCGTGACCGGCGATCAGGTCTACAGGCTGCACGTGGTGCCGTCGGGGATCCTGTACCCGGACACGTTGTGCGTGGTCGGCAACGGCACCGTCGTCGACCCGGGTGGGCTGTGCGAGGAGATCGACGAGCTCGACGCGCGCGGAGTCGACCTGTCGGGCCTGCGCCTCAGCGGCAACGCCCACCTGATCATGCCCTACCACGTGATGCTGGACGGGGCGGCCGAGATGCGGTTGGGACGCTTCTCGATCGGCACCACCCGGCGCGGCATCGGCCCCTGCTACCAGGACAAGGCCGCCCGGGTCGGCATCCGCGCGCAGGACCTGTTGGACCCCAAGATCCTGGTGCGCAAGCTCGAGGTGGCGCTGGAGGCCAAGAACGAGATCCTCGACCGGCTGTTCGGGTTGCCCCGGCTCGACCCCGAGGTCGTCGCCGAGCAGCAGCTGGCCCACGCGGAGCGTCTGCGGCCGTTCATCGCCGACACGGCGCTGCTGCTCGACACCGCGCTGCGCGACGGCAAGCAGGTGCTGTTCGAGGGCGCGCAGGGCACGATGCTGGACATCGACCACGGCACGTACCCGTTCGTCACCTCATCCAACCCCATCGCCGGCGCGGCCTGCACCGGCTCGGGCGTCGGCCCCACCCTGATCGACCGGGTGCTGGGCGTCAGCAAGGCCTACGTCACCCGGGTGGGCGAGGGTCCCTTCCCCACGGAGCTCGACGACGAGGACGGCCGGCGGATGCTCGAGCGCGGCAACGAGTTCGGCACGACCACGGGGCGGCAGCGCCGCTGCGGTTGGCTGGATCTGGTGGCCCTGCGCTACGCGGTGCGCCTGTCGGGCGTCACCGAGATCGCGCTCACCAAGCTTGACGTCCTGTCGGGCTTCAAGCAGGTCAAGGTGTGCGAGGCCTACGAGACCCGCGAGGGCGAGCGCCTGGTGGAGTTCCCCTACCACCAGACCGTGTTCCACGGCTGCCGGCCGCTCTACCGCTCGCTCAGCGGCTGGGACGACGACATCTCGGGCTGCCGTCGCCTGGCCGACCTGCCCGCGGCGGCGCGCGAGTACGTGGAGACCATCTCGGGCGCGGTGGACGTGCCCATCACGCTCATCGGCACGGGCCAGGGCCGCCACGAGGTGATCGACGAGGTGGAGCTCTCAGCGGCTCGCCGGGCCTAGTGCCCCGAGTCAGACATTAATGGGCAGTTTCGCGGCTGCATCCCGTCGCCATGCCGTGTCCTCGGTCCCCGATATGCAGCGATATCGGGCCTCCCTGCGTCCTCGCCTCGCTCGGGATTCGCGCGCGAAACATGCGACGAACTTCTGACTCAGGGCACTAGACGCCGCCGCTGGCCAGGATGGCCAGCGCAGCGGCCCAGATCCCCACGATCGCCAGCGCGGCCGGCCAGCCGGCCAGGAGCACGCCGGCGACCAGGGTGCCCAGGATGGCGCCGCCCACGATGACCCAGGTGATCCAGCGCACCTCGACCCTGGCGCGGTGCTCGAAGTCGGTGACCGGGGGCTCGCGGGGCTCCGGAAGCTGCGCCTCCGGTCGCCCCTCCATGTAGCTGTCGAGCGCGCGCATGACGTCGCTGGCGGCGTCCTGCGGGTCGGACGAGCCGACCAGATCCCCGAGCGCGTCGTGCAGCAGCGCCCGCCGGGCCTCGCGATCCTCGATGGTGACATGTGAGCGCAGGTCGGGCATCCGCCCGGGATGGTAGCGCCCCTGCGATCGACGGCCGGTGGGTGTGCGAGATTACGGCGGTGAGCCGCACCGTTCTCGTGGTGGGCGGAGGAGGGCGTGAGCATGCGCTGGTGCGTGCCCTGGCGGCCCCAGGGGGCTCGCCTCGGGTGCTGTGCGCACCGGGCAACGTCGGCATCGGCGACCACGCCGAGGTGTGCGACGTCGCCGCCGACGACGCCGCCGGCCTCGCCGCGCTGGCGCGCGGGTTCTCGGTCGACCTGGCCGTGATCGGCCCCGAGGCACCGCTGGTAGGGGGGGTCGCCGACGCGCTGCGGGCCGAGGGCGTGCGCGTGCTGGGTCCGTCGGGCGCGGCCGCCCGCCTGGAGGGCAGCAAGACCTTCGCCAAGGAGGTCATGGCCGCGTGCGGCGTGCCCACCGCGCGGTCGGTGACGGTCGCCGACGTGGACGCCGGAATGGCCGCCGTGAGAGAGCTGGGCCTGCCCGTGGCCGTCAAGGCCGACGGCCTGGCCGGGGGCAAGGGCGTGGTGGTGGCCACGGACGAAGCTGAGGCCCACGCGGCGCTTTCGGCGTCGCTCGAGCGACGCGTCTTCGGCGACGCGGGCGACACCGTGCTGGTGGAAGAGGGCCTCGTGGGCCCGGAGGTGTCGCTGCTTGGCGTGTGCGACGGCCGCCGCGTGGTGCGCTTTCCGGCGGCGCGCGACTACAAGCCCATCGGCGAGGGCAACACCGGCCCCAACACCGGCGGGATGGGCTCGGCGTCGCCGGTGCCCGACGTGCCCGACGCCCTGGCCGACGAGCTGATCGACGCGGTGCACCGCCCGGTGGTCGACGAGCTGGCGCGGCGGGACACGCCGTTCGTGGGCGTGCTGTACGCCGGGTTGATGATGACCCACCACGGGCCCCGGGTGCTGGAGTTCAACGTGCGGTTCGGCGACCCCGAGACCCAGGCCCTGCTGCCGCGGCTGGCGGACGATCTCGAGGAGGTCCTCGACGCGGCGGCGGCGGGCTCGCTGCCCGGCGACGACGCCCTGTCGGTGCACGCGGGAGCGGCGGTCTGCGTGGTGGTGGCCTCGGAGGGCTACCCGGCGGCGGCGCGCGTCGGCGACCGCATCGACGGCCTCCACGACGCCGCCGCCAGCGGGGCGCACCTGTACCACGCCGGCACCGCGGCGGGCGAGGCGGGCGAGGTGGTCACCGCGGGCGGCCGCGTGCTGGGCGTGGCGGCATCGGCGCCCACGCTCGGCGGCGCCCGCCAGACGGCGTACGCGGCGGCGGACCTCATCTCGTTCCCGGGCATGCAGCTTCGGCGCGACATCGGCGCCGGCATGGAGGACGGGTGATCGAGCGCTACTCGCGGCCAGCCATGGCCGCGCTCTGGACCGAGGAGGCCAAGCTCGCGCGGTGGCTCGACATCGAGCTGGCGGTGTGCCGGGCCTGGGCGCGGCGAGGGGTGGTCCCGAAGGAGGACCTGGCGCAGATCGAGGCCGGCGCCGGCTTCTCGGTGGAGCGCACGCAGCAGATCGAGCAGACCACCAACCACGACGTGGTGGCCTTCCTCACCGACGTGGGCGAGCGGGTGGGCCCGGCCGCGCGCTGGATCCACCACGGCATGACCAGCTCCGACGTGCTCGACACCGGGCTGGGCCTGGCCATCGCACGCGCCGGCGAGTTGGTGCTGGCCGAGCAGGCGGCCCTCACCGCCACGCTCCGCGACCTGGCGCTCGAGCACGCCGATGTCCTCACGGTGGGCCGCACGCACGGCATCCACGCCGAGCCCACCACGTTCGGGTTCAAGCTCGCGGGCCACGCCTTCGAGAGCCGCCGCAACGAGGAGCGCCTCGCCGAGGCCGTGCGGGGCGCCGCGGCGGGCAAGCTGTCGGGCGCGGTGGGCACGTACGCCACCACCGGCCCCGATCTGGAGGAGGAGGTGCTGGGCGAGCTGGGCCTGGTGCCGGAGCCCGCCTCCACCCAGATCGTGGCGCGCGACCGGCACGCGGCGCTCGTGGCGGCCATGGCGGTGGCCGCCAGCTCACTCGATCGGCTGGCCACCGAGCTGCGCCACCTCCAGCGCACCGAGCTGCGCGAGGTCGAGGAGGAGTTCACGGCCGGGCAGAAGGGCAGCTCGGCCATGCCGCACAAGCGCAACCCGATCACCGCCGAGCGCCTCAGCGGCCTCGCCCGGGTGG
>JAUVPZ010000042.1 GCA_030598395.1 Miltoncostaeaceae bacterium | reverse complement strand
GGCCGTGGCCGGCGGGTTCACCGACGAGGGCGATAGCAGCGCTCGCGTGGAGGCCTACGACCCGCCCGCCCGCGCCTGGACGCGCCTACCCGACCTGCCGCAGGCGCTCAACCATGCCATGGCCGCCGGCGACGGCGAGGTGCTGTACGTGGCCGGCGGCAACGACGGCTCGGCGCCGTCGGACCGGGCGTTCGCGCTGCGCGGCGGCCGGTGGGAGGAGCTGCCCCCCATGCCCGAGGCCCGCTCGGCCGGTGGCGCCGCCTTCGTGGGCGGCCGTCTCTACGTGTTCGGAGGGGTGGGGCCCGAGGGCCTTGGCGAGACCGGCCTCGTCTACCACCCGGGGCGGCGCCGCTGGGCGCTGGCGCCCGGGATGCCCACCCCGCGCGAACACCTCGGGGTGGCGGCGCTCGACGGCGTCATCTACGCCCTGGGCGGTCGCACCGGCGGCCTCGACACCAACCTGGACGCCGCCGAGGCGTTCGACCCCGCCACCCAGACCTGGCGGCGGCTTCCGGCCATGCCCACAGCGCGCGGCGGCACCTCGGCCGGCGCGGCCGGCGGCCTGGCGGTGAGCGTCGGCGGCGAGGCCACCGACGGGGTCACCTTCGAGAACGTGGAGGCCTACGACCCGGCCTCCGGCGCCTGGCGGGCGCTGCCCGACTCGCCGGAGCCGCGCCACGGCGTCGGCGTGGCGGGCCTGGGCGACACCGTGTACCAGCTGATGGGCGGGCCGGTGCCCGGCGCCTCGACCAGCCGCACGGCGCTGGCCCTGGACGTGACCGCGCGGGGTTGAGGCCGCACCCCCTTGGCGTGAGTAAATCGCGCCATGACCGCCCGGGCCCTACGAACGCGACGCCTGGGGACCCTAGCTGCAGGGGCTGTGCTGGAACCGAGGCTCCGGCCGCGGGCGCTAGCATCCGGCAGAGCGCGCGCGGATGTGGCGGAATTTGGTAGACGCGCACGGTTCAGGACCGTGTGGGGGTAACCCCGTGGAGGTTCGAGTCCTCTCATCCGCACTCCCCCCTTTGAGCCCATGATCCCCCTGCCGCTGGTCATCACCGGGTCCTCCGGGCGCATCGGCAGCGCGCTGATGGAGCACCTGGCCGACCTCGAGCCTCGGGGCGTCGATCTGGCCGACGGGATCGATCTCTCCGACCCGGCCGCGGCACGCGAGGCCGTCGCCGGCTGCCGCTCGCTGGTGCACCTGGCCGCCAACCCCGACGAGTTCTCGGGATGGGACGACCTGCGGCTGCCCAACGTGGACGCGGTGGTGCACGTGCTCGCCGCCGCCGCCGAGGTCGGGGTGGAGCGGGTGGTGTTCGCCTCCTCGGTGCACGCCAGCGGCGACTGGCGACCGGGCGGACCGGAGACCCCGCCGCGCCCAAGCAACCTCTATGGCGCCACCAAGGCCTTCGGCGAGGCCGTGGTGCGCATGCACACCGAGCGCGGCGACTTCGGGGCAGTGTGCCTGCGCATCGGCTGGTACCGCGACGACGTGGCGGGTGTCGCCGGGCTTGCACGCGAGGCGCGGCCGCGCGCCGTCACCGCCCGCGACCTGGCCCAGCTGGTGCGGCGTGCGCTCGACTCGGACGTGCCGTTCCTGATCGCTTACGGCGTCTCCGGGATCGACGGCTGCCCGTACGACATCGCCGAGGCCCGCGCGGTGCTGGGTTACGCCCCGCGCGACGGCGGCCCGCCCCCGGGGAGCTAACCGCTACGCGGGCGCGCGGGCGTCCAGGTTGAGCCGCACGTAATCAAGCAGCACCTGCCCGTCGTCGGTGGCACGCGCTGTCACGTCCTCGACGAACTCTCGGCGCTGGTCCTCGGGGAGGCGGCCGAGATGCGGGCGCAGCACCACGGTGGCCAGGAACTCCTCGGCCTCGCCCCCGGCGGGGAGCACCACGGGCGCTGCCTCCAGCCAGGCCCGCGCCTGCGCGAAGCCGGCGGCCAACATCAGCTGCTCGGCGTGCTCAGGCGCGGCGAAGTTCCAGCTCTCGTGCACGCCGGCCAGCAGCTCCGCGCGGTCGGGGCGGGCGCCGGCGGCGTCGATCGAGACGAGCAGGCCGTCCAGGTTGCCAGCGCCGCCGCACTGCGCCACCAGCCGCCCGCCCGGCGCCAGCGCCGCCGCCAACCGCCGGAACAACGCGGCGTGGCCGGCAATCCAGTGGAACGTGGCCGTGGAGAACACGGCGTCGGCCGGCTGGTCGAGCTCGAGCTCCAGCAGGTCCGAGTGGACGAAGTGCACCCGGTCGCCCAGGTCGGCGAGCTCGGCCGCCGCGCGCTCCACCATGGCCTCCGAGCCGTCCACCGCCACCACCTGCCCGCGCGGCAGCAGCTCGGCCAGCAGCCGGGTGACCCGCCCGGTGCCGCAGCCGGCGTCCACCACCGTCTCGTGCCCCTCCGGCGCCAGCCGGTCGAGCACCGCCCGCCCCCACCGAAGCTGAGGCCCCGACACGCGGTGGTAGGAGCCGGCGTCCCACTCACGGTGCTGCGTGCTCACGAAGTGCCCCTCGCGCTGGCGCGATCGAGGTACATCAGCGTCATGCAGATGGCCACGAACGGGATGACCAGCACGTAGACCAGCGATCCGATGAAGTTGACGAGCCCCAGCGGCAGGTCGGTGAGCAACAGGATGACCACGCCCAGTATGGGCCCGGTGGCGTAGCCGATGGCGTTCAGCACGGCCGCGAAGATGGCCGTGCGCACCCATGTGCCACGCACGGCGCGCACGCTGGCCTGTGCAGCCCCCCAGCCGCAGTGGTCGTCGAGCATGCAGGCGTGCGGGATGAACAGCCAGCGCACCATCAGCCAGATCGCCACCGGGATCGTGACGACCGCGGCCAGAAGGGCGATGATGATCGCCGCCGTGCCGCCGATGGGCCAGGCCAGCGGCCAGAAGCGCCGGAGCACGTCGCGGTAGGCGCGCCAGGCCCGTGCCGGGCGCCCCTCGTCCTCGTCGCGGATGGCCGCCGCCACCGCGGCGTTCACGACCGCGGCGGCGATGAGGGTGCCGAAGCTGCCGATCATCAGCGCGATGATGATGCTGACCGCGTCGTCCGAGCCGGCCTGGTCCACGATCGCCTCCAGCGGCGGCACCTCCAGGACAACGCTCTGGAGCCCCGACGCCAGGAGGCTGAGGGGCACGAAGGCCACGCCGATGCCCACGAAGGCCACGCGCCGGCCCCTGTAGATGCGTCTCGCCGTGCGCAGGATCTGGCCGGCGCTGCGCCCGGTGCGCAGCGGGTCGACCACCACGGGCGACCACCGGGTGCGCCGTGCGACGCCGCTCACCACGATGACCACGGCGCCCAGCAGCAGCAGGAAGAGGATCGGCGAGCTGGTCAGGTCGATCAGCAGCTTCGAGCCGGCCTCCACCCCCACGCAGAAGACCTCGACCACGTCGGGACCGAACGTGTCGGTGAGCGGGATCGACGTGCTCGAGTCGCGAAGGCCGTCCTGCCAGGTGATGGGCTGGGTCCACTGGTCCTTGTCGTTCGGCCCGGTGGGGCCGTCGAACGAGCCCTTCTCCTTCTGGCCCCAGCGGCCGGTGAAGGCCAGCCAGCCGAACTCCTCGACGTCGGCGTCGCCGAGGGGGTCGGGCAGCAGGATGGGCTCCAACTGCTGCCGCCGCGACGGCGCGCGCGTCTCGTCGCAGCCGAACCCCTCGCTGGCCGAGCGGCCCAGGTGCAGCGCCGAGCCGAAGAAGCTGGCGTGGGAGCCGGCGGCCGAGTAGACAACCGGGTGGTCGCCCTCGCGCTCCAGCTTGTCGTCGTCCCAGTCGGCGACCTCGCCGCCGGCATGCTGCGCGTAGGCGGCGCTGATCGGCTGGGTGGAAAGCGCCTCCTCCGCGGTGGCGGCCGGGAAGACGAGCTGGATCATCTCCCAGTCGCTCTCGTGCGTGTTGTTGAAGTCGTTGAAGTAGTAGTAGAGCCAGTACTGGAGGGCGAGGCGGTCGTCGACGCCGGGCTCCTTCACCACGTGGGCGTAGGCCACCGCGGGCTCGCCCTCGGCGAAGCGCTGGAAGTCCATCTCGTAGGTGCACCCGGGCTTGAGTGAGTTCCCGGGGAAATTGAGGTAGTGGCCGTCCTCCAGATCGGCCAGGTCACTGGCGCCGGGGCCCTGTTTCACCACCGCCCCGTCGGGCCCGCGCAGCTCGATCTCGGGGTTGTCCAGCACGATGTCGACCGGCGTGGGATTCCAGGGCTCGCCCTTGGTGTCGCAGGCCTCCTCCTGCTCGCGCAGCACGATGATGGGCGCGTAGCGCTGGGCCAGCTCGCGTTCGGCGCGCCGCTCCGCGGCCTGGCCGTCCTGGGCGCCGGCGGGGCCGGCGAGAGCCAGCCCGAGCGCGGCCGCCAGCGCGCAGGCGAGGGCGAGCAGGGCGCCCGGCAGCCGGGGGGTCACCGGGCGAGCATATCGGCGCGGGCCGCCGGCCAGGCTCGCGGCATGGCCGAGCGTCGCCCCCCGCTCAGACCCTGCGCGAACGGAGCCGCAGGTCGTACTCGGCGTCGAGGCTGCGGTCGCCGATGAACAGCGCCACCCAGACCGTGGCGGTCCGGCGCGTGGGGTTCTCGATCTCCACGCGCTCCCGGCGCAGCCCGGCGCGCCGGCCTGCGGCCAGGCGCGCGCGCGGCGGTCGACGCGAGTACGCCACGGTGCGGGCCGTCGGCGCGAACACATCGACGTCCACGTCGGCCCCCTTCGGAACGACCGTGACCTGCAGCACATGCCGGCCGCGCACTCGCACCGGCACCACGTCCACCGGATCCTCGGTGGCGTCCAGCGCCGCGTTCAGCCGCTCGACCCGGCGCCGGCCGAGCAGCGGAGTCTGGCGCGGGATGCCCCCACGGCCGTTGACGAACTCGATGTCCTCGTTGGGCTCGCGCGGGTCGCGCCTGGGCTTGGGCGCCACGAGCGCTGCGGCGATGTCCACCAGGCCGAAGCCGAAGCTGCGGTCACGCCCCTGCGGGCCGAGATCGCGCGCGCTGGAGCGCAGCACGTTGCCCGCCTGGTCGGCGCTGAGGCCCGGGCGCGCGCGGCGCAGCCAGTGCGCGATGGCGGCCACGATGGGCGCCGAGAAGCTGGTGCCGTCGGCCAGCGCGTATCCGCTGGCGTTGCTGCCCACCGGCACCGCCACCGGGATGTTGACCCCCGGCGCAGTGAGGTCAAGGGCGATGTTCTGGTTGGAGAAGATCGCCGAGGCCAGGCTCTCGTTCAGCGCGCCCACCGTGAGCACGTGTGGGTCGTTGGCCGGTCGCGAGGGCTCGTTGTCCTCCTGGAGCTCGTTGCCGGCCGAGGCCACCAGCAGCACCCCGCGGCTCACCGCCAGCTGGGTGGCGAGGAAGTGCGAGAAGCACGCCCCCTCGTCGAACCCGTAGCTCATGTTGATCACGTTGGCGACCGCCGAGGCCAGGCGCAGCGCCCGCACCGTCTCGGCGCAGCTGGCGTCGGACGGGAACACGGCCGTGGGCTGACCGGGAAGCACCCCCACGATGCCCACGCCGTTCGCGGCCGACGCCACCACGCTGGCGACCGACGTGCCGTGCTCGGGGTCGTGGTCGGCGCGCTGCGGGGCGCCCCGCGTGACGTGCGGCGCCAGGTCGGGGTGGGTGACGTCGACGCCCGAGTCCACGATGCCCACCGGAGTCCCGCCCGGCGCCGGCGGCACCAACCGGGGCGGCACGATGTGCGGGATCCACCACTGGCGGCTCGAGAGCGGGTCGGCCGGCAGGCCAGCCCGGCGGGCGGTGACGTCGGGCTCGGCGTACCACAGCGCGCCGTGGGCCCGAAGCGCACGGGCCAGACGGCCGGCCGCCGGCTCGGGCGCGGCGTAGAGACCGATGACGCGGTCGACGCTACGGGCCCCCTGGCGGCGCGCGAGGAGCGCGCCCAGCGCCGCCGAACCCGGGCGCACCGCCACGATCCACTCGGCCGCGCCATCAGTGCCGTGCGTCCCGTGGCCACCGGGCAGGGTGGTGGGCGGCCGAAGGTCCGGGCGGTCCGGCCGCTCAGGCCCGGCCGCGGCGCTGGCCGCGCCCGCCACGACGGCCGCGCCGACGCCCAGCGCGGCCACCGCCCGGAGGAGCCGCAGCGGTCGCGTGTGACCGGGGCGAAGGATGGGCGACCCTACCACGAGACCCCCGAGATCCCCGCGCCTGAGGGGTGTGTGGGCAATCGACCACGCGGGCACGTATCGTTGTCGGCTCCGCGGGGGCCGGCACTGCGAAGGCATCGTTGGAGCGTGTGACGCTCACCGACGCGAACCTGGACACCATCGCCAGCGGCGCGATCGCCATGATCGGGCCCTGAGGAGCGGCCCGATCCTGGCGGCGGGGTGAGCGCCCGGTTCGTGGTGCCCGGCGTGTGGCGCGTGACCTTCCCCAAGGTCAACGTCAACGTCTACCTGCTGGACGCCGAAGGACGGCTGGTCGCCATCGACGCCGGGCCGCCGGGAGGCGAGGAGCGCCTGCTGGCCGGGGTGGCCGGGATGGACAGGGCGCCGGAGGACATCCACCAGATCGTGCTCACCCACGCCCATTCCGATCACGCCGGTGCGGGGGCCGCCCTGGCCGACGCCACCGGCGCGGCCGTGTACATGCATCCCGCGGAGGCGGTGCTCGCGGCGCGCGGCGAGACGGGGCCCACCCCGACGGCCGAGGGGCGGGGCGGCCGCCTGCTGTGGTCGGTGGTGCGGTGGTCGGCGCCCGATCACTTCCCGCCGGTCGCCGCCGACGGCGCGCTGCTCGACGGGGATGCGGTACCGGGGGGCGAGGCGCTTCGCGTCGTCGAGACCCCCGGCCACTCCCCCGGCCACATCTCGATCGTGTGGGAGCGGCCCGAGCGCGTGCTGTTCACCGGCGACGCCGCATGGAGCCGCTCGGGGCCCGATCCGGGCCCGGCCAACGTGGACGCCGACGAGGCGCGCCGCTCGTTCCAGCGCCTGGCGGGCCTGGGCTTCGAGACCGCCTGCTTCGGACGCGGGAGGCCCATCACGCCCGGCGCCTCAGCGCGGTTCCGCACCCGGGCCGCGCGGCTCGCCGGCTGAGCCGGCCGCCAGCAGGCTGAGCCGCAGGCCGTCCGGGGCGGCGTCCGGCGACGCCCGCCCCAGCACGGCCGCCAGCGACGCCGCGTCGGGCAGCACGACCTGCAGATCCTCAAGCCCCAGCGACCCCTCCGGCCGCGGCGGCGCGCCCCGGCTCTCCCAGACGTTGAGGCCCACGTGGTGGTGGTAGCCGCCGGCGCCGAGGAACAGCGCGCCCGGGAACGCCGCCATCTGCGCGAAGCCCAGCGCGTCGTGGTAGAAGGCCGCGGCGCCGTCCAGGTCGGACACGCGCAGGTGCACGTGCCCCATGCGGGTCTCGGCCGGCAGCCCCGGCCAGCCGGCCCCGCCGTGGGCCGTCGACAGCAGCCCGCGCGCGTCGAGCGGCAGCGTGGCCATGCGAATGCCGTCGCCGTCGCGCGGCCATTCGGCGCGTGGGCGGTCCCAGTAGACCTCGATGCCGTGGCCGTCGGGGTCCACCAGGTACAGCGCCTCGCTCACCAGGTGGTCGGCGGCTCCCGCCAGCCACTGCCGGTGTCGCATGAAGTGGGCCAGCGCCGCGGCCAGATCGGCGCGCGCGGGCACCAGGAGCGCCAGGTGGTACAGCCCGGGGCTGCCCGGCACCGCCGCCGCGCCGGGCCGCTCGACGAGCCGCAGCAGCACCCGACTGCCCGTACCCAGGGCGGCCGCGCCCTCCCCGCGTTCGAGCGCCTCCAGCCCCACGACCTCGGTGTAGTGCTCCACCGAGCGGTCCAGCGCGGCGACGCTGAGCGTCACGGCGCCCATCGCGGTGCCCGGGTGGATGGACGTCACCGCGACCTCAGCGCCCGTCGGCCAGCCGATCCAGCGCAGCCAGCACCGCGTTGTGCCGGGCCTCGTCGCCGGCGGTGGTCCAGCGGGCGCGGACGCCGGCCTCCACCTCGGTGGCGGGGCCGCGGGCGTCCCACACATGGTGTGCCTCGAGCTCGAAGGCGGCCATGTGCTCGGCGCCCGGCAGCGGGTCGGCCACGGCGCGGGCCCGCCCGCGCACGCAGGCCGAGAAGCCCGGTCCGTTGAGCGACAGCGCCGCCCGGCCGTCGCGCCGCAGCCGCCGGGCGCTGCCACCCCCGACCTTCAACGCCAGCAAGAGGCGGCAACCGTCGACGCGGCGTACCCCGCTGAGCGGGATCACCCAGGGGCCCTCCGGGCCGAGGGTGGCCAGCAGGGCCACGTGGCCGTCGGGCAGGTGCGGCAAGTGCGTGGCCGTCACCCTCTGCCCCAAAGCCTCGATCCCCCGACGCCGACGATCCGATCGTGCGTTGACTATCGCGCGGCCGGCTGGCGCGCCCGCGTGCGGCGTCGTGCCCGGCCACCGCGGACGCGGGAGCGGCAGCCCGCATACGATAGGCGAGACATGGGCGAGCTTCGGATCACGCTGGCGCGCCACGCCACCCTGCTGGTGTCGCTGGCCGAAATGCGCATCCTCATCGACCCCATGCTGGGGCCGGCGGGCGCGCAACCGCCCATGCCCGAGACGCCCAACCCGCGGCCCAACCCGCTGGTCGAGCTGCCGATGCCCGCTCAGGGCCTGACGGCCGGCCTCGACCTGGCCGTGGTCACCCACCTCCACCCCGACCACCTCGACCGGGAGGGCGCGCAGGCGCTGGTGGGCGGCCCGCCGGTGCTCTGCCAGGGCCGCGAGGCGCCTGCGCTGGAGCGCCTGGGGCTGGCGGCCGAGCCGCTGGACGCGCCGCGCGCGTTCGGCGAGGTCACCATCACGCCCACCGGCGGCCGGCACGGGCACGGGGCCGTGGGCGCCGAGATGGGGCCGGTGATGGGCCTGGTCATCCGGGCCCCGGACCACCCGGTGCTCTACGTAGCCGGCGACACCGTGTGGTGCGAGGAGGTCGACCAAGCGCTGTCCGAGCACGGCCCTGACGTGGTGGTGGTAAACGCGGGCGCGCCGTCGTTCGTGGGCACAAAGCCCATCACCATGAACGCCGCCGACGTGGTGGCGGTGGCGCGGGCGGCCCAGGAGGCGGTCGTCATCCCGGTGCACCTGGAGGCATTCAACCACTGCGTCGAGGACCGAGCCGCCGTGCGGGCCGCGGCCGACGACGCCGGCGTGGGCGAGCGCGTGCACGTGCCGGCCGACGGCGAGACGCTCGCGCTGAGCGTGTCGCAGGTGGAATGACGCACGTCGCCGGGCTGGACGAGGGCCGGGACCGGTGGTCACAATCGCGTGGAACTGGCGGTGCGAGGCGCCCGGCGTCGCTGGCGGCCCGCACCTCTAGCATCGGGGCGTGAATGCGGGCGGGCCGGAGCTCTTTCAGGTGTCGACGCTCGCCGCGCTGGCGCACGGCGCCAACCGCGGCGGGATCACCATCGCGGAGCTGCTGGCCCACGGCGACTTCGGCATCGGCACCTTCGACGGGCTCGACGGAGAGCTGGTGGTGCTCGAGGGCCGCGCCTTCCGCATCGCCGGCCACGAGCGCGTCACCCGCGCGGACGACCGCGACCTCACCCCCTACGCGGCGGTCACCGCGTTCCGCTCCGAGGAGCGCCTGCCGCTGCCGGCGTGCGCCGACATCGCCGAGTTGCTGGCAGCGCTCGACCGCCTCCGAAGCGAAGAGCATCGCATCGCCGCCGTCCACGTCGACGGACGATTCGCGCGCCTGGGCCTGCGGGTTGCCTGCGGCGCGCGCGAGGGCGAGACGCTGGCCCACGCCGCAGGGCATCAGTTCGAGGCTCACCACACCGGCGTCGACGCCACCATGGTCGGCTTCTGGACACCCCAGGACCTGTTGGGCGTCGACGTGGTGGGCTATCACCTGCACGTGCTCTCGAACGACCACACCGTGGGCGGCCACGTCGCCGAGGCGGCCGGCACCGGCCTCACCGCGCGCATCCAGACCGAAGGCCGCCTGCACGTGGTCGGCGCCCCCACGCGGGGGATCGACGCCGCCCAGCTCGCCGAGGACCTGGGCACCTCCGAGCGCTTTCGCCGCCACCCGGGGTGACGGGCCGCGCCGCGGTCAGCGGCCGGGCATGCCGACGACGAGGCGGTAGACGAGCCTCATCGCCTTCGGCTCGGACGCGCGATCCGGCCGGACGCGCGGCGGCCGCCATCCTCGCTCCGAAATGCCGAGAGCTGGATCAGCTCGCCCTCGAGCTCGAGGCCCGAGCCGACCACGTTCTCACCTCGCAGGCGCACGTCCTCGCCAAGCCCGGTCGACCGCTGCCGGCTCTGCTCGGACCGTCCGATCGCGTCAAACAGGGCCTCGATCTCGTCGTGCGGCGTGGGCTGGCCGTCGAGCCGCTCCAGTGCGTCGAGCAGGTAGCCGGTGCGGAGCTTGGTCCAGAGACGTGCGAAGGCGTCCGGCCGGGAGACGAGGTCGAGGCACATGTCACTCCCGATCCCGAGCACGGCGCCGCACTGCCCCGGCTTGGCGGGAAACGCGGTCTCGAGCGAGCGGAGATCGCGCTCGTACGAGCGGTAGAGGTCCGCACTCGCACCGGTCGGGGAGTGCACAGCCATGCGAGTGGACTTCTCCCGGACCGCGTCCCAGACCTCGCTCTGGGCGATGCCGCGCGCCAGCGGCTGTGTCGCCTGGGTTTGCGCCTTTCGCCGCCGCAGCTCGGCGTGCGAGATGTGCGGGCTCTCAGCGAAGCTGGGCGAGACGTGCCGCCAGCGCCCCTCCTCGACGCACGAAACGGGAATCGTCAGGGTCGTCTCGGCCTCGACGAGCACGCTGATGTTGAGGATGCGGTTCTGCTTGGCGCCAACGAGCTCCTCGCCGTCGTAGAGTAGGACACGCTCGTCGAGCGGGTTCTCGACCACTAGCTCGGGCACGCTGCCAGCCTCACTCGTCTCGCGCGCGCGCAGCCCTCGGGCCAGCCCCTCGTCCAGCGTGAGGTAGCCCGCCGCGGGGTCGTGGCGCGGGAAGAGCGGCATCACGACGATGCCACGGTGTTCCGTCAGCTCGCCGGCCTGGATGAGGTCGTGAATCATCTGTGACTCCCTTCGTGTGTGAGAGAGTCGCGAGCGGGCGGACGAGGTCTTACGCGCGGGACGGCCGAGGTCCGCACGCGGGTCGGACCCAGCCGGGGTGACACCGGCCGGGCCGGGGCCATAGGCTGTGCCGGTCAACGCATGGAATTGGGGGCACCATGACCCGCACCTGGACGGCGATGGTGGCTGCGGTGCTCGGCGCAGTGGCGGCCAGCCTGCTGGTGGTGCTCGTCGTCGGCAACCGCGGCGTGGCCGCGGCCGACGGCGCGCCGAAGGCCGAGAACGCACGACTGACACTGAGGTCGCTTGCCAGGCAGCAAAGGGCGTTCAAGCGCCAGCTCAACCGTCGCTTGACCGCCGCGAACAGGGGCATCAGGAGGAACCGGCGGACGATCGCCGGCGTCCCGAGCGGGCCGACAGGGCCCGCGGGCCCTGTCGGCCCAGCCGGGCCGACAGGTCCGGCAGGCCCGGGGGCGACAGGCCCGGCCGGCCCGGGCTTCTCGATCGCCGGCATCGCCGCCGGCGGCTCGCTGGGCGGCGTCTACCCCAATCCGAGCATCGCCCCGGGCGCCGTTGGCGTCGCCGAGACCGGGGCGCGCCCGATCGCGCTCGCGCTTCGCGTCGGCTCAACACAGGCCATTCCCTCATCGACCATCAGCACGGGCGCCGCGGCCAGGACGGTCAAGTTCAACAAGGCGAGTGTGGACACCAGCAACGCCTACGACACCTCGACGGGCTTCTTCACCGTGCCGGTCGACGGCGTCTACCTCATCGCGGCCCAGGTCCACTGGCAGGACAGCGGCGACGGCGGGCGGCGGGCCATCAACGTGCGAAGGGCCAACTCGGGGGCGATCCTCGCCCGGAACGAGATGGACGCCAGCGAGACCGGCGCCACCTACCACCCGATCAACACCATGGCGAATCTCCGAGCGGGTCAGGGGATTCGCATCACCGTCGAACAGAACACCGGAAGCAGCCAGGCGATTCGCTTCACGACCGGAACCTGGTTCCAGGTGGCCTGGCTGGGCCCACTCCCCACGCCCTGAATCAGGAGGGCTGACGCGGCAGCCGGCGGGGAGAACAACCTCCCCGCCGGCGCCCCGATCAGGCCGGCCCCGCCGGCTGCCGAGGCACCACGTGCACGGGCTGGGGCTCGAAGCCCCAGTCGTAGATCACCGCCGTGCGCAGCGCGAGATCCTGGAGCGACGCGTTCTTGCGGCTGAGGATGGCCCAGAGGAACCCGATCGGAACCACGACGGAGAACACGGCGCGTCCGAGGCCGCGCGCGAACGAGATGTCCTCGCCGGCGGCGCCGACGACCCGGAGGCCGAGCACGAGCTTGCCGAGGGTGCGGCCGTTCAGGCCCCACCCGTAGGTCAGGTAGGCGACCAGCAGCACGAGAAAGAGCGGCGCGCGCGCCGCGAGGGTCGGCAACTCGAAGCTGAGCTCGCCAACGAACAGCGCGCGGACCGAGGCGATCATCACCAGCAGGAGCAGCGCGAGGATGACCACCACGAACAGGTCCACCAGGTCGGCGAAGGCCCGCGAGACGACACCGGCGCGCCGCCCCTGGAGCGCACGGACCTGAGGGTCGTTCGCGGGACGCGTCATGACCCGTCGCCCGGCGGCTCGAGCGCCGTGTCGCGAGGCCCCGACCTGCGCAGCAGGCGGTCCACGGCCCCGATGATCATGCCGTCGGCGATCATCGCCTGCTGCCGGAACCCCTCGGTCGTGTCGGACCCCAGGCTGGCCGTCGACTCGCGGATCACGTCGCCGATGTCGACGGCCTCGAGCGCCTCGCTGGCCACCGCGCCAACATCCACGCGATCGACGATCGCATCGACGTCCACGCGCTCGATGAGGGCGTCCACGTCGATCTCGGCCAGCGCCTCGTTCAGATCCACCCGCTGCACCACGCCGTGGACGTCCACCCGGTCCAGGACCCGCTGCACGTCGACCCGATCGAGGATCGCGTTGACGTCGATGCGGCTGAGCACCGCCGACACCACCGCTGCCGAGGCGGCCTCGAGGCGCGCCAGCGCGCTGTCGGCTGCGGGAGTTGCGGCCGAGGCGCCCGCCCGACCCTGCCGGTCGAGGCTCGGCGCCGGCCGCGCCGGAGCCGAATCGGACGTGCCGTCGTCGCCACGCGGGAGGGCCAGCACGGCGTCGGCGATCCTGTCCATGATCGCGTCGGCCACCAGTCGTCCGGCCTCCGCGGAAAGCGACGGATCGGCCTTGCCCTGTGATGTCGCGCCCATGCGCTCCGCCTGTCCGAGAGAGCAGCTACGACTCGGGCGATCTGGACCCTAACCGACTTGACCCCCGCGGCAGTCCCCCGCCGGGCTCATCCCGCCTCAGCGTGGCGCGGGGAGCGGACCTCGGGGGCGCGCGGCAAGATCGGCGCGGAGGTCCATCACGCGCCGGACGCTCTGGAGGAAGGCCCTCCGATCGAGGCGCCCGCGCCCGAGCGCGCGGGCCAGGCCCTGGCGACCCTCGATGCCCTGGGCCAGCGACCGCGATGAGAAGAGCAGCAGGTCCTGTCCGGCGTCGGCGGCGAGCACCGCCCGGTTGCTCGTCCGGCCGAAGGGCGCGAGGGCGCCCGCCTCGATGGCGTCGGTGATCGTGACCCCCTGGAAGCGCAGCCGGCCGCGCAGCTCGCCCT
>JAUVPZ010000163.1 GCA_030598395.1 Miltoncostaeaceae bacterium | reverse complement strand
GCCCGAACCCGGCCACAACGACATCGCGCGCGATGCCGCCAGGCTGTCGCCCGTGGCGCTCGCAGCCCTGGACGCATCGGGTGCGCTGGTGTTCGCGAACCAGGCGTGGAACGACTACTGCGAGCGCATCGCACACCCGCGCGAGGTGGGCTGGCTCGAGTGCCTGCATCCGGAGGATCGCTCCCGCGTCGCGCTGGCGCTGGCGGACAGGACGCGGCAGCCCTTCGAGGTCCACTGCAGGGTCGTCACCCCGTCGGGCCGCAAGCTGCCCACGCGGCTGGACGGCGCGCTCCGGACAGGACCTGACGGCGAGTTCCTGGGCCACTCGGTGGCCATGACGCCGGCGTCCGCGCCGTCCACGGAGCGGGTCGAGGCAGGGCACGCGGCGGCCACCGAGCAGGCGGCCCTTCGCCGGGTGGCCACGGCGGTCGCCACCGCCCTCGCGGATGCCACGCCCGAGACCGGCGTGTTCCAGGTGGTCACCCAGGAGGCGCGACGGCTGCTGGACGGCGACGCGGCCTTCGTGTTGCGGTTCGACGGCGATGAGGAGGTCGTGACCGGGGCCCACGGGCCCGGCCCCGAGGTCGGGGGCCGGTTCCCGCACCCTGGCGATCCAGCGGTCGCGCGCGTGCGCCTGACGGGCAGGACCGCCCGGGTCGACTCCTACGAGACGGCGCGCGCCAGCGACCCGGCCATCGCGGACGCGGTGCCCCACGGCTTCGGCGGCGGCGTGGCTGCCCCGATCCGCGCCGCGGATCGCATCTGGGGCGCGGTGCTGGTGGTGCGCGCGGCCGGGCGGCCCACGTTCGACGACCAGTCGGAGAGCCGCCTGGCCGGCTTCGCCGACCTGCTCGGGGTCTCCGTCGCCGGCGCCGAGGCGCGGCGGCAGCTGACGGCGCTGGCCGCCACCGACCCGCTCACCGGCCTGGCCAACCACCGCTCCTTCCACGAACGCCTGTGGCAGGAGGTGCAGCGCGCCACGCGCCACGGCCACCCGCTGAGCCTGGTCATGCTCGACCTGGACCACTTCAAGGCCGTCAACGACACGCGCGGCCATGCGGTGGGCGACCGCGTCCTGGCCGAGACGGCGGGGCGACTGCGCTCGCTGGCCCGCGCGGGCGACACGCTGGCGCGGCTCGGCGGCGAGGAGTTCGCCTGGCTGCTGCCGGAGACACGACAGGCCGACGCGGCGGCGGCGGCGGAGCGGGCCCGGGCCCTCATCGCGTCGACCCCGTTCGCGGGGGCCGGAGAGGTGACCCTGTCGGCGGGCGTCGCGGGACTGGGCTACGGCGACGCGCAGGACCTGTACGGCCGTGCCGACCGGGCGCTCTACGCGGCCAAGGCGGCCGGCCGTAACGCCGTGCGCGGCGCCGACTAGCAACAATGGGGGCATGAGCCCCCAGCCATCGCTCACAGCCGAGGCGGTCGCAGGCCTCTCACAGGCCGAGGCGGAGCGCCGGCTGGCCGAACGCGGCGACACCGAGCCGGCGACCAGCCGCTCGTGGGCCAGCATCCTGCGGGCCAACATCTTCACGCCGCTCAACGCCGTGCTGGTGGTGGCGGGCCTGCTCACCCTCGCCCTCGGCGATCCCCGGGACGCCATCTTCCTGGCCATCCTGATCGCCAACGCGGGCATCGGGATCGCCCAGGAGGCACGGGCCAAGCGCAGCCTCGAGCGGCTGGCCGCGCTGGCGGCGCCCACCGCCAGGGCGGTACGCGACGGCGATGCTCGGGAGCTTCCGGTCGACGCGGTGGTCGAGGGCGATCTGGTGCTGCTGTCGGCGGGCGATCAGGTGGTGGCCGACGGCACGCTGGTGCGCGGCGACGGGCTCAGCCTGGACGAGTCGATCCTCAGCGGCGAGAGCGATCCCGTGAGCCGCGGTGGCGGAGAGGAGGTGCGCGCCGGCTCCTTCTGCGTCGAGGGCTCGGGGGCCTTTGTGGCCGAGTCGGTGGGCACCGACACGTACGCGGGTCGCCTGGTCGGCGAGGCGCGCGAGTTCCGCCACCCCCGCTCGCCGCTGGAGCGCGCCCTGGACCGCCTGATCGTGGTGCTGAGCCTCGCGATGGTGCCGCTGGGGGCTCTGCTGGCCTGGTCGCTGATCGAGCAGATGGTGGGCACCAGCGAGGCGGTATCGACCTCCGTCGCCGGAGTGGTGACCATCGTGCCCGAGGGCCTGGTGCTCTTGATCGGCATCACCTACGCGGCGGCGTCGCTGCGCATCGCCCGGCGGGGCGCGCTGACCCAGCAACTGAACGCCATCGAGTCCCTGGCCTCTGCCGACGTCGTGTGCCTCGACAAGACCGGCACCCTCACGGAGGACGCGCTGCGGGTGGTGGCCGCCCGCCCGGCTGCCGGCGTCGGACTGCCACGATTTGAGAACGCCCTCGCCCGCTTCGCGGCCGCGTCGTCCAGCCGCAACACCACACTGCAGGCGATCGCCGACGCGGTGCCCAGCGCCCCGCAGGAGGAGGCCGAGGCATCCGTCGCGTTCAGTTCCCGCCGACGCTGGAGCGGGGTGCGGCTCGGTGCCGAGACGCTGGTGATGGGCGCGCCGGAGCACTTCGCGCTGGACGGCCTGGCCGAGACGGTGCAGACGGAGACGGCCTCCGGGCGTCGCGTGCTGGCCTTCGCAGCGGGCGACGTGGCACTGGACGACCCGGGACGCGACGGCCCGCCGCCGCCCGGATTGTCGGTGATGG
>JAUVPZ010000126.1 GCA_030598395.1 Miltoncostaeaceae bacterium | reverse complement strand
GCCACCTCGATGCCGCAGTTGAACCACACGGGCGAGTTGAAGGCGGCTCGCTGGGTCACCAGCAGGTGCCGAAGCTCCTGGGCGAAGGTCTCGGCCTCGTCGTCGCCTGTGAAGTAGCCGCCCTTGACGCCGTGATGGCGCAGCGTCTCGACGACCCGGTCGACGACCTGGCGCAGACTGCGCTCGCGCCGTGGGTCGTCGTGGCCGTAGCGAAAGTACTTGCTGGCGACGATGTTGACGGCGGTGTCGGACCAGGCGACCGGGAACTCGCAGTCGTCCTGCTGGAAGACGACGCGCTGGCCGTCGTCGCCGTCGGGCTCCGCGATGCGCGCCTGGCGAGTTCCCCACTCGATCTCGTCGAACGGGTGGACGTCCGCCGCGGTGAGGTGCCGGCCGATGCCGAGGCCGGCTGCAGTCTCGGTGGGGGGTGCGGCTTCAGTCGCCATCCGGTGTCTCCTGGGTCGTCGTGTGGGGCGAGATGTCCCTGCCGCCGCGCAGCGCCCGAAGGCGGCCGCGTCCGGACACTACCCCCGCGCCGGCTCCGATCAGGTCGTCGAACATCTTTTCGTCGAGGGGAGCCTGGCCGCGCGGCAGCGGCGGCTCCTGCTCGAGGCGCGCGAGCTCCTCCTCGAACTCCTCCACGTCGCCGAACGCGCGGTAGACCGAGGCGAACCGCACGTAGGCGACCTGGTCGATCTCCTTCAGCCGGCGCAGCGCCAGATCGCCGACCAGCGAGCTTCGCACCTCCTGCCGCAGGCGGTTGCGCAGCTCGGCCTCGATGTCGCGCACCGCCACCTCCAGCAGGCCCGTCGACACCGCGCGCTTGTGGCAGGCCCGCTGCAGACCGTACAGCAGCTTCTGGCGGTCGAACGGCTGCCGCTCCCCCGAGCTCTTGATCACCAGCAGCGGCGCTTCCTCGAAGCGCTCGTAGGTGGTGAAGCGGCGGCCGCAGCCCTGGCACTCGCGACGTCGGCGGATGGCGTCCTTGCTGTCTGGGACGCGCGACTCGACCACGCGGTGCTCGGGGTTCTCGCAGAACGGACAGATCACGTCATCTCACCCGACACGCTAGATGTAGTGTGTTACCAGAGTGGCAGACACCATATTCAGCGTCGCGGCCGGAATCCACTCCCGCGGGCCACGCGGCGCGCAGCCGGCGGCCCAACGCTCTCCCCGCTGCTTGCGGGAAAGTGGGTAAGCCCCACCATCGCGCCGTCCGAGCCCGTCTGCTTGGCTGCGCACATGCCGGGCTCCGGCCCGTTCCTCGTCTACGACGTCGCCCCGTCCCCGCTCGGCCCGCTGCTGGCGGCCAGCTCCGAGGGCGGCGTCGTGCGGCTGGCGTTCGTGCCGAACCAGGAGCAGGTCCACGAGGAGCTCGGCAGGCTGGCGCTCGAGCACGGTGCGCGCCTCGTGGAGCAGCCGGGGGCGCTCGAGGAGGTGCGGTCGCAGATCGCCGAGTACCTGGCGGGCACGCGCTGTAGCTTCGCCCTCCCGCTCGACCTCGCCGGCCAGCCGCCGTTTACGCGGGCCGTCCTCGGCGCGGCCTCCCAGATCCCCTACGGCGAGACCCGCAGCTACGGCGAGGTGGCCGCCGCCGCCGGCCGCCCCAGCGCCGCGCGCGCGGCCGGCAACGCGCTGGGCGCCAACCCGGTGCCCATCGTGCTCCCCTGCCATCGTGTGGTGCTCGCCGGCAGGGAGCTCGGCGGCTACTCGGGCGGCGTCGCCATCAAGCGACGGCTGCTCGCCCTCGAGGGCGCCTCAGTTCAGGAAGTCGAGGTGGTTGAGCGGCCAGTAGATGACCTCGGCCTGGCCGATCACGTTGTCCTCGGGGAGGAAGGGCGCCGGCTCGCCGTCGATTTCCCAGAGGTGTGAGTCGCACGACTCGTTGCGGTTGTCGCCCAGCACCAACACGTTGTCGGCCGGCACCGTGACGGGCCCGAAGGTGTAGTTGGGCATCCGCGCTCGCTCGACGGTCGAGGCTTGGCCGTTGACGAGCGTCTCCCCGCCGACGACCTCGACGGTGTCGCCGGGGAGCCCGATCACCCGCTTCACGAACGGGACGTCGGGATCGCCCAGCCGGCACGTGGCCTGCGCCGCCGGCGTCTGGTCGAACACCACGATGTCGCCGCGCTCGATGTCCCGGAGCTTGTAGATCAGCCGGTTGGCGATGATGCGGTCCCCGCCGCTGGTCTGGTTGGTGCCGGGGACGGGCTGCCCGCCCTGGATGGTGGGCTCCATCGAGTCGGTGGGGATCTGGTACGGCTTGGCGATGGTGGCCTGGATCGCGAAGGCCAGGCCGATCGCGAGCATCACAGGCAGCACCAGCTCCAGCAGGAGCTTGCGGAGGCCCTCGATTGGTTGGCCGCCCTAGCCCTGGTCTGTGCCGCCGCCCCGGCGCGCCCAGTAGGCCGCGCCGCCGCCCACCAGGACCACGGCGGCCGCCAGGACGATCCAGAGGACGATGCTGGACCCGCCGCCATCGTCGTCGGCGATCTCCTCCCCGGTGATCTGGGCGTCGCCGCAGGGCTCGCCCGGGACGTCGACGTTGGTGATGCGCGCCTGCTGCAGCACCTCCGCGGCTCCGCCGTACTGCCGCTGGTCGTTGCGCACCAGCGTCAGCGCTTCGCGAAACTCCTCCGGCGTGTAGCACTCGTCGATCTGGCCGTTATCCTGGAAGTCGATCAGGATGTCGCGTCCGTCGCCCAGGGCGGTGGCCGGCAAGGCCAGCGCCGCGAGAACGATGACCAGGACGAGGAGGGGGCGACGAAGTCGGGGCATGACGTGGGGCTGACGGGGCGCGTTCGGCCCCGGAGCGCCGCGCATGCTACCGATGCCCAAACACGCCGACAAGCGCGGTGGGCGCCGGTGGTTCTGGGGGTACTGTCGCTGGCCGGATGGGCCGCCCTGGCGGTCGCGGCCGGCGGCTACGATCCCGGCGACGGCCTCGGCGGCCGCGGCACCATGGGCCTCGCCCTGGGCCTCGCGCTGGCGGCACCGGCGGGGGCCGCAGCGCTCTGGATGGCTCGAGGCTGCCCCGCGCTGCGCTCCGGCCCGGCCCGGCTGACGCTGGCCGGCGCCGCCGGCCTGTGGGCCTGGACCGCGCTGTCGGTGACGTGGGCCGCCGCGCCCGATCTGGCCTGGCTGCAGGCCAACCGCACGGCCATCGCGCTGGCCGCGCTGGCGCTGGGCCTCGGCCTCGGCACGCTCGTCGCCCGCCCCGGTCGCCGGTTCGCCGTAGGCCTCAGCGCGGCCGCGGCCGCCCCGGTGGGGTGGGCGCTGTTCGTCGTGGTGTTCCCCGAGGCGGCGGGGTCCGATGGCCTGGCCCGGCTCTCGGAGCCCCTCGGCTACTGGAATGCGCTCGCCCTGGTGTGTGCCCTGGCCGTGCCGGGCGCGCTCGCCGTCGCCTCCCGCCCGGGACGCCTCGGGCGCCTGGGCGCGCCGCTGGCCTCGGCCTGGATGGCGGTGCTCGGGACCGTCGTGGTGCTCACCTACTCGCGCGGCGGCCTGCTGGCCCTGGCCGTGGCGATCATCGTGGCGCTGGTCGCGCTGCGGCCCCGCCGCCCGGCGGTCGTCGCGCTGATCGCCGGCGCGGTGGGGGCCGTGCTGCCGGCCGTATACGGCCTCACGTCGGACGCCCTGACCACCGACTTCCTCACGCCGGCGGCCCGCGCCGACGCCGGCGTGGGCCTCGGCTGGCGGCTCGTGCTCGGCGTGGCGATCGCCGGCGGCATCGCGGCGCTCGCGGCCCGCCTCCCCCTGCCCGAGATGCACGTCGAGCCCCGCCGGGTACGCGCCTGGCTGGCGGCGGGCGCGGCCGTGGCAGCCGTGGTGCTGGTCGCCGCGGCGGTGCTGAGCGGGGATCTGCGCGACCGCCTGGCCGGCGGAGACAGCGCGGTGGGCAACGAGAGCTCCAGGCTCACCGACCTGGGGACCAACAACCGGCCCGAGTGGTGGGGCCAGGCCCTCCGCGGGTTCGCCGCCGCGCCGGTGCTCGGCCACGGCGCCGGCGGCTTCACCCTCGTGCACCTCGCCGAGCGGCCCGCCGACTCCCCGGATGCCTTCACCCCGCGGGAGCCGCACCAGCTCGAGCTACGGCTGCTGTCGGGTCTTGGCATCGTGGGCCTCGCGCTGCTCGCCGCCGCGCTGGCGGGCACCGTCTGGGGCGCCGTC
>JAUVPZ010000179.1 GCA_030598395.1 Miltoncostaeaceae bacterium | reverse complement strand
GGGGTAGGGGGGTACCGGTGCCTCGCGAGGGGCGGGGACGCGAAGGAGGGGTGCCCTCCCCGACGCACACGCGAGGGGACGCAGAACCTCGCTGCGGCAGACGCCGGAGACCGAATCCCCGCACTGTCTCCCCCACTGTCCCGGCTGTCCCGCACTGCGCCCAGATGCATTGAGTTGCGTTTCGGGCGCCCATTCTCCCCGGCGTCAGCCACGAAAAAAGCCCCGCTTTAGCAGGGCTTTTCCCAGGAGCCGGAGAGGGGACTCGAACCCCTGACCTGTCGCTTACAAGGCGACTGCTCTGCCAGCTGAGCTACTCCGGCCTGCCCCAAGGCTGACAGGTCGGGCGGGCTGCGCCAGTCCTCGCCACGGGCCCCTTGGCTCCGATCTCGCCGCCGCTGTCAAGCGGGCCGGTAGGTGCCCGCGACGTGCGGGATCAGCGGCCCGACGCGCTCCGGCGGCACGAACCGCTCGGCCTCGATCCGACTGAAGCCAGCCGCCGCAACGGCGGCGGCCGTGTCGCGATTGGGGTGGCAGCCCTGGGCCAGGTGCGGCCAGACCCGGTCGGCCAGATCCTGGGCGCGCGCCACCCGGCCCTCGCCGCGGACGTGCTCGATCATCAGCAGCCGGCCGTCCGGGCGCAGCACCCTCCGGATCTCGGCAATCGCCGCGCCGACGTCCGGCACGCTGCAGAGCACCAGCGTGACGACCACCGTGTCCACGCTGTCGTCGGGCAGGGGCAGGTCCTCGGCGGCGGCGTCGAGGACCTCCACACGAAGCCCCGCCGCCGCAGCGCGGTTCGCCAGCCGCCGGCGCATGTGCGGGCTGGGCTCGCTGAGAATCAACCGCTCGAGTGGCGGGTAGTGGTCCAGGTTGCTCCCGGTTCCGGCGCCGATCTCGAGCACCGTGCCCCGCGCCGCATCGAGCAGGGCGGCGCGGCGCTCGCCCATCCACCCGCGCTCGGCCGATGCGCACAGCCGGTCATACCCTGCCGCGAACAGCCGCGGCCGCTGCCACCAGGCCGCAAGCGCCACTCCGGCGAACACCGCCCCCAGGCCAGCGATGAGCGCCCGACGCCGCACTCCCGACAGTCTCGCCTCTGGGTTGCCGGCCCGCAACATGCGCAGGCGAGGCGTCAGGTCAGCGGCTCGTACCGCAGCCGGGCGCCTGCGGGCAGCTCGCCCGAGCCCGCGGGCACCCACGCGAGGGCCTCCGCGCCCAGCAGGCCCGAGACCGCATGCGAGGCTTGGTGTGCCATGGGCTCGAGCGCCCCCTCCTCACCGAGGCCGCAGCGCACCAACTCGGCGCGCGGGGTCACCGGGCGGTAGGGGGCGGCCAGTGGCGCCAGGCGGGCGAAGCGGGCCGGCCGGCCCAGCAGGGCCCGCCCGAATACGTGAAAGCACACGGCCGCGCTGACCGGATTGCCGGGGAGGCCGAGCGCCCGCTGGGCGCCCCGGGCGCCCAGCCAGAGCGGATGGCCCGGGCGCACCTCCACCCCGAAGAGCAGCTCGGCGACGCCGGCTGCCCGCATGGCCGGGCGCACGTGGTCGTGGCGGCCCACCGACACGCCGCCGATGGTGATGAGGACGACGGGCGGTGCCCCGCCGGCACCGTCGAGCAGGCCTCCCACCGCCTCGACGGTGGCGGTGAGGTCGTCCGGCGCGCGCGCCACTGCCGCCAGCTCCGCGCCTGCAGCCACCACCTGGGCCGCCACGCCGGGCCCGTTGGCGTCGACCACCTGCCCG
>JAUVPZ010000177.1 GCA_030598395.1 Miltoncostaeaceae bacterium | reverse complement strand
GCCGGACCGACGAGCTCGATGAGCGCCTCCTCCGCGAAGGTCCCGGCGGGGCCGAGGAAGCCGATGCTCACGCCCCCTCCCCCGGAGGCCCGGGCGTCGCCGGCGGGCGGCCGATGGCCAACTCCACAGCCTCCTGCTCCTCGGGCGACAGCCGCTGCTCGGCGCGGCCCCCGATGAGGTGCTTCATGTAGACGCGGGCGTGGTCGCGGGCGTGCAGCGAGGTGACCACCGTGCCGGTCTGGTTGGCGTCCAGCAGCGCCAGCGACCAGGACTGCTCGCCCCCCATGTCGCGGTAGGCGTTATAGCGCACCAGGCCCTGGAAACGGAGCGCGGTGCGCAGCTCGGCCTCGACGTGCTGGCCCTGGGCGCGGACCAGATCGTCGAGCTCACCGAGGCTCCGCTCGAGGTGCTCGAGGTCCAGCGATAGCCTGGCCTGGCGGTCGACCAGGCTGGTCTTGGAGCCGTCCGGAAGCAGCACGCGCTGCGTGGCCCGCACGCGCCGCAGGGCCGACCACAGCCACCCGCACGCGCCCAGGGCGGCGATGCCCGGCGCGGCCGCCACGATCAGCGCCCACAGCGGCACCTCGTCCACGGGCGGACCGTACCGGTCCGGATCAGATGGTGATGGTGACCGGGTACGTGGCCCGGTTGTTGTCCACGCGGGTCTCGTTGGGCACGGGCACGATCTCGATCTCCAGCGCGCCCTGCTCGCCGAAGTTGGGCTGCGTTGGTCCGGAGATCTCCACGGCCACCTGGTCGCCAGGGGCGATGGTGTCGATCTCGGTCTCCTGGCTCTGCGCCTCGCCGGGCATCTCGGGGTACGAGAACTCGGCCCGCACGACCACGCCGTTCTCGACGAAGTCACCTCCGTTCTCGACCGTGACGCGCCACTTGAGCTCCTCGGAGGCCTGCACGGTGGTGACGCTGTCGGGCGTCAGCCGGGTGCCCGACGGCAGCGCCTCGGTCTTCACCAGGGAGGTTCCGCGCAGGTTGCCGCTGCCGGAATCGCCACCGCCTTGTTGGGTGGGTCTGGTGCGGCGGAGGCCGGGTAACAGGGCCGCGGCGCCGCCCGGCGCCGCGAATCCCGGGTTGGGGAGGAATGCCTGATCGGCGGGCACCTCCACCCCGTCGATGTTGTCGTCCTCCAGCGCCTTGCGCGCCGGCCCGGCGAACGAGTCGGTGTAGATCACGTCGCTGGCCAGGAAGCGCTGCATCGGCCCGGCCAGGGCCGAGGCGGCGAAGGCGTTGTCCCTCGACGCGATGAGCGCAGGGAGGGCCTCGGCGAGCTGAGAGAGTCCCGCGACGCGGTACTCCAGGCTGGTGACCAGGCTCTGCTGGGCGCCGCCGAGCTTTCCGGGGGGATCGAGCTGCTCGGCCCGCGTGACGAGCGTCTGGGCCTGATCGCGGATCTGCGTGACGTTGGTGCGCAGCTTCGGGGGGTTGTCGCCGCTTGCGTTGGTGAGCGTGACCCTCAGCTGCTTGCCCTGCTCCGCCGACTCGGCGACCAGGGTGGAGACCTCGTTCATATAGGTCTTGTAGGAGTCCACCAGCTGGTTGCGCTGGCACTCGCGCACCACCAGCACCAGCACCAGCACCAGCACGCCCACGAATGCTGCGGCCAGCGCGAGCCTCGCGGCGGGCTGCTGGAGCACGGCGGCGGCGCCGCCGCCACCGCCGCCACGACCACCGCCGCCGGGCCGCCTCCGCCGCCGGCCGCCTCCGCCGCCACCGCCGCCGCGCTCGACCGCGACGTCGTCATCGGCCACGACGTCGTCATCGACGACGACATCGTCGTTGCGGCGCCGCCTACGAACCTTGGGCAGGGCGATGCGGCGGCGAGGCCTTGCGGCCTCCTCGTGCTCGCCGGTCTCCTCGCCCAGCGAGAACGG
>JAUVPZ010000022.1 GCA_030598395.1 Miltoncostaeaceae bacterium | reverse complement strand
GCTCTTGAGCGAGCGCCTCACCGCCCTCGTACGACGGGCGCACGCCGCCGCCGGGGCGCTCGCCAGGCGGCGCGAGCCGCGACCCCTCAGGGCCAGCGAGCCGCAGCTGGCCAAGATCGTGAATCCAGGCTCCGGAGTTCAGCGGGCACCCAGCTAGTTGTAGTGACCACGCACGTTGTTGACAGTGGGTCTGCCGTGAGTTGAGCCCCCGCGAGAGAGTGTGGAGCTGACCAGCAACACGCTCACAAGCGGAGGCCGACCGGCCGGCGAGAGCGCGCGGCCGGCGCGACGCTGGGCGAACGATCTCGCCGCAGCCTTCGGGGCTCACCCGTCCGCCGGCCCGTCGCCCGCGATGCCTGAGATCATCAGATCGTGCGACGCGATCTGCTGTTGCGCCCGCTGACGGGCGCCGACTTCGCGTCGGCGCGAGCCGTGGCCGACGACTGGTTCGGACGCACCGTTGGCCTCACGATGCACCGCCTCTTCTTCGAGCAGCTGGGCTCCTCGGGCGTCCATGCCGCTGCGGCCGATCGGCCCGATCGCATGGTCGGCGTGCTGCTCGGCCTGCGGAGTGAGGTCGAGCCCGACCTCGCCTACATCCACCTCCATGTGGTGGATCCGGCCATGCGGGGGCAGGGGATCGGCCGGGCGCTCTACGCGGAGTTCGGCGCCCGGATGACCGAGCGGGGGTGTCGGCGGGTGCGCGCGCTCGCTGCGCCGACCAACGCGCCCTCGCTGCGCTTCCACGAGGCACTGGGCTTTCTCGGCCGCTTCGCGGGTGCCCACGTCGGCCTCGGGCAGGACCGCATCATCTTCGAGCGCGCGCTGCCCCTCGAGAGGACCTGAGGCGAACCGCGCTGGCCCGATCGGGGCCGGGGGCTCGAGCCCCCATGGCCGCGGTGGCCGACGGTGTTGAGACCGGCCCGGTTCGAGACGAGAATGTGAGTGGCTCGTGGCCACGTGCCGCTCTCGGTATTCGCGCGCCAGTCTGCGCGCCAGCCGTTCGGCCGCACCCCGGGAGAGGAGCACCCAGACGATGAGCAGCCCCCCGACCCGCATGGCCGTCGTCGGTGCGGGACTGATGGGAAGTGAGATCGCGCAGGTGGCCGCGGCCGCCGGCTGCGAGGTGGTGCTCGCCGACGTGAGCCAGAAGCTCGTTGACCGCGGGCTCGCCAGAGTGCGCGAGATCGGCGACCGGCGAGTGGCGCGCGGGCGCTGGACCGCCGAGCAGGCCGAGGAGGTTGCGACCCGTGTGCAGGGGACGACCGACCTCGACGAGGCGGGGGCCTCCGGATGCTCGGTGGCGATCGAGGCCGTCACCGAGCGGATGGAGGTCAAACGGGCCATCTTCCGCGGCCTCGACGAGGTTCTGGACGAGGAGGCGATGCTGGCGTCGAACACGTCCGGCCTGTCGATCACCGAGCTTGGCCGCGCCACGGCGCGCCCCGCGCAGGTGGTGGGCCTGCACTTCTTCAACCCGGCCAGCGTGATGCGCTTGGTCGAGGTGGTGCGTGGCGAGGACACCGCCGAGGCCACCGTGGAGCGGGCTGCGATGCTTGCCGAGACCCTCGGCAAGACGCCGGTTCGCGTGCGCGAGTGTCCCGGGTTCCTGGTCAACCGCATCCTCGTGCGCGCCCTGTGCGCGGCCTACCGTGCCGCCCAGGCCTCGGGCGCGCCCCGCGCCGTCGTCGACGTCGCCGTCGTCGCCGGCGGCCCGGCGCCCATGGGGCCGTTCGAGCTGGGCGACCTGATCGGCCTCGATACGCTCGAGCACATCCGCCGCGACCTCGCGGCGGCCTACGGCGATCGCTTCGACGACGCCGGCGTTGTGGGGGCGCACGTGTCGGCCGGGCGGTTGGGCCGCAAGTCGGGCGCGGGCTTCCGCGCCGGCGTCGACGCGGGGGAGACGGAGGCCGGCGACGACGGCGCAGCGGCCGAGCAGTTCTACGCCGCGGCGGCCGACGAGGCGCGCCGCTGCCTCCAGGAGGGCGTGGTCGCCTCGGCCGACGACGCCAACGTCGCGATGCGCCTCGGCTGTGGCTGGGAGCACGGCCCGCTGGGCGCGGAGGCCGCGGCGGAGCGCTGACCCTTGCCGGAAACGTGAGCGATCACGGCGACGGCGCACGCCGGCTGACGGGGCTTGCCGCCGGTCTCGCCGTGACGCTGGTGGCCATCGCCGCCACGCTGGCCTTTGCCCTCACCACCGAGGATGGCGACGGCAGGGCCATCGCGCGGGCGGCTGCGCTCCACGAGCTGGCGCCCACCGGACCGCCCCCCCGGCCCGACGCCCCCCCGCCAGGAACCGGTCCGCGGCCCGCCGCCCCGCCGCCGGGGTGGCCGCCGCAGGGCCCGGCGGCGCCCGGGGTCGCCGGCCGTGCGATCGCCGCGAGCTGGGTGCCGATCGGGACGCGCTCGGACCGCGTAGCCAACCGCGCCGCAGAGACCATCATCTTCCGCCGCGGCGGCCAGCGACTGGGCTACACCGTCATCGCCGGCGAGATACCGGGGCCCGACGACGCCCGCCGCCTCGGCCGGGGTGGCCTGCTGCTGCGCAGCTTCGACGACGACGGGCGCACCGTGGTGACCTGGAGCCGCATGGGGATCACCGAGGTGGTCTCGTCGATCGGCCTGAGCCGGGCCGAGCTCTACGACATCGCCGGCGGTCCCGCCGGGCCCTGACCGTCATGATCGGCGCGCGGGGTGCCGATAGGGCTGGTGTCATGTCTGTCTCGCCCGCCCGCCTCGCATCCACCAGCTTCGTCGTCGTCGCGTTCGCGCTGATCGCGCTGCACCTGCTGTTCCGCTGACGGGCTCCTGAGCCAGCATCCGGACGCGGCGCTGGTAGCGTCGCCCGGTGATCCGGCACGGGCTTCTCATGGCGGCGGCGCTGATCGCCCTCGCGACGCCGGCCACGGCCGTGGCGCACGCCGACCTCCGCTCCTCCGAGCCATCCGGGCAGACGCGCCTGGCGTCCCCCCCGCCGTCGGTGCGCGTGGCCCTCGAGGCGCCCGTGGAGGAGGAGTTCCTCGAGCTCGCGGTCACGGGGCCGTCGGGTGCCCAGCTCGCCCGCGGCGCGCGGCGCGACCCCGCGGACCCCTCGGCCATCGTGGCCCAGGTGCTCCCCGACGGCGCCGGTGACTACGTCGTGGGATGGCGGGTGCTCTCGCGCGACGGGCACGCCTCGCGCGACGGCTACGTGCTGGGGGTCGGGGTCGGCGCGCCGCAGCGGGCGGCCGCCCCTGACCGGACGGGGGACGCCGGGCCACTGCAGGTAATCGCGCGCCTGCTCGCGCTGGTGGGGCCCATGGGCCTGCTGGGGCTGGCCGTGGTGCGGTTCGCGATCGTGGGGCCCGCCTGGCGCGCCGGCGGGGTGGTGCCGCCGGGCCCGGGCGAGCCCGCCGTCGCCGTGCGGGAGGCCGGCGGCCCGGCACTGCGTGCGGCGGCGCGGGGGTGGTGGGCCGCGTGGTGGAGCTTCGTGGCGGCGGCGGCCGTCGGGGTGATCCTGCTCCCCGTCGCGCTTCTTCGGGCCCTGGGAGAGGGGGTCGGGGACCTGGGAACACTGCTGTCGGACACGCGCGCAGGCGCCGCGGTCGTCGTGCAGGCCGCCGCCCTCGTGGCGTCCGCGGCGGCCGCCGCGGCCCTGGCGGGCAGCGACTCCGCGAACGCACCGGGCGCACGCCTGGGCCGTGGCGGGGCGCTGGCGCTCGGGCCCACGGTTGGGCTGGTCGCGATCTCCTGGGCGGGGCACGCCAGCAGCGGGAACGACCCGGTGCTGGGCATCGCGATCGACGCCGTGCACACTCTGGGCTCGGCAGCGTGGCTGGGCGGGCTGGTGGGCCTGGCGGCCCTGGTGCCCGCCGCTGCCGACCGGCTGCGCGACCCCGAGCGCGTGCGCCTGGCGGCCGGGGTGGTGGTGCGCTTCTCGGCGCTGGCCGTCGCGGCCGTGGCCATCGTGACCCTAAGCGGCGTCTATCGTGCGCTGGTCGAGCTGGGCTCGCTCGACGACCTGCTCGACACGGCCTACGGGCGCGCCCTGGCGGTGAAGCTCGGCCTGTTCGCGCTGCTGCTGTTCGGCGGCGCCTTCAACCGGTTCGTCGTGCACCCGAGGCTCGAGCGCGCTGCACTGGGCCTGGCCGGCGACGACCGCGGCGCGCTCCGTGCGCTGCGCGTGAGCGTGCGCGCCGAGCTCGCGCTCGCCGCCGCCCTGATGGTGGCGGTGGCCGTCCTGCTGAGCTTGCCGCCGCCGGCCTGAGGCGGCTTGCGCCGCGGTAGCATGGCCGCGGTGATCGAGCGCGAGACCGTCGAGCACGTGGCACGCCTGGCCCGCCTGCGCCTCGGTCCGGAGGAAGTCGAGCGCATGCGCCAGGAGCTGTCCGGGATCCTGGAGCACATCGAGCTGATCCAGTCGCTCGAGCTCGACGACGTGCCGCCCACCACCCACGTTGTGGCCCTCCAGAACGTGCTGCGCGACGATACGCCCCGCCCCAGCCTGCCGCGCGAGCTGGCGCTGCGCGAGGCGCCCGCCGTTGCCCACGACGGCTTCGAGGTGCGCGGCTGGATCGAGACCCACGCGTGACCGAGCCGCTGTGGGAACTCACCGCCGAGCGCGCCATCGGGCTCATCGGCGGAGGCGAGCTGAGCGCCGAGGAGCTCACGGCCGCCTTCGCCGACCGCGCCGGGAACGACCCGTGGGCCGCGTTTCTTGCGATCGACCGCGAGGGCGCGCTGGAGCGCGCGCGCAGGATCGACGCGGCGACCGAGCGCCCGCCGCTGGCGGGGGTGCCGATCGGGATCAAGGACGTGCTCAGCACGCGCGATCTGGTCACCACGGCAGGCTCCCGCATCCTGGAGGGCTTCCGGCCGGTCTACACCGCCACCTGCGTGGAGCGGGTCGAGGAGGCCGGCGCCGTCGTGCTGGGCAAGACCAACATGGACGAGTTCGCCATGGGGTCCAGCACCGAGAACTCCGGCTACGGTCCCAGCCGCAACCCCTGGGACCCAGACCGCGTGCCGGGCGGCAGCAGCGGCGGGTCGGCCGCGTGCGTGGCGGCGCGGCAGGTGCCGTGGTCCCTCGGCTCCGACACGGGCGGCTCCATCCGCCAGCCGGCGGCCCTCTGCGGCATCGTCGGGATGAAGCCCACCTACGGAGCCGTGTCGCGCTACGGGCTCATCGCCTTCGCCTCGTCGCTCGATCAGGTGGGTCCTCTTGCGCGCACGGTGCGCGACACGGCCCTGCTGCTGTCGCACATCGTGGGCCACGACCCGATGGACTCCACATCGCTCGAGTGGCGCGAGCCCATCGTGCTCCCCGACGCCGAGCGCGTCGACGGCCTGCGCGTCGGGTATGTCGAGGAGCTCATGGGCGAGGGGGTCCAGGTCGGCGTGCGCACGTCCGTGCGGGCGGCGCTCGACCGCATCGAGGACCTCGGGGGCACGCTGACGCCGGTCAGCCTGCCCAACACCGAGCACGGCCTGGCCACCTACTACCTCATCGCACCGGCCGAGTGCTCGGCCAACCTGGCCCGGTTCGACGCCATCCGCTTCGGGGCGGCCCCGCCGGAGGCCGGCGGCCTGGTGGAGCAGTACGAGCGCGCCCGCGGCGAGGGGTTCGGCCGCGAGGTGAAGCGCCGCATCATGCTGGGCACCTTCGCCCTCAGCTCGGGCTACTACGACGCGTACTACGGTCAGGCCCAGCGCGTTCGCACGCTGATTGTGCGCGACTTCGCCCGGGCCTTCGAGCAGGTCGACATACTGGCGTCGCCCACCTCGCCGACCGTGGCGTTCCCGCTTGGTGAGCGCACCGACGATCCGTACTCGATGTACCTGGCCGACGTCTGCACGATCCCGGTCAGCCTGGCCGGACTGCCGGCGATCTCGATTCCCTGTGGTCTTTCGGAGGGCCTGCCGGTGGGCCTCCAGTTGACGGGGCCTGCCTTCAGCGAGAACCGCCTGCTCGACGTGGCCCACGCCCTCGAGGCCGCCATCGGCTTCGACGAGCGCCCGGAGGGCCTTCGGTGAGCGCGCGTCAGAGCTACGAGCCCGTCATCGGCGTGGAGATCCACGTCCAGCTGGCCACCGCGACCAAGATGTTCTGCGGCTGCGAGTTGAGCTTCGGCGACCCGGCGAACACCCACACCTGCCCGGTGTGCCTGGGGCACCCGGGCGCGCTCCCGGTCACCAACGCGCGGGCGGTCGAGCTGGCGATCCTGGCGGGGCATGCGCTGGGCTGCACCATCGCTCCGCGGTCGACCTTCCACCGCAAGAACTACTTCTACCCTGACCTGCCCAAGGCGTACCAGATCAGCCAGTACGACGAACCCGTGTGCCTGGGCGGCGAGTTCGTGGCGCTCACGCCCGGCGGGGAGCTTCGGGTCGGAATCACGCGCGCCCACCTCGAGGAGGACGCCGCCAAGCTGGTGCACGCGGGCCCCGGCGGCCGGCGCGCCGGGGCCGAGAGCTCGATCGTGGACTTCAACCGTGGCGGCACGCCGCTGCTGGAGATCGTCACCGAACCCGACCTGCACTCCGCCGAGGACGCGGTGACCTTCTTCAAGCAGCTGCGCCTGACCCTGCGGCAGCTGGGGGTCAGCGACTGCAACATGGAAGAGGGCTCCATGCGTGCCGACGCCAACGTGAGCGTGCGGCCCGTCGGCAGCCAGGAGCTGGGCGTCAAGACCGAGCTCAAGAACATGAACTCGTTTCGGTTCCTGGAGCGCGCCATGGAGGCCGAGATCGACCGCCAGATTGCCATCCTGGAGGGGGGCGGGAAGGTGACCCAGGACACGCTGCACTACGACCCCGACAGTGGCACCCTCCACCCGCTGCGCAGCAAGGAGGAGGCCCACGACTACCGCTACCTCCCCGAGCCCGACCTCGTGCCAGTGGTGCCCGACCCCGCCTGGGTCGATCGGCTGCGGGCGGCGCTGCCCGAGTTGCCGGTCGACCGGCGCCGGCGGTGGATGGCCGAGCTGGGAATCACCTTCGAGGACGCTGAGGTCCTGTCCGAGAGCGCCGAGCTGGCAACCTATTTCGAGGATCTGGCCGCCCGCGTCGACCCGAAGGCCGCGGCGAACTGGGTGCGGGGCGAGCTGCGCGCGCAGCTGCGGGAACGCGACGAGGAGCCGTGGGAGAGCCGGGCTACCCCAGAGCGGCTGGCCGGTCTGCTCGAGCTGCTGGACGCACGCACCATCAACGTGCCGGCCGCCAAGGAGGTGCTGGCCGAGCTGATCGAGCGCGGTGGCGACGCGGTGGCGATCGTGGAGGCGAAGGGCCTGGGGCAGATCACCGACGAGTCGGAGCTGGATGAGCTGGTCGCGCGCCTGATCGCCGACAACCCCGAGCAGGCGCAGCAGTTGCGCGACGGCAAGGAGAAGGTGCTGGGCTTCTTCGTGGGCCAGGCCATGAAGGCCACCGAGGGCCGAGCGGACCCGAAGCGCGTGGGCGAGCTGGTGCGGGACCGGGCCGGGGTCTAGCCGGGAGAGCCGTGGTCCGATGGGACGGCGCCGGCTGGCAGCTCCGCCTCGCTCGTGCTCGCCCCGTCCGCCGGCCCGGCCAGCGGCAGGCGGGCCAGGAGGACCGCCCCAGGGCCCGCATCCAGCAGGCGAACCGAGCCGCCCATGCTCTCGGCCGCGGCCCGGGAGATGGAGAGGCCCAGCCCCGAGCCGGGCGTGGCCCGAAGGGCCGGAGCGCGGTAGAAGCGGTCGAAGATGCGGGCGCGGTCCTCGGGCGCCACGCCGGGGCCGTCGTCGGCCACCCGGACCACGGCGTCGCCACCATCGACCGAGAGCGTGACGGTGACGTGGTCGCCGTGCCGCCGGCCGTTCTCGACCAGGTTTCCGAGCGCCGCTCGCACCAGGTCGGGGCTGCCGGTGACGGCGGCCTGCTCGGCGCCGTCGGCCACCTCCAGGGTAGCGTCGGGGCCGCCCGACAGCGTGCCCAGCAGCTCGGGCAGGTCGACGCGTTCCTGCTTGCCTGTGCCAGCCTCGCTGCGGGCCAGCCCAAGAAGCCCGGTGACCGTGGCGTCCATGCGGTCCACCGCCTGAGCCATCTCGTCGAGCACGGCCGCGCGCTCCTCGTCGGGCAGCGGATACTCGCGCAGCAGGTCCAGGTCGCCGCGCAGCGCCGTGAGCGGGGTGCGCAGCTCGTGGGACGCGTCGGCCGAGAAGCGACGCTGCGCGGCCAGGCTGGTACGCAGCCGCGACTGGGCCTCCTCGAGCCGGGCGAGCATCCGGTTGAGCGCCCGCGCGAGTCGCCCGACCTCGTCGGGACGACCGACCATCACGCGCGCCGACGGGTCCTGGCTGGCCGCCACCCGCTCGGCCGCCATCCGGAAGCGCGTGAGTGGCCTGAGCGCCCGGCGGCCCATCAGCAGCGCGAGCGTCATGGCCGCGATGGCCGCCACCAGGGCGGCCAGCCCGAGCGCCAGCGCGACCTCGTCGAGGATCTGCTCCACGTCGCCCACCGGCCGGGCCACCGAGACCGTGCGGGGCGTGCCGTCGGCGGCCGGGGGCGCCGCGGTGACCAGCATGCGGAAGCGCTCGCCCTCGAGCCGCACGGTGCGCGGGGGTGCCGGCTCCATGGTGCCCTCCGGGTCGATCTGCACCCGCGTCCCCGGCGGCAGGGTGAGCGGATCGCGCGCCGGCTGCGCCTGGCTGTCGCGGGTGATCGGGCCGGTGAAGTCGCGCCCGCCCACGTCGGGCTGCTCCAGGTCGGCCACCACCTGCGCAGCGGTGCGCTGGAGCGAACGGTCGACGCGGTCGATGGCGCGATCGGCGATCAGCGCGTTGGCCGCGAACGTGAACACCAGCACGGCGACCAGCACCGAGACCGCCGCGGCAAGCGCCAGGCGAACCGACAGCCGCGACCTCACGACCGCTCCTCCCGCAGCGCGTAGCCCACGCCGCGCACCGTCCACAGCAGTCGCGGCTCGCCGTCGGCCTCGAGCTTCTTGCGCAGGTAGCCCACGTACACGTCCACCGCGTTGGTCTCGACCGGCCGCTCGAAGCCCCAGGCGTCGGTGAGCAGTTGCTCGCGCCCCAGGACGGCGCCTGGGTTGCCGAGGAACGCGGCCAGCAGGTCGAACTCGCGCCGGGTCAGCTCCACCGCCCGCCCGTCGCGGCGAACCTCGCGGGTGGCCGGGTCGAGCGTGAGGTCGGCGAAGCGCAGCGTGGTCTCCTCGGGCTCGATGCGCGACCGGCGCATCAGCGCCCGCACCCGCGCCACCAGCTCGGCGGTGCCGAACGGCTTCACCAGGTAGTCGTCGGCGCCGGCGTCGAGCCCCTCGATGCGGTCGTTCAGCGTGTCGCGGGCCGTGAGCATCATGATGGGCACGCGCCCGCCGTCGGCGCGCAGCCGGCGGCAGAGGTCGACGCCGTCCACGTCCGGCAGCAGGAGGTCCAGCAGCACCAGGTCGGGTGGCGTGGCCCGCATGAACGCCATCGCGGTGGCCCCGTCGGACGCGGCGTCCACCGTGAACCCTTCGTAGCCCAGCACTCGCGTGAGCATCGCGCGCACCTGGGGCTCATCCTCCACCACCAGCACGCGACCGTCCATCGCCAGAGGTTAGCCCAGCGCTCCGCCCCGGCCCATGCGGCGTATGCTGCGGGATCGTGCGTCACACGCTGTCGGTGCTCGTGGAGAACAAGCCTGGCGTGCTCTCGCGCGTCTCGGGTCTCTTCACGCGCCGCAGCTTCAACATCGACTCGCTGGCCGTGAGCCCCACCGAGGACGTGGAGCGCTCGCGCATGACGATCACCTGCGACGACAGCAAGTTCCCCATCGAGCAGGTCACCAAGCAGCTGGACAAGCTGGTGAACGTGATCAAGGTGCGCGATCTCGACCCCGAGAACATGGTGGCGCGCGAGCTGGCGCTGCTGAAGGTGCGCGCCGACGGCTCGAGCCGTACCGAGATCATCCAACTGGTGGAGATCTTCGGCGCCCGCATCATCGACGTGACCACGTCCACCCTCACCATCCAGGCGACGGGCGAGTCGGACGATCTGCTCAACCTCGAGGGGCTGCTGCGGCCGTTCGGCCTCATCGAGCTCGTCAAGACCGGCGTGGTGGCCCTGGGCCGGGGCGCCACCACTACCTGAACCCCCACGACCGAGACCGCGGAGCCCAGATGTACTACGACGCCGACGCCGACCTCGACCTGCTCAAGGGCAAGACCGTGGCTGTCATCGGCTACGGCAGCCAGGGGCACGCCCACTCGCTGAACCTGCGCGACTCGGGTGCCGAGGTGCTGGTGGGGCTGCGCCCCGGCAGCGCGTCTGCCGACGCCGCCCGCCTCGAGGAGCTGGAGGTCGTCCCGCCGGAGGAGGCGGCCGAGCGCGGCGATGTTGTGATGATGCTGGTCCCCGACGAGCTGCAGGCCGAGCTCTACCGCGAAAAGATCGAGCCGGGCCTTAGACCCGGCAACGCCCTGATGTTCGCGCACGGCTTCTCGGTGCACTTCGGTCAGGTCGTGGCGCCGGAGGGGGTGGACGTGATCATGGTCGCCCCCAAGGGCCCGGGACATCTGGTCCGCCGCACGTACACGGAGGGGCAGGGGACGCCCGCCTTGCTGGCGGTCCAGACGGACGCGACCGGCGACGCCAAGGCGCTGGGGCTGGCCTACGCCAAGGGCATCGGCAGCACCCGCGCCGGCGTCATCGAGACCACCTTCGCCGCAGAGACCGAGACCGACCTGTTCGGTGAGCAGGCCGTGCTCTGCGGGGGCCTGTCGGCTCTGGTGCGGGCGGGCTTCGACACGCTGGTCGAGGCCGGCTACGACCCCGAGCTGGCGTACTTCGAGTGCGCCCACGAGCTGAAGCTGATCGTCGACCTGATCTACGAGAAGGGCATCAGCGGCATGCGCCACTCGATCTCGAACACGGCCGAGTACGGCGACATCACCCGTGGCGAGCGCATCATCACCGACGAGACCCGCGCCGAGATGCGCCGCATCCTCGCCGAGATCCAGAGCGGCCAGTTCGCCAAGGAGTGGCTCACCGAGAACCAGGTCGGCCGCCCGGTGTACAACGCCGTCGGCCGCCGGCAGGCGGACCACCAGGTGGAGGAGGTCGGCAAGCGCCTGCGCGCCATGATGAGCTGGATCGACACCGAATTCTGACCGGCCCCTGAACGTGGCCGCCCGCGGGGCCGGGTCGCCCCGTGCGACGGCCGGGTCAGCTCAGCAGCAGCCGCGCCGGGCGGCAGCTCGCGGGCGAGCCCCGCGGGAGCGCTTCCGACCGGTCCTCGACCGCGTTGGTGCGGCGGCGAAGGTCGGAGAGGTCGCTGAACCACTCCTCGATGCGGTCGACGGCGTCCAGGGCGCCCACCTGGAGCACCCAGGCGTCGGCGTCGGGCGCGCCGTCGCGGAGCACGTAGCCCGCGTTCGCCCACCGGACCAGCAGACCTGCGAGCTCGTCTCGGAGCTCCCGGCCGGCGTGGGTCTGGAGACGGAGCGTTCGGAGCCGCCTCGCCCCTGCACGGCCACGCCGCTCCGACGTGGCGACGGCCGCGAACAGGCGGTCGAGACCGGGGCGCCGGTCCTGGCTGAACAGGTCCGACAGCGCCCGGTTGGTGGCGATCGCCCGGCCCGCGGTGGCCACCGTGGCCCGCCGGTCTCTGCGCAGCGCGCGGCACACGTGGTGCGCGGGATCGACGCCGCGCGCCGCGCGCCGCGCGTACGCGGCAAGCGCGGGGAGGACGCGGCCGCCGGACGGCGACGTCTGGCAGGCGGCTGCGAGCGTCTGCTCGGCCGCGTCCTGGCCGAAGGGGGCGACGTCGGCCTCCGCGAGCTGTCGCGCGAGCGGGCGGGCGGCGGGGCGGAGCTCGGCTGGGTCGCTCAGGACGACCGCGCAGCGTCGATCGAGTGGGGTCGCGTCGCTCAGGTGCGCCACCAGCGCGGGGGGCGGGACGGGCAGCGCCCCGTCGACCGGTTTCCCCGGCTCCGATCGGCCGGCCACCGCGATGGCCACCGCCACGATGGCGGCAAGCACGAGCGCCGTGCCCGCAACCACACGACCGCGCCAGCGCGGCGGCATGCGGTGTGGTCCCTCGGTCAACCCGCTCACGGTAGCGGGCGGCGGGTGTGGGAGAATCGGGCTGCGTGAGCGAGGCGACTGTGCGGGAAGCGGTGGTGGCAGCGGGCCGGGCGGCAGAGGCCGCCAGCGGCGGGCTTGCGGCGACCTCAGCCGGTGCGGTACGCGAGGCGCTGATCGGCATCGCCGCCAACCTGCGCGCTCGGTCCGACGCAATCCTGGCTGCAAACCGCACCGACGTCGCCGCGGCCGAGGGCCAGCTGCCGGACGCCACGCTCGACCGCCTGCGCATGGGCCCCGAGCGCCTGGAGGAGATCGCCCGCGAGATCGCCACGCTGGCCGGTGCGGAGGACGCCGAGGCGGTGGTCGGCGAGCGGGTGCTGGCCGACGGCACGCGGGTGCAGGAGCGCCGGCGCCCCGTGGGCGTGATCGGCGCCAACTACGAGGCGCGTCCCAACGTGACGGTCGACATCGCAAGCCAGCTCATCAAGTCGCGCAACGCCGGCGTGCTGCGAACCGGCTCCGCTGCCCTGGGATCGTCGGCGGCGCTGGTCGACCTGGCCATCGCGCCGGCGCTGGGTGCGGCGGGGCTCGACCGCGGTGCGGTGCAGTTGCTGCGCACGCCGGATCACGCGGCCGCCCACGAGCTCGTGTCGCACCCGAGCCTGATTCCGCTGGTCATCCTGCGCGGCAGTGGCGAGACCACCGCCCAGCTCTCCGCCCGCGCCGCCGCGCACGGCGTGCGCACGCTGGCGCACGCCGAGGGCGGCGGGGTGCTCTATGTCGACGACGCGGCCGACGCCGGGGAGGCGCTGGCCATGATCGAGGCCAGCCTGGACCGCCTCGGCGTCTGCAACCGGCTCAACCTGCTGCTCATCAGCCGACGCCGCTACGACGAGCTGCTTCCGGCGGTGGAGGAGCTGCTGGGTCGCATGGGCATCGAGGCCTCGCTGCCGCCGCACCAGCACCCCCGCGGCCATGAGTGGGCGCTCGACGCCGGCAACGAGGCCCACGTCACCGTCGACGCGGCAGACGACCCCGTGGATGCGGCGATGATCGCCAACCGCGACACCTCCGGGCTGGCGGCCGGCATCGTGACCCACGACCGCGACGCGGCCGAGGAGTTCCTGGCGGCCTACGCCGGAACTGGCGCGTTCTGGAACGCCACCACCCGCCTGCTCGACGGCTTCAAGCTGATTGCCGCGCCCGAGACCGGCATCAACGTGGACCACGTCCCCGGCCCGCGCGGCCCGGTGACCTACCGCGACCTGGCCCTGCGCCAGTACGTGGTCACCGGCCCGAGCACGGGCTGAGGGCATCCGCGACGGGACGACACCGGCTTCCGCCCAATCGAGACCTCGGATCCGGCACGATGCCCATCGTGCGGCGGCTTCTCGGTGGCGCCTTCGAGCTCGCGAGGTCCCCTGCTATGGTGCCCCTGCCGCAACGGCGGCCCACTACGTGGCGATTCTCCGCACCAACATCCCTCCAACGCGTTCTCGGCATGCCCGGCGCCTGCGCCACGGAGGTCGTGGCTGACGCTCTTCTCGGAGTTGCGTGCCACCTAGGCGCGGAGGACCCGACAACCGCCCGCCGGCCGGTCCTGCCACCCGCATCAACGAAGCGATCCGCGTTGAGCAGGTGCGGCTGATCGATGATGACGGCGAGAACCACGGCGTGGTGCCGGTGGAAGACGCCCGAACGCGCGCCGCCGCCGCGGGGCTCGATTTGGTGGAGGTGGCGCCCGAGGCGCGGCCGCCGGTGGTCCGCATCATGGACTACGGCAAGTGGCGCTACGAACAGGAGCAGAAGGCCAAGCAGGCCCGGCGCCACCAGAGCACGATCACCGTCAAGGAGATCAAGTTCCGACCCAAGATCGACCCGCACGACTACGACACCAAGAAGGGTCACGTCGAGCGGTTCCTGCGCCACAAGGACAAGGTCAAGGTCACGATCATGTTCCGCGGGCGCGAGCTCTTGCATCCGGAGCGCGGCGAGGCCATTCTTCTGCGGTTGGCCGACGAGCTGAAGGATCTGGCCCTCGTCGAGAGCAAGCCCAACCTCGACGGCCGCAACATGATCATGATGCTCGCGCCCCTCAAGGCCACCGCCGACGGGGCGAAGCCGGAGCAGCCAGAGCAGCCAGCGACAGAGCAGCCAGAGCAGGCCACCGCCACCTCCACCTCCACCTCCACCTGATGCCGAAGATGAAGACGAACCGGTCCACGGCGAAGCGCTTCCGCGTGACCAAGAAGGGCAAGGTGCTGTACACCCAGGCCGGGCTGCGCCACAACCTGGGTGACATGCGCGGCAAGGACCGGCGCCGGCTGGCCCGGCCGGAGCCGCTGTCGTCGGAGCACGTGCCCGAGGTGCTTCGGCTGCTGGGGAAGCGGTAGGCCATGGCACGCGTGAAGCGCTCGGTCGCCGCTCGCAAGAAGCGGCGCAAGGCTCTGTCCCGGGCCAGGGGCTACTGGGGAACCAAGCACTCGTCGTACAAACGCGCCAAGGAGCAGCTGCAGCGCTCCGGCCGCTACGCCTACCGCGACCGGAAGACTCGCAAGCGCGATTTCCGCCGGCTGTGGATCCTGCGCATCAACGCTGCAGCGCGGCAGAACGGCCTCACCTACGGGCAGCTGATACACGGCCTGTCCCTGGCCGGGGTCGAGCTGAACCGCAAGATGCTGGCCGAGCTGGCCACGCATGAGCCCGAGGCCTTCGCCGGCCTCTGCGACCGCGCCCGCGAGGCCCGCGCCGCAGCTTCGTAGGGCGTCCTCGGCGCGGAACCCCGCGCTGCGGCTTGCGCGCGCGCTTCAGGCCAAGAAGGTCCGGCGCGAGCGACGGCTCATGGTCGCCGAGGGCGAGGACGTGCTGGCGGCGGCCCTCGATCGGGGGGTGACCCCGACCGCGGTGCTGTTCGACGAGGCCCACCTCGCCGCCGACGATCCGCTCGTGGCGGCCACCGCAGGGCTGGCCGAGCGGTACGCGGTGCCGGCCGACCTGCTCGCCCGCGCCAGCACGCTCGCCGTCCCGCCGCGCGTGCTGGCCGTGCTACCCCAGCCGGCGCCGCCCAGCTTCGGCGACGTTGCCTTTCCGCCGCAGCCGGCCCTCTGGCTGACCGGGGTCGCCGACCCCGGCAACGTGGGCACCCTGATCCGCACGGCGGCGGCCCTCGGCGCCGACTGGCTGGCCCTCGGACCGGGGTCGGCCGACCCGTTCCACCCGCGCGCCGTGCGCGCGGCGATGGGTGCCACGTTCGCGCTGCCGTTGCTGCAGCGGGTGAGCCCCGAGCACCTCGCCACGCGTCAGGGCTTCACGGTGGTCGCCGGTGTGCCGGCCGGCGGCGAGCCCCCGTGGGAGGTCGACCTGGCGGTGCCCGCGGTCATCGTGCTGGGCGCCGAGCGCGAGGGCGTCGAGCCTGCGCTGGCGGCCTTCGGCGACCGGCCGGTGGTGCGCGTCACCATCCCCCAGCGCCCCGGTGCCGAGAGCCTCAATGTGGCGGCCGCCGGAGCCGCGCTGCTGGCCGAGGCGAGCCGCCAGCGGGCGGTGCGGGCGGGTTGATGTACCCTGCGGCTCCGGTGGCGGAGACGCGGGAGCTCGAGGGGTTGGAGGAGGCGGCCCTCCGCGACATCGCGGCCGCGGCCAGCTCCGACGAGCTCGAGGCGGCGCGTGTGGCGCACGCCGGTCGCCGCAGCCGGCTGGCCGCCATCCTGGCCTCCATCGGCTCGCTGCCCGCGGAGCGCCGCGGCGAGGTGGGCAAGGCCGCCAACGCGACCCGCCGCGCCATCGAGGCCGCCATCGACGAGCGCCGGACGGCCATCGAGGCCGACGAGCTGGGCTCGCAACTGGTCGCCGATCGCACCGACGTCACGCTGCCCGGCGATCCCCACCCGCTCGGGGCGCTGCACCCAGTGCACCAGATCCGTCGCGAGGTGGAGGAGATCTTCCTGGCACTCGGCTACGAGATCGTCGACGGCCCGGAGATCGAGACCGCGTATCACAACTTCACTGCGCTCAACACCCCTGAGGGGCACCCGGCCCGGTCGCTCACCGACACGCTGTTCGTGGAGGGCCACCCGGATCGCCTGCTGCGCACGCAGACCTCCCCGGTGCAGATCCGCGTGCTCGAGCGGCGCGACCCACCCGTGTACATCATCGCCCCGGGAACCGTCTACCGGCGTGATGAAGTGGACGCCACCCACACGCCGATGTTCCACCAGGTCGAGGGGCTGGCCGTGGATGAGGGGCTCAGCATGGCCCACCTGAAGGGCACCCTGCAGCACCTGGTGCGCGAGCTCATCGGCGACCGCGAGGTGCGACTGCACCCCGACTTCTTCCCCTTCACCGAGCCGTCCGTGCAGGTGCAGGTGCGCTGGGAGGACCGCTCGGGCGCCTCCCGGTGGCTGGAGCTGCTGGGCGCCGGCATGGTCGACCCCAACGTGCTCACCGCCTGCGGTGTCGATCCCGAGCGCTGGAGTGGCTTCGCATTCGGCGTCGGGCTCGACCGTCTCGCCATGGTGCGCCACGGTGTGCCCGACCTGCGGCTGTTCGTCGAGAACGACCTGCGCTTCCTGGAGCAGTTCGCGTGAGGCTGCCGCTGCGCTGGCTGGCCGACTACGTCGACCCTGGCCTGCCCGTCGACGACCTTGCCGAGCTCCTGCATCTGCACTCCGCGCCGGTGGAGGGCGTCGTCGGGGTGGGCGTGCCGGACGACAACGGCAATCTGGACGCGTTCCGCGTGGGCCGGGTGCTGTCGGTCGATCCGCACCCCGACGCCGAGCGGCTGCGGGTGTGCTCGGTGGACGCGGGCGCCGGAGCGCAGCAGATCGTGTGCGGCGCTCCCAACGTGGCCGCAGGCCAGACCGTGCCGGTGGCGCTGCCGGGCGCGCTCCTTCCCGGCGCCGAGAAGCCGCTGAGGGTCGCCAGGCTGCGCGGCGTCGAGAGCAACGGGATGATCCTTAGCGAGACCGAGCTGGGCCTTGGCGAGGACGCCGTGGGGATCATGGTGCTGGCCGAGGACCTTCCGCCCGGCGCGCCGCTGGTCACGGTGCTGCCGATCGCCGACACGGTGCTGGAGCTCGAGGTCACGTCCAATCGCCCCGACCTGATGTCGGTCTACGGCTGGGCGCGCGAGGTGCACGCCATCACCGGCGCCCCGCTGGCGCCGCTGGACGAGTCGGAGCCGGAGGCGCTCGGCGTGGGTGAAGTGGCCGACTATGCAGCGCTGCGAGTGGAGGCCCCGGACCTGTGCCCGCGCTACATGGCGCGCATCCTCACCGACGTGCAGGTGGGTCCCTCGCCGGCCTGGTTGCGCGCGCGGGTGGAGGCGGCCGGCATGCGGGCGATCTCGAACGTCGTCGACATCACCAACTACACGATGCTGCTCACGGGCCAGCCCCTGCACGCGTTCGACCTGGACCGGGTGGCCGGCCGTCAGATCGTGGTGCGGCGGGCACGGGACGGCGAGCCGGTCACCACGCTCGACGACCAGGAACGCCGCCTCACCGACCGTATGCTGGCCATCTGCGACGCCGAGCGCCCGGCCGTGGTGGCGGGCATCATGGGCGCGGCCGACGTCGAGGTGTCGGAGGCCACCGGCACGGTGCTGCTGGAGGCGGCCACCTTCGACGGTCCCACCATCTACGAGACGTCGGTGGCGCTGGGCCTCCGAAGTGAGTCCAGCGCCCGGTTCGAGAAGCGCCTGCCGCCCCAGCTGCCTGCCCGCGCGATGGCCATCGCCTGCCGGATGCTCATCCAACTCGCCGGGGCCCGACTGGTGCCCGGCACGCTGGACGCCGCCGAGCCCATCGCCGAGGCGCCGCGCATCGCTCTGCGGCACGCTCGCCTTGTGGCCCTGTCGGGCATGGAGGTATCGCCTGCAGGCTCGGCCGCGGCGCTGCGCGGTCTGGGCTGCCACGTCGACGAGGGGCCCGACAGGCACATCGTGGCGGTTCCGTTCGAGCGCGCCGCCGATCTTGGCCGCGAGGTGGACCTCATCGAGGAGGTCGTGCGGGTGGAGGGGCTCGAGCGCGTGCCCGCCGAGCTGCCGCGCCTGGTCGGACGTGGCCGCCGCCGGCCCGAACGAGCTCTCGCCGAGCGTCTGGCGCGCCGCGCCGCCGACCTCGGGCTGAGCGAGTCGATCACCTACGCCATGGTGGCCGGGGGCGACGCCGACCTGCTGCGCATGGCGGCCGACGACCCGCGGCGCGCGACGCTGCGGATCGCGAACCCGCTCACTGAGGAGATGGCGGTGATGCGGCGCTCCATGCTGCCCGGCTTGCTGCGCGCTGCCGCTCACAACCAGGCCCGCCAGCGTGCCGATGGCGGCCTGTTCGAGATCGGCCGCACCTACGCCCCACGCGACGACGGCCTCGCCGACGAGCGCGCCTGGCTGGCCGGCTTGGTCTGGGGTGCGTTCGGCCCCAGCGGCTGGCGCACCGAGCCGCGGCCCGTCGACGTGCACACCGCGGTGGGGCTGGCTCAGGCGCTGGCCTCTGCCGCCGGTGTGCAGCTTGCGCCCGCGCCGAACGAGGCGCCCTACTTTCACCCCGTGCGCCAGGCGCGGCTGCTCGCCGGCGACGACGTGCTGGCATGGGCGGGGGAGATGCATCCGCTCGCGCTGCGCAACTTCGACCTCGAGGGACCGGCTGCGGCGATCGTCATCGACCTGGCCGCCCTGCTGGCTGCGGCTCCCACCGAGGCCCGCGCCTACGAGGATCTCGTCACCGTCCCCACCTCCACCCGCGATCTCGCGGTGGTGGTCGACGAGGACGTGCCGGCCGCCGACCTCGTGGGCGCGGCGCAGGAGGCCGGCAGGCCACTGGTGCGCGCGGTCCAGGTGTTCGACCGCTACGCCGGCCGGCAGGTGGGCGAGGGCAGGGTGAGCCTTGCGCTTCGGCTCAGCATCGTCGACCCGTGCCGCACCCTCACCGACGAAGAGATCGATCGCGCAGCCGCCGCGGTCGTGGCGGCGCTCGAGGCCCGCGGCGCCCGCCTGCGCACGTGAGCGTCGTCCACGTCTTCGGGGCCGCCGGC
>JAUVPZ010000127.1 GCA_030598395.1 Miltoncostaeaceae bacterium | reverse complement strand
CGTAGGGCCCAAGGACGGCCCACTGCGACACGACGCGGGCGCCCATCTGCTCGATCTCCGAGTTGACTTCCTTCAAGCGCTCCGGGTTGCTCTTGAGCGTGCCCACGCCGTGGGGGCTCAAGGTGCTCAGCAGGATGTAGGTCGGCATGCCGGGCTCCCGGTCACGATCTGGGGTGTATGGAGACGCGCCGAGCGTATCAGGGGGTGCGAGCGCCGACCGCGGTCCAGGCGCTGAGATCGCGGCCGATCAGCTCGCCGAGCTCGGCCACGTCGTCGCGGAAGTAGTCCGCCAGCTCACGGCGGAAGGCGGGAGAGATCTCCGGCCGGCGGCTCACGGACCGATTTCGCTCCCGCAACCGGTCCAGCAGCCCAAGGCGCTCGACGCCCAGGCGGCGCTTGACGCCAGTCGCGGCGGCGACCAGCGGCCGCGGGGGACGTTGGGTCACGCGGGCGAGCCAGCGCGCACGATGAGCCTTGTTGGGGTTGACGGGGGCGAACCGGCGTCGGCCGTCGTCCGGAAGGCCCAGAAAGCTGAGGACGTCGCCGTACACCGACCCGGCGTCGGCGCGAAGATCGTCGAAGACGATGATCTTGACTCGCTCGCGCGGAACGGCGTCGAAGAGGCGCCGCACCTGCTCGCCGAGGCGCGCGGCGGGCCCGTAGAGCAGGAACTCCGGAACCCGGCACGACGCGGGGAGCCCCGCGCCCTCGGCGCGACGCTCCTGAAGGCGCCAGGCCGCCTCCACGTCGGGCTCCCTCTCGTCCAGCATGTAGCTCATCTGCGAGTGCAGCGATGGGACGAGCTCGATGGGGCTGCGCACCATGGCGATGATGCGGGCCTCCGGGCTGAACTCGTGAATCGCCGGAATCGCGGTCATCGAGTAGAGGTACCAGACGGACGCCTCGCCGACCGCCAGGTGATCGGACGACGCCCCGTCGAACAGGCGGAGGTAGTGATCGAGCGCCCGCCGGCCGGGCGCGTAGTAGTAGTCGAAGTCGGAGCAGAAGTAGTGCGGCTCCTTCGGCTGCGAGAGGAACGCGCGCGGATGGCCGCGCAGGTATTCCGACAGGGCCGTGGTACCGCACTTCGGGGCGCCGACGATGAAGAAGTTGGGCCTGGTCATCGTGGTGCCGGAAGCGGCGCCGCGGAGCCTAACAGCCTGGTGCTCGCGTAGCCTGAGAGCGATGGAAATCGCCTCCGCAGCAGTCCCGACCCAAAGCCCGGGGCCCGCCGGACGCCGCAAGGCGGTCGCGGCTCTGGTCTTCGGCATCATCGGCCTCGTGCTGGGGATCGTCGTGGTCCCGCTGCTGTGTGCGGTCCTCGCGACGACGCTGGCCTCGCTCGCCCTTCTGTTGATGGACGCGTCCGGAGATCCGCACGCGACCGGCAACGGCCGGGGGAAGGCCGTCGCGGGGATGGTGTTGGGCATCGTGGCGCTGTCGGTCTGGATCCCAGCGGTGGCGGCGATCGCCATCGCTCAAGGCTGATGCGCCGACTGCCTCCGGAGGGCACGGCGGCGCTGGCAGCCGTCGCCGGCCTACTGGTGGTCATCGGCGTGCTGCTGCCGTGGTACGTCACCAACCTGGGTCCGCCCTTCAGCCCGGAGACGACCACCGGATGGGATGCGACGGGGGTCGCCAAGGCGGCGCTGGCCTTCGGAGCGATAACGGCGGTCGCCGGTGCGCTGAGCGTGCTCGCGCTGCGCAGCCGCTACTGGGACCCGTCGAACGTCTCGTTCCTCGGCTGGGCAATCTGCGTGACGGCGGGCGCGGCGCTGGCGCTGATCGCGTACCGGGCAATCGTCAAGCCGGAGCCCGCGGAGTTCCTCTCGCGACAGGCCGGCCTCTACCTGGCACTGGCCGCGGCGGCCGTCGCGGTCCTTGCGGGGCTGGCCCAGATCACCTCTCCCGATCGACGGACCTGAGGCCGATCTATGGTATGTGCAGTACTACCTTCCGCCACCGGACCCGGCCCGCCGCCGCAGGCAGATCCCACGGCTGGAGCCGGTCGGCGCGGTCGAGGAGCCGCTCGACCCACGGCTCGCCCATGCGGCGCCGGGCTTGCCCGGCGGTGGGCGCTTGGTGCGCGTCCTGACCCTCGACGCCGGCGAGGCCGGTGCCTACCTGCGGCGCTGGGCAGGCGAGGCGCCCGAAGCGAGCGCGATCGCCGCCCCACCGGGCTTTCGGGCCGTCGAGCGGAGCCGCCCGGAGGCCGGCCGAGTCTCGGTGGCCGGCTCCCCCGTCGTGCGGCGGCAGCGGCTGGCCGTCGCCGAGGGTCGCGGAACCGCCTTCGCCGCCCACTTCTCGGCGCTCGAGCCGATGAACGAGGCCGATCAGCGCGCATGGAATCGCCTGCTGGACCGGATCGAGCGCGAGGTGTCGGGCCACAGGAGCTGGAGGGCATAGCCGACGCGCGAAGCGGGGCCGCATGACCCCGTCGTGCGGCCCTCGCTTCGCCGTCGCGCTCGCCTACGCCGCTTCCCTGCATGCCGGGCAGCAGCGCAAGGGCGACGGGGGGATCCCCTACGTGGGGCACCTGCTCGGCGTCTGCGCCCTGGTCATCGAAGACGGCGGCGGCGAGGACGAGGCGATCGGGGCTCTGCTCCACGATGCCGTGGAAGACCAGGGCGGACTGGCGCAGGCCGAGACCATTCGCACGCTGTTCGGCGACCGGGTGGCCCGGATCGTGGACGAGTGCACGGATGCCGCGGAGTCGCCGAAGCCGCCGTGGATCGCGCGCAAGCGGGCGTACCTGGACACGATCCCTGAAAAGTCCGACTCGGGGAGCCGCGTCTCGCTGGCCGACAAGCTGTACAACGCTCGGGCCATCCATCGCGACCACCGACAGCAGGGCGAGCGGGTGTGGGAGCGCTTCGACCAGGACGGACGCCACCAGTTGGGCTACTACGAGGCGCTGGCGTGCGCGTTCACACTCCGGCGCCCCGGCCCGATGGCCGACGAGCTTCGCGACACGGTCGACTGGCTCACGAGGGAGTCCGGCGTCGAGCCGCTGCGGCCCGAGGAGTGGTAGCGCGGGGCGGGCACGCCGCCGGAGCCCTTGACAGACCGCCCCTCGGGGCGGGATCGTCGGCCGATGCTGGTCGGCGCCTCTCACGCGTTCGTGGTGGCCGTGACCGTGGGCGCCACCGCGGGCATCGCGCTCGCCGCGGTGGCTGAGCCGGGGCCTCCGGTCGCCGCAGGGGCCGGGGAGCAGCAGCGGGCCGTCCCTCGGTTGGTCGTCGACGATCAGCGGCGGCGCGTCACGATCCCGCCGGGGGGCACGGTCCCTCGGACCATTCTGTGCCCGCGCGGGCAGGTGCCCTTCGGCTGGAGTTTCTCGGCCTTTCAGCAAACGGGCTCCCAGGTCAACGGCGCGCGGCTCGGCTTCGCGCTCGCGGTCCGCTCGGGCGCCCGAGCGGGCTGGCGTCTCGGGCTCCGGAGCGGCGCTGCGGTGCCGGTGCCGGCGACGCTCGCGGCGACGTGCCTGCGGGGCCGCCGCGGACTGCGCACGCGGCTATCCCCGCCCCGCCGCGGCGGCGGCGCCAACCGGCGCCAGCCGGCGCCGCCGACACTCACCGTGCGCGGCCGCACACGGAACGTGACCGTGCGTCCCGGGCGGACCGTCAACGTGGCGCTCTTCTGCGCCGCCAACGCGCTGATGGGAGACCCGGGCTACACCGAGCGGGCCGACGTGCGCTTCCTCGGCGCCAAGCCCATCACGCGCGGCCGCCGCAGCGGCTTTCGCGGCCGCTTCGAGAACCGCGGGACCGCGGCCACGCGGGTCGTCTTCCAGGTGCTCTGCGTCGTCGCCACCGGGCTGCGCGTGAACGTGCGGCAGAGACCGGTCGCGCTGCGCCCACCGGGCACGGCGAGCGAGGCCGCCCTGCCGAATCGGGGCGGCAGAGAGCCCACCATCACCGACGTTCGGACCCGGTGCATGGGGCACGAGGGGCCCGGCGAGCTCCCAGACGGGACCATCGCGCGCGGGTGCATCACCATCGACAACGCCGGCCGGTGCTCCCTGGCGTTCCCGAACGACAACGGGGTGTTCTCCTTAGAGGACGACGGCCTGCGCTCCACGCCCGGCGCGGGGGGCGCCGCGCTGACCGGGCTCAACCAGCTTTGGGGCGACTACTTCGTCGTCCGCGACGCCCGGCGCCT
>JAUVPZ010000175.1 GCA_030598395.1 Miltoncostaeaceae bacterium | reverse complement strand
GCGACGGGCTCCGGTTCCGGGCCGACGAGCTGTGGGTGCGGGTCACCGACGCCCTGGCCGGGCCGAACGACGACGCCGCGTTCGCCGAGCTCGAGGCGGCGCTCGGCGAGCTGCTCGACGGCCTGGAACTGGCCGACGGCGCCGAGATCGTCCGGGGCGAGGACGCGCGCGGGCCGCTGGCGGCCACCGTGCGCCTGCCGGCCGACCCCGGACTGGACGCGCTGATCGACGGGCTCGCCGACGCGCCCCCGGTGGCCGCCGGGAGCGCCACCGGGAGCAGCTGAAGCCCCCGCCGCTATGCGGCGAGCGGCTGCCCGCTGGCAGGCCGCCAGAGGCGGCGCACGGCGCCGACCAGCTCGGCGGGCCGGTCGCGCGGCACATCGTGGCCGGCCTCCGGCACGGCGCGGAACCGCGCGCCCTGAATCCACAACGACAGCTCGCGCTGGGTGTCGGCAGGCACCGCGCGGTCGGCCTCACCCGCCAGCACGATGACCGGGGCCTGCACCTGGGTCAGCGCGCCGCGCCAGTCGGGCCGCGATCCCATGGCCTCGACCGACAGCGCCACCCCCTCGGAGCCGCCGCGGTCGCGCAGGGCGCGGGCGGTGCGGGTCCACCGGTCCTGCCCGTCGTCGTCCTCGGCACGCGGCCCCAGGCCGCTGAGCACGAGGCCCGAGACCAGGCCCCGGTGCCCGAGGGCCAGGGCCAGGGCGGCCGCGGCGCCCAGCCCCACGCCCACCACGGGGGCCGGGGAGCCCTCCTCCTCGATCAGGCGCGCCACGTCGGACGAGAAGTCGTCGATGCTCCAGGGCCCGGAGGGCGCGGGCGACAGCCCGTGCCCGCGCAGGTCGGGCGCCACAAGCTCGTGGTCCCGCGACAACTCGCCCAGCGCGTCGAGCAAGGAGACCCCGTCGTGGCCCAGATCGTGCAGGGCGAACAGCGGCGCACCGCTGCCGCGGCGGTGGACAACGAGATCGATTGCCGGTGGCAGGGATGGCATCGGCGCCTCCTTCTTACCGCTATGATGGTCTTTCACCGGTGAGAATACGCCCCATACCGCATCCACGTCAAGATCCGCCCCACTTCGTGTGGCTGGGCGGCCGGGCGTCGCTCGACTACTGCAACACGCGCCTGGGCAGCCGGGAGATGCTTGGAGTACCCGCCGACCTGGCGCGGTGGTTCGCGCAGGCGGGGTTGACGCAGGAGGAGCCCGAGGTTTCGGCAGACGAGTTCGCACTCGCGCTGGGGCTGCGCGACGGGCTTCGCGCATGCCTCACCAACGATGAGTGCTCGGCGCTCGCCGGCATCGTGGAGGAGTGGCTGGGCGATGCCCCCGGACACCTGTGCGTGGAGGCCGCCACCCTCCAGCCCCGGTTCATCCCGGCCGGGGCCAGCGCCCCGTGCCTGCTGGTGCCGGTGGTGCTCGACGCGCTCGAGCTGGCCCGCGACGAACCCGGGCGGGTGCGCGAGTGCGCGGCGTCCGAGTGCCCGGTCCTGTTCGAGGACACCTCGCGCAACCGCAGCCGCCGGTGGTGCTCGATGGAGGTCTGCGGCGCGCGGGCGAAGTCGGCCACGTACTACCAGCGTTCGCGGGGGCGCGGCGACGCGGACGCGGCAGCGTCCACCTGAGCCAGCAGACCACTCAGCAGGTCGCAGAACTCCCCCGTGCGCTCCAGTGGCACCAGATGCCCCGCGCCCGGCACGCGCGTCAGGCGCGCTCCGGGAATGCCGGCGGCCAGCACCTGGGCCGCGGCCGGCGGGGTGAGGGTGTCCTCCTCGCCCACGACCACCAACGTCCGCACGGCGATGCCGGCGAGGGCGCCGCGCCGGTCGGCCCGCTCGCCCAGAGCCTCGAGCGTTCGTGCAAGCACCTCGGCCGGCTGCCGGTCGGCCAGCGCCCGCGCTCGCCGCTGGGCGTCGGCCGTCGCGCCCT
>JAUVPZ010000115.1 GCA_030598395.1 Miltoncostaeaceae bacterium | reverse complement strand
GCTCACAGTGCTGTTCGTGGCCGGCGGCATCCGCGCCGGCAGGGCGGGCCGCTCCGCGCCGGCGCGCCCGCGCGCCTCGCGGTCCGTCGAGGACGACCGCGAGCCCACCGGCGAACTCTAGCGCCCCGGGCCTCCCTGCGTCCTTGCCTTCGCTCGGGCCGAACCTACTTCGTTGCGGGTTCGAGGTGGGCGTCGATGAGGCGCTGCGCCCGGCTGGCGTCGTCGAGCAGGAGCAGGCCAGTGCGCAGTGAGCGAATGCCCTGCGTCGGCCGCTTGAGGCCGAGCAGCGCGATGCCGTGCGGCAGGTGCGCGTCGGCGTAGCGCCGGTCGAGGGCGATGGACCGGAGGGCCGACTGGTCGGCGCCCTTGGGGTCGTCGGCGCGGATCAACACATATGCCCGGAACGCCGGGGCCGCTGGGTCGCCCGGGTCGAGCCCCTCGGCGGCGGCGAACGCGGCGGCTGCGTCCGCCGGCTTCTCGAGGGCTGCCAGCGAGACGCCGCGGCCGAACTCGGCCTCGGCGATGCTGTCGTCGAGCTTGCGCGCCCGGTTGTAGGCTCCCAGCGCGGGCTTGTGGCGGCTCCGTTGGGTGTCGAGCTCCCCGGCCAGCTGGTGACCGGGCGCGCTGCGCCGCCAGCTTGGTGGCCAGTCGGCCATCAACCGCCGGGCGGTCTTGACCTCGCCGGCCTCGATGCGCTCGCGCACCTGGGCGACCGCCCAGGCGAAGTTCTTCGGCTCGCGCCGGCGTACCACCCGCAGCGAGCGCGCGAAGTCGGGTGGCGCGTTCCAGTCCGGCGGTGCCGTGAGGGTGAGCCTCTGGCGCTGCCCGTTGCGGAGGACCTCGATGACCACCGGCCGCTCGCCCGGGAGCGTGCGGATCGCCGTCGCCAGGTCGCCGGGAGTGTGGATGTCCCTGCCGTTGAGCTTGACGATGACGTTGCCGCGGCGCACGCCCGCCTTCGCGGCGGCGCCACCCGGCCCGACCGCGGCCACCAGCACGCCGGGCCCCCCGCCGTTGTCCGGGCTCTGGCCCGCGCCGAGGTTGACCTGGCGTGCGACGGCGCGCCACAGCGGGATGGTGTAGACGTCCAGCATCCCGCGGCCGCGCGTGAGGCGCAGCCGGAACGAGCCCCGCAGCACCCCCGAGATGTTGTTGTCGGCGTCGGTGGCCTGGATCTCGACGCGGTAGACACCGGCCGGAAGCTGGAACCCCTCGTCGTCGGTGGCGTCGATGAGGAAGAAGCTGGAGCCGGCGTCCTCCGGATTCTCCGGCGCGGCCGTCTTGACCAGCTCGCCCGACCGTGCCGAGCTGAGCCGGATGGTGATGGACGCCCGCTTGTTCTGCATGAAACCGGCCAGGAACCGCGCGTGACCGCGCTGGGCCTGAACGACGCGGGCGAGCCGCAGCTTCGTCAGCCGAGGGGGGCCCTGCACGGCCGGTCCGTCGCCGGGTTGCGCGCCGGCGGGCTCGTCCGGTGCACCTGTCTCGGGCGGCGGCGGCTGTGGCGCTCCCGCGGCCGGCACGGCGATGCCGAGAGCCAGCAGGGCTGTGAGCACGCCGCCGACGCGCCAACTCCGAACCCGCATGAGGAAAGACCCTAACAGCGACCCGGCCTCGCCAGGAGCCGGTTGGTTCGGTGGGCATGTAGCGTTCGCCTCCCGATGAGGTCGTCCACGGCACCGTTGACGCCGGTCGAGGTGCTGGAGTTGAGCGTGCGCGGCGAGCCGGTGGGCGCCGCGAGCGTGGCGGCGCTGGTGCGGGCCTGGCTCGACGGGGTGGCCACGGACGCGCAGATGGGCGCGTGGTGCGCAGCTGCCTGCGCGCAGGGGCTGGGGGCCGGCGCCACCGAGGCACTCACCAAGGCGCTCGTAGCCTCGGGCGACCGGCTCGAGCTGGCCACGCTGGGTCCGACAGGAGACACCCACTCCACGGGCGGCGTCGGCGACAGCACCACGCTGGCGGCCGCGCCGATCGCGGCGGCGCTGGGGGTGCGGATCGCCAAGGCCAGCGGCCGGGGCCTCGGCCATACCGGGGGCACCGTCGACAGGCTCGAGGCCATCCCCGGTTACCAGGTCGACCTGCCGCTGGATCGCTTCGTGCGCCAGGTGCGCGACGTGGGCATCGCGGTGATCGGCGCGGGCGCCCGCCTGGCACCGGCCGACGCGCGGCTGCACGTCCTGCGCGACGAGACCGGCACCGTGCGCAGCGCCGGCCTCATCGCAGCGTCGATCATGAGCAAGAAGATCGCCGGCGGCGCCGGCGCGATCGCGCTCGACGTCAAGGTCGGCGACGGCGCGTTCTTCGCCTCCGTGGAGGAGGCCCGCGGAGCCGCGACGGCCATGGCCGCGCTGGCTCGGCCATGGGGCCGGCGGGTGGTGTGGACCATCAGCTCCATGGAGCAGCCCCTGGGACGGCGTGTGGGGAACGCGCTGGAGGTCCGCGAGGCCGGCGAGGTGCTCCGAGGTGAGGGCCCGCCCGACCTGCGCGAGCTGGCGGTGCGCGTGGCGGCCGACGTGGCCGAGGCGACGGGCGTGATCGCGCCGGGCGAGGGGGAGGCCCGGGCGGCTGCCGCCGTATCGGACGGCACGGCCCTCGCGGTCGCCGAGCGCTGGGTGGAGGCCCAGGAGGGCGACCCCGCCGTGTGGAGCGACGACGGCGCCCTGCCGGCGGCGCCGGAGCGCAGAGTGGTGGGGGCGCCGGGCGGCGGGTGGGTGAGCCGGCTGGCCGCGCGGCGGGTGGGGGAGACCGCGCGCTGGCTGGGCGCCGGCCGGCTGCACCGCCACCAGACCGTCGACCCGGTGGCAGGCCTAGAACTGCTCGCAAAGGTGGGCGACCGCGTCGAGCCGGGGGACCCGCTGGCGGTCGTCCACGCCCGCGACCCCGCCCTGGCTGGTCGAGGCGCCGAGCTGTTCCTCCACGCGGTCGAGCTGGCCGACGCGCCCCCCGAGCCCATTCCGCTGATCATCGACCGCGGAGGCGACGATGCCTGAGCTGCCCGAGGTCGAGACGATCCGTGCTCAGCTCGACCCGCGCCTGGCCGGGCGCACGTTCGAGGAGGCGGAGATCCTCGACGCCAGGCTCACCCGTCCCCGGCCGGCTTCTGAGGTCGAAGGTCAGCTGGTCGGCCGCCGCGTGGAGGGCGTCGGCCGGCGCGGCAAGCACCTCGTGCTGACACTCGACGGCCACGGCGAGCTGGTGCTCCACCTGCGGATGACGGGCCGCCTGCACTGGCATGAGGGCGGCGCCCCGGTGCAGGAGCCCCACGTGCGCGCGCGCTTCGGCATGGATGACGGCGGCACCCTCACCTTCCAGGACGCCCGGCGCTTCGGGACGGTGACGGTGCTCTCGGGCCCCCAGCAACGCGACGAGCACTGGCGAGGCCGGGTGGGCGTGGAGCCGCTCTCGCGCAGCTTCACGAGCCGGCGGCTGGGCGAGCTGCTCGACGGGCGCCGAGGGCCCATCAAGCCCCTGCTGCTCAACCAGGGCGTCGTGGCCGGGCTGGGAAACATCTACGCCGACGAGGCGCTGTTCGCCGCTCGCGTGCACCCCGAGCGCGTCGCCGGCGGTCTGGAGCTGCAGGAGGTCCGCCGGCTCCACCGGGCGATCCGCGACCGGCTGTCCGTGGCGATTGGGGCGGGCGGGGCCTCGATCGACAGCTACCGCGACAGCCTGGGGAGGCGGGGGACGATGCAGGACATGCTTCGGGTGCACCTGCACGAGGGCGAGCGCTGTCCGCGCTGCCGCGCCATCATCCGCAAGACCAGGTTGGCTGGGCGCGGCACCTACTGGTGCCCGCGCTGTCAGGAGGCGCCGTGATCAGCGAGATCCCCGGCTTTCGCGTGGGCCACTGGACCGACGCCGCCGCCGGCACCGGCTGCACCGTGATCCTGCCGCCGCCCGGCAACGTTGCCGCGGCCGACGTGCGCGGGGGCGGCGCCAGTTCGCGCGAGACCGAGCTGCTGCGGCCGCTGGCCGGGGTGCGCTCCGCGACGGCACTGCTCTTCACGGGGGGGAGCGCGTTCGGGCTCGATGCGGCCACAGGCGTGATGCGGTGGTGTGAGCGACATGGCCTCGGTTACGCCACGGTCGTGGCGCCGGTGCCGGTGGTCCCCGCTGCGGTGATCTTCGACCTGGGGGTCACCGGGGGGGCGGCCCGCCCCGACGCCGACGCCGGTGAGGGGGCCTGTGAGGCCGCCGCCGAGGGGCCTCACGCCCGCGGTAGCGTGGGCGCCGGCACGGGGGCCACGGTGGGGAAGCTGCGTGCGCGGGAGGGATGGTGCAAGGGCGGGTTGGGCGCATCGGCGGCGTGGCTCCACGACGGCACGCGGGTCGCGGCGCTGGCCGTGGCCAACTGCTGGGGCGACGTGCTGGCCGAGGACGGCACGGTGCTGGCCGGCGCGTGGTCCGCCGAGGAGGGCTTCGTGGGCGCCGCGCGTGCGGCGTACGAGCGCCCCCCCGAGCACCCGAGGCTGGCGGGCCCCGAAAGCACCACGCTGCTCTGCGTGGCCACCGACGCCGGGCTGGACGCCGCCGAGGCGGGTCAGGTGGCCCGCATGGCCCAGAGCGGTCTGGCGCGGGCCATCGCGCCGGTCAACACACCGGTCGACGGGGACGCGGTGTTCTGCCTCGCCGGCGGAGGGCGCGCAGCCTCGGCGTTCGCCGTGGGCGCGGCCGCGGCCCAGGTTGCGGCCGAGGCCGTGCGCGACGCCGTGCGCCGCGCCACGTCGGTGCGCGGCGTGCCCACCGCGGCCGAGCGCCGGGCGTCCTCAGGGAGCGACTAGGTGTGTTGACCACGTACCTGCGCGACATCTGATCGCAAAGGCCGGGCCTCCGAGAGAGAGTTGGGGTGCGGAATCCTCATCTCTCCAAGGAGGCCCGGAGTGGGCAACGTAGCCGAGCGACCGAGGCGCAAGCGGCTGTCGTGGGAGAGCCGCTGCGAGATCGTCGCCAAGGTGCGGCTCAAGGAGATGGCCGTGAT
>JAUVPZ010000168.1 GCA_030598395.1 Miltoncostaeaceae bacterium | reverse complement strand
CGACCCACGTCGAGGCGCTGGTAGGCGTCGTCGAGCACGACGATCTCGGCTCCCTGGGCCACGGCCCGCCTGGCTCCGGCAATCCGGTTCGGGTCCTCGACGACGACGGCGCCCGGCACCAACAGCCGATGCACGTCGGCCTCGTCGCCGCCGTAGCCGCGCAGCACGATGGCCGGCTTCAGGCCTCTGCGGGTGTAGTATCCGGCTATCCACGACGCGAGCGGGGTCTTTCCGGACCCCCCCACGGTGAGGTTCCCGACGGCTACCGTCGGCACCGTCGGGATGGCCTGTGGCAGCAGCCGCGCCCGGTAGGCGCGCGCCCGTGCGGCGACGGCCGCGTGATAGGCCCACGCCGGGGGGAGCAGTGGGAGCCGGGCAATGCGGGCCGTGAGGGAGCGCCTGGCCCAGAGCCAGTGTGTCACGAAGCGCACAGGGCCTCTGCCTCCACGCGGCCCAGCTCGTTCTCGAGCCGCTCGCGGCCCCGCAGCCGCTCCTCGCGTCCGGCGGGTACGGCGAACGGTGGGCCGTAGACGATGCGTACACGGGCAAAAGGACGCGGCAGCAGAAAGGCGTCCCACGACCGGGTACGCCAGGCCGGGGCCGCCGAGGCCGCAACGGGAACGATCAACGCCCTGCCGAGCTGGGCGGCGGCCACAGCGCCCGTCTTGACCTGGCGCGCCGGACCGCGCGGTCCGTCGGGCGTGAATGCCGCGTCACCCCCGTCTCGCAGCGCTCTCACTGCCCGGCGCAGCCCCGTCGTCCCGCCCCGCGTGCTCGATCCGGTGGCGATCCGGTAACCCCAGCGGCGCGCCGCCTGAGCCAGCCGCCGACCGTCGCGGTGGCCGCTCACGAGCAGAGTGATTCCCCGCCCCCGCCGATGCCACAGCGGGGCCAGCGCCAGGCCGTGCCACACCGCGTAAACCACCGGCACGCCCGCATCCCTGGCGGCGTCGAGGTGCTCCTGACCCTGCACGTCGAGGCGCCAGGTGCGCGCCAGCAGGCCGGCTATCCAGCGAATGGCCCTCTCGGCCAGTGCGGCCCTCACGCAGCGAGCTCTCGGCCCAGTTCGGCAACCCGCCTGGCTGCGCCGGGGCTTCCGAGTGCGGAGCGCACGGTCTCGAGCGCATCGCGCTGCTCACTGGCTTCAGAGCCTGCCGGGTCGAGCAGAGGAAGGGCGGCACTCGCCAGGGCCTCCGGGGTGGCCTCCCCTTGCAGCAGCTCCGGCGCCACACCGCGACCCGCGATCAGGTTGACCAACCCCACGCTGGGCACGCTCACGACGCGCTTTGCCAGGGCGAAGCTGGCCGGGTGCATGCGGTAGGCGATCACCATCGGCATCCCTGCCAGCGCCGCCTCCAGGGTGGTCGTACCCGACTTGCACAGGCCCGCGTCCGCTGCCGCGAAGGCGACCGCCGGATCGCCGCGCCACACACGAAACGCCTCGTCGGCGGACGCCACCCCGCAGGGCGCCTCCAGCAGCAATACCTCGAGGTCGGGCACGGCTTCGCGCAGGCGGTGCGCCGCCCGGCGGAGCGTGGGCCAAAGCCGCCGGATCTCGGCGGGCCGGCTCCCGGGACTCAGCGTGAGCAGCGGGACGTCGCTGCCCAGTCCGAGGATGCGCCGCGCTGCATCGCGGGTGGGAGCGGGCGGCCGGTCGAGCAACGGGTGGCCGACGAAGGTCGTGGGGATGCCGCGCCCGGCGAAGAACGTCTGCTCGAACGGGAGGATCACCGCCAGGTGGCTCACGCTGCGCCTGAGCGCCGGGAGCCGCCACGCGCCCCACGCCCAGAGCTGTGGCGCGATGTAGTACAGCACCGGAACGCTCCGCCCCGCCGCGACCCGCGCGAGGCGCAAATGGAACCCAGGGTAGTCCACCAGTACGGCGAGATCGTAGCGCTCCAGCGCGAAACGGCGCCGCAGCCGCGCCAGCAACGCCACGTGCGCGGGCACGCTGCGCAGCACTTCGGCGACGCCGATGGCCGACAGGTCCTCCATCCGCGCAATCAGCCGCGCCCCGGCCTCCTCCATTCGGGGGCCGCCGATGCCGTCGACGGCTATCCCTTCCTGATCAGCGAGCAGCCGTCGCACCACCTCGGCTGCGTGGGCGTCGCCCGACGGCTCGCCGGCCGAGACGAACACTCGCCTCACACGAGCACCCCTCGCTCGGAGTGCGCGACGAACTCGACCAGGTGGGTGACCTCGGGTACTTGCGGCTCGCAGCGGAGCCGCTCGATCGCCTGTGTGGTCGTCAGGTCGGAATTGAACAGCATGCGGTAGGCGTGCTTGAGCGCGAGCCGCACCTCGGGCGGGAACCCCGCCCGCGCGAGTCCGACGGTGTTGAGGCCGTACAGTTTGAGG
>JAUVPZ010000105.1 GCA_030598395.1 Miltoncostaeaceae bacterium | reverse complement strand
CGGCCCCGGGGCGTGGCTCCTGGGAGCCGACGGCCGTCACCAGCACCATGGTGTCGCCGGATCGGACCACGACGGCGCCGTTGGCCTGCCTGGCCAGGCGCCCTGTCTCGAAGGTGATCGGGACGTCCCCGACCTCTGCGGTGACTACTTCAACTGCAACTGCCATCGTTCCCTCGTTCCCTGTCCGGCGCCGCGCGCGGCGTACGCCCTTCGAGCCGCGCTCCGGCGCGGCGGCCTTCGTGCGTCGTCCTGAGCGCTCAGCGTCGCAAGCCGAGCGACGCGGTGAGCTCGCGGTACGCGTCGAGATCCACGGTCTGGAGATACTTCAGCAGCCGGCGGCGCCGACCCACCATCTTCAGCAGCCCCCTCCGCGAGTGGTGATCCTTGGAGTGGGTCTTGAGGTGCTCGGTGAGCGCGCTGATGCGCTCGGTCAGCATGGCGATCTGCACTTCGCTCGATCCCGTGTCCGTGTCGTGGCGGCGGTGGCCCGCGATGACCTCCGCCTTGCCCTCCTTCGTCAACATGCTGTCTCCGGTCCTGGTCAGGCCACGGCGCAGCGGTCGAGCCGCGCCGGGTCAGTGGAGTGCGCGGCTATCGCCGCGCGGCGACGCGCGCACGGCCGCCGGGCTCTCAAAGGCCGCGGGGCGCAGGCGTCGCAGGTGTCATCGTCTCGCTCTCAGCGCGTTGCGATCGTAGCAGACCACCAGTCTCCCGACTCAGGACGCTACGTGGTGGCCACCAGCCCGCCCGCGATCTCGCGGGTGCGGGCGACGTCGTCGTGCATCTGGGCGGTCAGCGCCTCGGCCGAGGGGAAACGTGTCTCGTCGCGCAGGCGCTCGAGGAACTCCACGCGCATGGCCTCGCCGTACAGGTCGCTGCCATCGTGGCCCAGTAGGAACGCCTCCACGCGCAACCCGCGCTCCTCGGCTCCGGGGAAGGTGGGCGACACGCCCACGTTCACCGCGGCGGCCGAGGTGCTCGTCGCCAGCGTGGCCAGGCACGCGTAGACGCCGCGGGCGGGCAGGGCGGCGTCGGCTGCCACCTCCAGGTTCGCCGTGGCGAAACCGAGGCCCCGACCACGATGCTCCCCTGGCACCACGACGCCCTCGAGGGTGTGCGGCCGGCCGAGCAGCGGCCTCACCTCCTCGACGTGGCCCTGGGCAACCAGACGACGGATCCGCGTGGAGCTGACAGGTTTTCCGTCGACGCTGTTCACGATCTCGGGAACCTCGACCACGAGGCCGTGCGTCCTGCCGAACTGGTGCAGCATCGCCGAGGTGCCGGCCCCGCCGTGCCCGAAGCGGAAGTTCTCCCCCACGACCAGGACGTCTGCGCCGATCGGCGCCGCCACGAGCATCTCCGCGAAGCGCTCCGCCCCGATGCGCGAGAACCCACGGTTGAAGGGGACCACCAGCAGCTCGTCGACCCCGAGCCGCTCGATCAGGCGCGCCTTGAAGCCCAAGGCCGTGAGCACGGTCGGTCGAAGCTCGGGTCGCAGCACCGACACGGGGTTCGGCTCGAAGGTAAGCGCCATGGCGGGCACCCCACGCTCGCGCCCAAGCGCAATGGCGCGACCGATCACCTCCTGGTGGCCCAGGTGGACCCCGTCGAAGGTCCCGATGGCCACCGAGCGGCGTGGCCCGCCCAGCGGCAGGTCGCCCAGCGACGCGTAGCGCTTCACGCCAGCACGACCTCCGGCCGCAGCCAGCCCTCGCTGCCCGGGCGCGCCACGGCGACCAGCCGCTCCCCGCGCCACAGGCCGACGGGTCCCTCGCCCGAGCCGGCCACAGGCCGTCCGTGCGCCACACCGGCCACCTCGGCCGGCACGAGCTCCCGGGCGCCCAGGTGCCCGAGGGCCGTGCGCAGCGCCAGGCCGCCCACCGCACTCACCTCCTCCGGCGCTACCGCCGCGGTGACGTCGATGTCGCCGACCGCCGTTCTCCGGAGCGCCTCGCAGTAGGCGCCGCAGCCCAGGCGCTCGCCCAGCTCGGCCGCGAGCGTCCGCAGGTAGGTGCCCTTGCTGCAGCGCACGTTGAGGCTCACCACGCCGGCGGCGTCCGGCCCATGGTCGACGGTCAGCGAATGCACCTCCACCTCGCGCTCGGGTGGCTCCACCTGCTCGCCGCGGCGAACACGGCGATGCAGCGCCACGCCCCTTACCTTCACCGCCGACAGCTCCGGAACCTGCTGGCGTCGCCGGCCCACCAGGCCGGCTGCGGCCGCGCGGACCGTATCGGCGCCCGGCACCGCGACTCCCGTCGCGGTGACCTCGCCGTCCGGGTCCCCCGAGCTGGAGACCCAGCCCAGGCGCAGCCGCGCCCGGTAGGTCTTGTCCAGCCCCGTGAGGTACCGGGCCAGCCGGGTCCCCCGGCCAACCAGCATCAGCAGCAGCCCGGTCGCGAAGGGGTCGAGCGTGCCGGCATGACCGACCTTGACACCGCGCGCCAGCCCGCGCCGGACCCCTGCGACGATGTCGTGCGAGGTCGGGCCCGCAGGCTTGTCGACCGCCCAGATCGCAAGCGGCGGAGGCTCACTCATCCGTCTGCGGCGGGAGCTGCTCTGCCAGCCAGGCGAACAGCTCGTCGGGCGGGCGACGCGTGCTGAAGCCGGCCGCAGCGCGGTGGCCGCCGCCCCCGCCCAAGCGCGCGATGGCGGCGACGTCTGTGCCGTCCACCGCTCGCAGCGACACCCGCCAGGCGCCCGGCGGCCCCGCGGCCCGCGTCAGCGCTGCGACGCAGGCCCCTTCGACACCTCGCAGCACCTCGACGATCCCCTCGGCGACGTCGTCGCCCGCGGCCTCGTAGTCGTCCTCGTCCAGACGCGCCGCCACCAGTCGACCGCCCGCGAGCAGTTGCGCGCCGGCGAGCGCTCGGCCGAGCAGCACGGAGCGCGTGAACGGCTGCTCCTCGTACAGCCGGCGGGCCACCGCTGCCGGGTCGGCTCCGGCCTCGATCAGCAGGCCGGCAACGCGGTGCGCCTCCGGCCCCGTGTTGCCGTTGCCGAAGCGCCCGGTGTCGGTGACCAGGGCGACATAGAGCGCCGTCGCCTCGTCTTCGGCGATCTCCCAGCCGGCCGCCTCGAGCACGTGCACCAGCACCTCGGCCGTGCTGGACGCACCCGGCTCGATGAGGTTCAGGTCGCCGAACCCCGTGTTGTCGGCGTGGTGGTCGACGTTCACCACCGCCGCCGCCGCGCGGTGCGGGCCGCCCTCCCACAGCCGCTGTTCGCTTGCGCAGTCGAGGCAGACCAGCGTGCGCTCGGGGAGGTCGGGCGGCAGCTCGGGCTGGATGTGCTCGCCGGGGCTGACCAGGAAGGCCAGCTCCTCGGGAACGGGGTCCGGGTCGGGGTGAGCCAGCGTGACGTCCGCGCCCCGTCGCCGGAGTGCTCGGCCCAGCGCCAGCAGGGTGCCGAGCGCGTCGCCGTCTGGATTGTGGTGCGCCGTCACGCAGAAGCGACGGCCCGGGTCGGCCAGCACCGCAGCCACCTCCGCGGGCGTCGCCCCCACGGCTGCGTCCGGCGCGCTCACTCGGGATCCGGAGGGGCCAGCTCGTCGATGAGGCGGGTCAGGTCCTCGGCGCGACGCTGATGGTCGTCGTGCTCGAAGCGCAGCTGCGGCGTGTTGCGCCCCTGGACGGCGGAGCCCACGCGGCCTTGCAGCACCCCGCGCGCCGACTCGAGGGCCTCTCCCGCCGCGTCGAGGTCGTCCGGTCGCATGGTCGTCCACCAGACGGTGGCGACACGCAGGTCGCGGCTGGCCTTGGCGTGAGTGATGGTGACGCCCAGGAGACGCGGATCGGACAGCCTCGCCACACCCTCCGCAACGACCTGGCGGATGAGCGCGTCGGCGCGACGCATGCGCGTGCCGGCGCCGCTCACGCCGTCTCTCCGAGGGCCGCGTCGGGGCCCTCGGCCGCGATCAGCTGTCGTTCCTCGCCGACCACCACGAAGGACGGGTCTCCGTGCAGCCAGCGCGAAGCCGTCTCCACCGCGTGCTCGGCCTGCCCGGCCTCGCGGTGCACGACCGCCAGCGTCACGCGCGCGCGCTGCCACAGGTCGTGGTGATCCACCTCGGACACCGCGCACGAGAAGCGTCGGGCGAGCCCCTGTTTGACGCGCTGGAGCTCGCGACGCTTCGCCTTCAGCGAGCCCGCCTCCGGCAGGTGAAGGTCAACGCTCAGGATGCCCACGAACCCGCCGGCCATGGGCCCGTCTACTCCGCGGGCGAAGCCCCCGCGGCGGCGGGCTCCCCGGAGCCCGCGCCGGCGGTGCGCGCCACCTCGCGCGTCTCGAACACCTCCAACTCGTCGCCCTCCTTGACGTCGTTGTAGCCGTCGATCAGCACGCCACACTCGAAGCCAGCGGTGACCTCCCGCACGTCGTCCTGGAAGCGCCTGAGGCTGGCCAGCCGGCCCTCGTGGACGACCGTGCCGTCGCGCAGCAGACGTACGGCCGCAGAGCGGCGGACGACGCCGTCGGCAACGTGGCAGCCGGCGATCGTGCCCACGCGGCTCGCACGGAAGGTGGCGCGCACCTCGAGCCGCCCGATCACGACCTCGACGATGTCCGGCTCGAGCATGCCCACCAGGGCGTTCTGGATGTCCTCGATGGCGCGGTAGATCACACGGTAGGTGCGCACGTCGACGCCCTCGCGCTCGGCGAGCGCGTTGGCCTCGGGGCGTGGCCGAACGTTGAAGCCGATCACGATGGCCTCGGACGCCGCCGCAAGCATGATGTCGGACTCGTTGATGGCGCCCACGCCGGTGTGGATCACCCGCAGCCGCACCTCGGCCTGGTTGATCTTCTCGAGGGCGTCCACCAGCGCGCCCACCGAGCCCTGGACGTCGCCCTTGATGACCAGGTTGAGCTCCTTGAGGCCGCCCTCCTGGATGTGGGCGAAGAGATCGTCCAGCGACACCAGCCGGCGGTTGGCCAGCGCTTCGGCGCGGAGGCGCTGCCTGCGCTCGCCCGCAAGCTGGCGGGCGTCCCGCTCGTGCTCGACCACGCGGAAGCGCTCGCCCGCATCGACCACGCCCGACATGCCCAATATCTCGGCGGGCACCGACGGACCGGCATCGCTCAGCGGGCTGCCGGTGTCGTCGTTCATCGCCCGCACCCTGCCGTAGCACTCGCCGGCCAGCACGATGTCGCCCACGCGCAGCGTCCCGCGCTGGACCAACAGGGAGGTGACCGGGCCGCGGCCCGGATCCAGCCGGCTCTCGATGACCGTGCCCGAGGCCTCGGGCTTCGGGTTGGCCACCGGCTCGGCGTCCGCGTCGGCGACCAGGAGCACGGTCTCGAGCAGGCTGTCGATGCCCGTGCCGTCGTGGGCCGAGACCTCGACGAACTCGTGGTCGCCGCCCCAGGCCGCCGGAATCACCTCGCGCTGGCTGAGTTCCTGCCTGACGCGGTCGGGGTTGGCGCCGGCCTTGTCGATCTTGTTGATGGCCACCATGAACGACACCTCGGCAGCGCGCGCGTGATCGATCGCCTCGATGGTCTGCGGCATCACGCCGTCGTCGGCGGCCACCACGATGACCGCCACGTCGGTGATCTTGGCGCCGCG
>JAUVPZ010000164.1 GCA_030598395.1 Miltoncostaeaceae bacterium | reverse complement strand
GCCCAGGGTCCGCCGTGCACCAGCAGCACCATGGGCAGGCCCCGCGGCTCGGCATCGAGCGGCAGCGTGAGGTACGAGTGCAGGGTCAGGCCGTCGCGGCTCGCGATGCGCACGGGGGTCATGGGGGCCAGCGCCTCGGGGTCGAGCCAGGGCCGCGAGCGGTGCAGGAAGCGCGAGCGGCCCGCCGCCCGGTCCACCAGGAACGTGGCGCCGGGGGCGCGATCGTCGTTGAACGAGACGATCCACGAGCGCTCCTCGGCGTCCTGGCCGGTGATCGAGGGGTCGCCCGGGTGCAACTGGGACAGGCGCCGCCAATCCCTCGCGAAGTCGTCGTCGGTGGCGTGGACCACGAGGCGGTCGCGGCGGTACGCGACGCCCAGCAGACGGCCGTCGCGGTCGCTGGTGATGGGCCCCGAAAGATCGGCCTCGTCGTCAGCGTCGACGAGGCGCTCCTCGCCCGTCTCGAGATCGAGCTCCACGAGGCGCGTGCGATCGGTGCCCCTGGCGCTTCCCACCCACAGGGCGTCGCCGTTGGGCGTGAAGTCGTAGGCGTGCCCGCCGTCCTCGTTGTCGTAGCGCCCGACGGCCCGGAACTCGCCGGCCTCCGTGTCGCGGACCAGCAACTCGTAGTCGCCCTCGGGGGTCTGCGCGCGCGCGGCCCGCACCCGGCCGTGGCCGTCGGCCAACCAGCCGAGGACGTTCCCCGGGTTGCGGGCGACCATCCGCAGCTGTCCGCTGGCCAGGTTGAGCCGGTACGCGTCGAACGCCGTGCGATCGCGTAGGTTCATGGCCACCAGCGCGTGGCGCGGCGTGGTGCGGGGTACATCGATGAGGCCGGCGCGCACCCCGGGGAACGGGGTCAGATCGCGGGCCCCGCGGGTCTCGGCCACGTCCATCGCGAGGACGTGGTAGTTCTCGTCGCCGCCCGTGTCCTGGAGGTAGAGGATCGCGCGACCGTCGCGCGACCACGTGTAGGAACGCACCCCACGGTCGCGGTCGTCGGTGACCGGCCGGGCCGGTCCGCCACCGGCCGGCTGAACCCAGACGTTGAGCACGCCGTCGCGCGGCGCAACGTACGAGATGAGCCGCCCGTCCGGCGACAGCCGGGTGGCCGCCCGCTCCGGATTGTCGAAGAAGTGGCGGAGCGGGATCAGCGGCGGCACGCCCGCGAATCGTAGTGACGGAGGTCCGGTAGGCTCGGCGTCGGCGATGAGTGACCTGATCGGCACCACCGTCGAGGGCTACCGCATCGAGGCCGAGCTGGGCCGCGGCGGTCAGGCCGTCGTCTACCGCGCCACGCAGCTCACCCTGCAGCGCACGGTGGCCCTGAAGGTGGTCAGCCCGCAGCTGTCGGGCGACCCGGGCTTCCGCGAGCGCTTCAAGCGGGAGGGGATCAGCGCTGCCAGCCTGGAACACCCGCACATCATCCCGGTGTACGAGGCCGGCGAGGCCGGCGGGATGGCATTCCTCGCCATGAAACACGTCGAGGGGCCCGGCCTCGACAGGCTGATCCAGAGCGAGGGAGCCCTGGACGTGCAACGCGCCCTGGCGCTGCTGCGCCAGGTCGCCGAGGCGCTGGACGCCATTCACGACCGCGACCTGATCCACCGCGACGTCAAGCCGGCCAACATCCTCATCGCCCCCGGCGACCACGCCTACCTCTCGGACTTCGGGCTCTCGAAGGCCCTCGCCAGCGCCAAGCTCACCGGCACGGGGGTCTGGATGGGCACCCTCGAGTACGTGGCGCCCGAGCAGATCAGAGGCGGCGAGGTGACCTCGGCCGCCGACCGCTACGCCCTGGGCGTGGTGGCCTACGAGGCGCTGACCGGCCGGCCGCCGTTCGAGCGCGAGGACCGCGCCGCGATGATGTACGCGCACCTCAACGACGAGCCCGAGCCGCCGTCGGCGCGGCGAACCAAGCTCGGGACGAGCCTGGACGCCGTGCTCCTGAAGGCGATGGCCAAGGACCCCGACGGTCGCTACCCGAGGGCCACGAACTTCGTCGACGCCATGGCCGACGCCATCTCGGCCACGCCCGGCGCAGCCACGCCGTCGTCGTCCGGCGCGCCCACCGTGGTCGAGGAGGCCGAGCACGGCGAGGGGGGCGACGCGCCGCCGCCGGCCCCGACCACGGTCGCCGCTGCCACGGCGGAGCCGGTCCAGCGCGGCGAGCGCGCGGCGAGCGCGCGCGCCCCGGCCGGCAACGGCGGGCGGCCCAGGTGGTTCCTGCCCGCGATCATCGGAGGTGGCGTGGCGGCCGTCGTCGTCGTCGTGCTGGTCGTCGTGCTCGCCACCTCGGGCGGGGGCGCCCCCTCCATCGACCTGGCGCCCGAGGGCCCCGACACCGCCCAGCCGCTGGGCCAGGTGGTGCCGCGGCAGGTGCCCCGCTGGAGCCTGTCCGGCGTCAACCCCGAGGTGCTCAACGTCAACCTCTCACCGGACCTGCTGGCCAGCGCAGAGGGCGCCCAGGCGACGCGCGGCCCCGACGTGGCCCTGCTGGTGGGGATCACGCCCGCCGCGCCCGAGATCAACAGCCAGCTGCGGCGCGACCTGGGCACGGCCCCGACCGAGCGCGCCTACCGCGACGGCACGGACGGCCGCGCCTCCGTCTACGGCGTGGAGGGCGGCTTCGTGGTCTCCAACGTCGACGGCGACGACGTCCACTATCTGGC
>JAUVPZ010000039.1 GCA_030598395.1 Miltoncostaeaceae bacterium | reverse complement strand
GCGGCGATGAGGATGATGTTCTCCTTCGCCTCGAAGCCGTCCATCTCGACCAGCAACTGGTTGAGCGTCTGCTCGCGCTCGTCGTGGCCGCCGCCGAGCCCCGCGCCGCGGTGGCGCCCCACGGCGTCGATCTCGTCCATGAAAATGATGCAGGGGCTGTTCTGCTTGGCCTGCTCGAACAGGTCGCGCACCCGCGAGGCACCCACGCCCACGAACATCTCCACGAAGTCGGAGCCCGAGATGGAGAAGAAGGGCACGCCGGCCTCGCCCGCGACGGCCCGCGCCAGCAGGGTCTTGCCGGTGCCGGGCGGCCCGAACAGCAGCACTCCCTTGGGGATACGGGCGCCGAGGGTCTGGAATTTCTTGGGGTTCTCGAGGAACTCCTTGATCTCCTGGAGCTCCTCCACGGCTTCGCGCACGCCGGCGACGTCCTTGAAGGTGATCTTGGGCGCGTCGACCGACATGCGTTTGGCACGTGACTTGCCGAAGCTCATCACCTTGGACCCGCCACCCTGCATGCGGTTCATCAGGTAGATCCAGAAGAGGATGAACAGCGCGAACGGCGCCAGCGTGAGGAGGAAGCTCCACCAGGGAGTGCCGCCCTTGCCCTCGACCTCGAAGGGCACCTTGGCCTTGTCGAGGTCGTTGACGAGGGTGGTGGAGAAGTCGTCCGGGTAGCCCGTGGTGAAGCTCTGCCCGTCCTCGCCGCCCTTGCCCTTGAGGGTGACCTTGAGCTGCTGGCTCTCGGTCTTGATCGTGGCCTTCTCGACCTCGCCGCCCCGGATGGCCGCGATGGTCTCGGGGAAGTCAGGCGTGGGCTTCTCGTCGCCACCCGAGACCACCAGCCGCTGAGCCACGAAGACCAGCAGGATCACGATGAGGATCGGAAAGGCCGCGCTCTTGATGAAACGATTCACGTGGAGCGGCTCCGGCTCTCCTTTGGAGCCCCGGCGCTTCGGGGCGCATGGCTTCTAATCGGCGCTGACGGCTGATCTCAGGATAGCAACGAGGCACCTCCCGGCCGCCCTGTTCGGTGTTTCACGGCACCACACGCGCACGCAGCGCCTCCAGCCGCCCCTCGCCGATCCCCGGCACCTCCAGCAGTTGCTCCACCGCCGCGAAGCCGCCGTGCTGCCGCCGCCACTCGACGATGCGCCCGGCGATGGTGGGTCCGATGCCGTCGATGCGCTGAAGATCCTCGGCCGTGGCCGAGCCGAGGCTGATGGGGCCCGACGTGCGGTCGTCGCCGCCGGCCTGGGCGGCCCTCGCGGGCGCGCGCCGCGCCAGCACGACCTGCTGGCCGTCCTGTAGGCGGGCGGCGAGGTTGAGCGCTGCCAGGTCGGCCCGCGGCGTGGGGCCACCGGCGGCCCGCAACGCCGCCAGCACGCGCGCGCCCTGCGCCACCCGGTAGACGCCCGGCCTTCGCACCTCACCGGCCACGTGGACCAGCGCGCCGGACGGGCGCTCGGCGCGCGCCACGCTGACCGGCGCGGTCGACGCGGGCTGTCCGGTGTGGCCGCCCGAGGGCGCGATGCGCCAGGCGAGGGCCGCCAGGAGGATGGCCGCCGCCACATACGCCCAGCCGGAGCGCCGCAACCACACCAGCAGCCGGTCCATGAGAGCGACCGTAGGACCCCGGGGCGCGCGCGGGGCACCACCGCCGTGACGCCTCCGTGCCGGGGCCCGGGCGCCCTACTTCACCACGAGGTTGACCAGCCGGTCTGGCACCACGACCTCGCGCACCACGGAGCGCTCTCCGATGGCCGCCGCCACCTTCGGCAGGTCGCGGGCGATCGCCGCCGCCTCTGCGTCGGCAAGGCCGACCGGAGCCTCCACGCGGTCGCGCAGCTTGCCGTTGACCTGCACCACTAGCGTGACCGTCTCGCGCCGAAGTAGGGCCGGCTCGGCCTGGGGCCACGGCGTCGCCCACAGCCGCTGGCCGCCCAGCGCCTCCCACAGCTCGCAGGCGATGTGCGGCGCAAACGGGAACAGCAGCGAGACGGCCGACTGGCAGGCGTAGCGCTCGGCATCGGCCGCCACGCCGGACGCCTCCCCGCCGCCGCGCCCCCTCAGCAGGTTGACCAGCTCGTGGATCGCCGCGATGGCCGTGTGGAACGAGAAGCGCTCGGTAATGTCGGCGGTGACCGCGGCCACGGTCTCCTCGGCCTTGCGCAGCACCTCCAGCGCCTCGTCGTCCAGGTCGTCGGCTGCCGGGCGCTCCACGAGGGGGCCGGGGGGCTGGCCGGCCACCAGCCGCCACAGCCGATCCAGAAAGCGGCGCTGCCCCTCGACCCCCCGATCGCTCCACTCGATGTCGTCGGCCGCCGGCCCCATGAAGAGCACGTACAGCCGCAGCGTGTCGGCTCCGTAGGCGTCGACGATCTCGTCGGGCGCCACCGCGTTGCCCTTGCTCTTGCTCATCTTTGCGCCGTCGCGGTAGATCATCCCCTGGGTGAACAGGCGCGCGAACGGCTCGCGCACGCCCACCAGATCCAGGTCGGCAAGCACCTTGGTGACGAAGCGCGCGTACAGCAGGTGCAGGACCGCGTGCTCGACGCCGCCGATGTACTGGTCGACCGGAAGCCAGTAGTCGACGACCTCGCGTTCGAACGCGCCCTCCGAGAGCTGGGGTGCCGTGTAGCGCAGGAAGTACCAGGACGAGTCGACGAACGTGTCCATGGTGTCGGTCTCGCGCCGGGCTGGGCCCCCGCACCGCGGACAGGGCACCTGCGCCCACTCCTCGGCCGCCGCAAGCGGGCTGCGCCCTCCAGGCGCGTAGTCGTCGACCTCGGGAAGCAGCACGGGCAGCTCGACGTCGGGCACGGGCACCGTGCCGCAGGTCGCGCAGTGGATCACCGGGATGGGCGCGCCCCAGTAGCGCTGCCGCGAGATCAGCCAGTCGCGCAGCCGGTAGTCCACGGCAGCCTCACCGCGGCCCCGCTCGGCGAGCCAGTCGATGACGGCGCGCTTTGCATCGTCGACCTCCAGGCCGTCGAGGAAGGCAGAGTTCACCGCCCGTCCCGGCCCGGTGTAGGCCCCGCCTTCCAGCGGCGTGTCTGCGCCCTGCCCTTCGGCGGCGACGACCCGGCGCACGGGCAGCCCGAACGTCTCGGCGAACTCGTAGTCGCGCTGGTCGTGCGCCGGCACCGCCATGATCGCGCCCGTGCCGTAGTCCATCAGCACGTAGTCGGCGACCCAGATCGGGATCCGTTCGTCGTTGACCGGGTTCAGGGCGTGGCGCCCCGTGAAGACCCCGGTCTTGGGCCGGTCGGTCGCTGCGCGCTCGGCGGCCGACGCGGCGGCGGCGGCGCGCACGTAGTCGCGCACCCCCTGCGCCTCAGGGCGCCCCTCCACGAGCCGCTCGACCAGCGCGTGCTCCGGCGCCAGCAGGAAGAACGTGGCGCCGAACAGGGTGTCCGGCCGGGTGGTGAACACCGGGATCTCGTGCTCGTCGGCGCGGAAGACCACCCGGGCCCCCTCCGAGCGGCCAATCCAGTTGCGCTGCATGGTGAGCACGCGCTCCGGCCAGCCGTCGAGTAGGGCCATGTCGTCCAGCAGCGCCTCGGCGTAGTCGGTGATGCGCAGGAACCACTGCGTGAGACGGCGCTGCTCCACGTTGGCGCCGCAGCGCTCGCAGCGGCCGTCGATCACCTGCTCGTTGGCCAGCACCGTCGCGTCGTTGGGGCACCAGTTCACCGGCGCCTCGCGGCGCTCTGCGAGCCCGGCCTCGAGGAACCGCAGGAAGAGCCACTGCGTCCAGCGGTAGTAGCCGGGATCGCTGGTGGCCAACTCGGTGGCCCAGTCGACGGCGAATCCGAGCCGCTTCAGCTGATGGCGGATGCGGGCGATGTTGGCGGCCGTGGCCTCGGCGGGGGGCGTGCCGGTGCTGATGGCCGCGTTCTCGGCCGGCAGCCCGAACGAGTCGTAGCCCATGGGGTGGAAGACCAGCGCTCCAGAGCGCCGGCGCTGGTGCGCCAGCACGTCGCCCATCGTGTAGTTCTTGACGTGCCCCATGTGGATCTCTCCCGACGGATAGGGGAGCATCTCGAGCACGTACGCCTTGGGCCGCTGCGGCAGCTCGGCGGTTTGTCCGTCGCGCGACACGGGCTCCGCCCGGAAGGCCTGCTCGTCGCGCCACACGGCCTGCCACTTGGACTCGACGGGCGCGGAGTCGTACCGTTCCGGCAGCATGCCCACGCGCGCCGTCATCCGTCAGCGAGTATACCTCCGCACTCCGGAGGGGCCCCGATGACCACCATGAGACAGGACGTGAGCATCCGACCGGCCGAGTTGGCCGACCACTTCCTGGGCATCATCGATCTCTACCGCGCGCACGGCTGGACCCACGCGTCCGACCCGGCGCGCCTGCGCCGGGCCATCGAGTGCTCCTCGCTGGCGGTGGTCGCCCTGGATCCCGACGAGCGCGTGGTCGGCTTCGCGCGGGCCATGTCCGACGAGGCCTTCGCCGTCTACATCGCCGACATCCTGGTGGCGCCGGAGCGGCAGCGGGAGGGCATCGGCACCCGGCTGGCCGAGGCCATTCTGGACCACTATCCACTCGAGCGCTTCCACCACCAGGTGCTGGTCGCCGAGCGGGGTGCCGAGGGCTTCTACCGCAAGGTGGGGCTGGTGCCGGTGAACAGCTTCGGGCTCACCGCCTTCATCCGCTCCGGCCGCGACTAGTGCCCCGTCAGGAAACGTTCGCCCCGCCGTCCGGGGGGGTCGGCCCCCTCGGCCGGGGGTGCCGCGGGGCGGCAGCGCCGGGCACCATTGCCGTCGTGCTCCGAAGCGTCGATCCCGGCCATCCCGCGGTGCTCGCGTTCCTGGTGCGCCTGCGCGCGCGCTGGCTCGAGTCGCTTTCGCCGGAGGCCCGCGCGTCGCTGGTCGCGATGACCCAGAGCCGCATGGAGCGCGTGTTCGCCGAATGGGTCAGCGCTACCGCCGACCTCAACTGAACGCCCCCGCACCCGGCGCCTCCCCCGAGCCTGGCCCCGGGGGGCGCCACCGGCGGCGCCCCATCGGTCGGCCTATGGCTGCGGCACCGGCTGCGGAGCAGCCCGCCTGGCGGGAGCCCGCTCCCGCGACGCCGGCCCACCGAGCACCCTGGCGAGCCGTGCCACGGTGAGCCCGGCGACCAGCACCATGGCACCCACCAGCGGCCAGCGGAACCACGGAGCGGTGGCGTCGGTCCCCGCGGTCAGCCCGTGCAGCGCCGCCACCCAGAAGAGCACGAAGCTCGACAGGTGGACGGCCCGCCAGAGGCCGGCCGGGAGACGGCGCATGGCCAGCGAGGTGGCCTGAACGGCGACCAGCAGGTACGTGGCCACCACGCCCCACGCCACCGCCAGCGGCCTCCAGGGCGACGCGCCGGGCACCAGCAGGTCGCCAAGGCCGAACTGGACGTAGTCGTCCAGCACGAGGCCGGCCAGATGCACGCCGGTGAAGGCCACCGCCAGGCCGCCCAGCTGGCGGTGGACAGCCAGCAGCCAGGGCGTGCCCGCGAACCGCGCACCCAGGCGCGTGGACATCAGCAGGCCGAAGGTCACCGCTGCCAAGAGCAGCGCCAGCGCCACGATCCCCGACGAGCGGGCGACGTACCACCACACCTGTCCGGTCACCCAAGCGCCGCCCGCAGATCGTCGGAGGTCACCCGCCGCCCGCCGGCCTCGACCACGATCGCCGAGGCGCAGCCCAGCACGCCCTCTGCCCGCCCTCCGACGACCGCGGCGGTGGCGAGCGCCTCGGCCCACCAGGCGGCGCCGGCTACGACCGTGGCTGCGTCGACCCGCCCGTCGGCGGGCGCGCCGGGCGCTGGGTCCACGAGGTGATGCCTCCGCCGCCCGCCGCGCCGCCACGCACGCCGCAGGCGGCTGCTGGTGGCAACCCCGCCGTCGGCCAGGGCGATGCGCGCCATCTCGCGGCCGGGCCTGTGGGGGTCCTCGACGGTGACCGTCCACGAGGCGCCCGAGGGCGCGGCGCCCCGCACCCGAAGGTCGCCGCCCACGCTCACCAGCGCGCCGTCGGCGCCGGCGTCCAGCAGCTCCTCGGTGACGATGTCGCCGGCCAGGCCCTTGCCGATGCCGCCGGGGTCGATGCCGACGCCCTCGGGCAGCGTCACCGTGCGGGTCCGGGCGTCCAGCAGCACGCCGGCGGGTCCAGGTGCCGGTCGGGTGGCCGCGGCCGCGCCCCCGTCCAGGTCCATCACATCGAACCGCCGGTCGTAGCCGTTGATGACCATCGAGCCCAGCACAGTCGGGTCGAAGGCCCCACGCGTGGCGCTCCATGCCGCGATGGAGCGCTGCACCAGCACGAACGTCTCGTCCGACACCCTCGCGGGCACGCCGGCCAGGGCGTTCATCCGCGACAGCTCGCTGGGACGGAAGCGCGTCCAGCGCTCTTCGAGGTCCGCCACGCGACGGCGCGCCACGTGCATCAGCGACGGGTCGCCGACGATCACGACGTGGGCCTCGCTGCCCATCACAGGGAACCGCGCGTCAGCTGGCATTGCTGCCACCGTCGGGGGTCGCCCGCGACGGACCCACCTGTGGCGCCGCGGGCACCACGGCCCCGCCGGCCGGATCCAGCGCTCTGGCCGGCGCGGATGCTGTGCTGCCCGCCTGCTCGCCGGCCCAGAGACCCAGCCCGAGACCCACGGCGCCCAGCACGCTGGCCACCACCAGCGCCAGCCGCGCCCGCCCGGCGCGCCTGCGCTTGCCTTGGACCGAGAGTTGGCGCGCGCGCGCGCGGCGCGCGGCGCGCTGCGCGGCCGCGCTGGGGACCGACGGCGGGTCGGAGCCGTGCGGCCCGAGCGGCGGCGGCGCGGGCGTTGCGGCCTCCGCCGGGCGCGAGCGCGCCCTCCCGGGCGGCAGCGGCGGCAGACCCGCCTGACGCTGTCGCTCCTGCATGTCCATCAGCCTCGCCTCCCTTCCCGACGCCGCGCGCCGGCCGTGACGACGACACCGACGCTAGGGCAGGCGCCTAAGAGCCAGGTAAGGGGAGCAGCCCTGCTCGCCGCCTTAACGCGATGGCCGCCGAGCCTTCACCTGGAGCTCATCGGCGGCGGGCCTCCCTGCGATGATGGGACCCATGGGCGACGACGGACAGCGCGTGCGCCTGGACCGGTGGCTCTGGGCGGCGCGGTTCTTCAAGACCCGCTCCCAGGCCGCCGGGGCCGTCCGCGGCGGCAAGGTCCACGTCAACGGCGCGCGCGCCAAGCCCGCCCGCGAGGTGGGAGCCGGGGACACCGTGGAGGTCACGGCCGACCAGAGCCGGCGCACGGTGCGGGTACGGCGGGTCAGCGAGCGCCGCGGGCCCGCCGCGGACGCCGCGCTGCTGTTCGAGGAGACCCCGGAGAGCGTGGCGCAGCGCGAGCAGGCCGCAGCCGAGCGCCGCGTCGCCAACCGCGTGGTCCAGGACCTCGGCCGGCGCCCCACGAAGCGCGAGCGCCGCCAGATCGACGCCGCTCGGGGCCGCCGCCGCTGATCTCGGGGCCGAAGACAGCCTGACACGCAAGTCTCCGCCGCGCGGACCTCCGCGGAGTCCGGTCCTGCGGGGGACGCCCGACGGCGACCCGGCATCCGGTGGCGTGAGTAACTTGATTGGCTCGATGGTGTCGCGCGTCGCTCCGCAGAACCTGTACCCGGCGGGCCAGCTGGTCGGAGTGATCAGCGCGCCTGACACCGCCGTGCGCGTCGGTGCCGCGCGGGAGCGCTTGCACATCCGGGACGCGGCGTGAGCCTCACCGACCCGCAGGCCGCGCTCCGCCAGGTGGTGCGCGACCGACTCACCGGCCCGCCGCCCGAGGCTCTCGCCCTCACCTTCTCCTGGCCGATCGATTCCGGCTCGCAGGCCGGGCTCATCTACCGGATCGAGCGCGACGGGCTCGGCCAGCTGTCACACGAACCGCCTTGTGAAGGCTACCGCCGCAACGGCGGTTGCGTGCACGTCGAGCGGGCCATCGCGCTCGCCGAGCAGCCGTGGGACACCCTCGGCCGCGACATCGACGAACTGCAGCAGGGCACCACGCCGGTCACGGAGGACGAGCGCGCTGCGTTCGCGCTCGCCGTGCTCCGGCGGCTGGAACTGGCCCGCCAGGCCGCCCGGGCGCTGGCCGAGCACCAGTCGTTCGATGATGACGAGGAGCGCACGCACTCCCCCTTCTCCGCTTGGCCCGCCAGGAGCCCCGGCCGCGGGATTCGCGTGCGAAACGTGCGACGCACTTCTGACTCAGGACACTAGGACTTCCAGTCCCCTATCGCTTCATCCACTCCTCCGACTGGCACGTTGGGCGCACCATCGCCCGCCAGTCGAGGCTGCCCGAGTCGCGGGCGGTCATCGCCGCCATCCAGCGGCTCGCAGAGGAGCACGCGGCCGACGCCGTGGTGGTAGCCGGCGACGTGTTCGATCACCACCATCCAAGCGCCGATGCCACGCGCGTCGTCTACCACGGGCTGCAGGGGCTCGCCGAAGCCGGGCTGGAGGTGCTCGTGATCGCCGGGAACCACGACAACCCCCGGCGCTGGGACGCCGTGCGACCACTCCTCGGCGCGCACCGGGTGCACGTCGTCCCGTCGTTCCGCCTGCCCGATGAGGGCGGACGCCTCGTGCTGCGCGGCGACGATGGCACCGAGTGCGAGTTCCACGCGCTGCCCTGGATCCCCCAGCGGGACCTGGTGAACGGCGACGTCCTGATGAGCCTGCTGGGCCGGGCCCATCAGCAGTACGCGCACCGGATGGAGCAGCTCATCGGGCAGATCAGCGTGCAGCCCGAGGACCGCGAGCGGCCCCAGGTGCTGGTGGCCCACCTGTTCTACGCCGGATCGGCGATCGGCGGCGGCGAGCGCACGCTCACGGCAGGGGTCACCTACCAGGTGCCCACCGCAGGCATCCCCGACCTCCTCGGCTACGCCGCGCTGGGGCACCTGCATCGGGCGCAGCGTGTTCCGGGAGCCGCACCCGACACCTACTACTCGGGCTCGCCCCTGCAGCTCGACTTCTCCGAGGCCGGCCAGGACAAGAGCGTGTATCTGGTCGAGCTGGAAGCAGGGGTCCGCCCGAGGGTCGAGGCCCTGCCGCTCGACGCCGGCCGGCCCCTGCTCGAGATCGCCGGGACCATCGACGAGCTTGCGGAGTTGCGCAAGGGCGCCGGCGAGGCCTGGGTGAGCGTGCGCCTACGCTGCCGGCGCGCCGAGCCCGGGCTGGCCGACCAGGTGCGCGAGGTCGTCCCCGACGCGGTCCGGGTGGTGCTGGAGCCCCAGCACACCACCGCACCACGGCAGCGCGTGAGCGTGCGCGGGCTGGCGCCTCGCGAGCAGTTCGCCCGTTACCTGCAGGAGTCTGACGGCCTGGAGCCCCACGCAGCCCTGCTCGACCGGTTCGACGAGCTGCTGAACGAGGTCGACGCGAAGGAGCCGGACGGCGCGCCCGCGTAGGCTCAGCATCCAGGGGCTCACGGGCTACCGCGATCCCCAGGAGCTCGACTTCGCCGACCTGCGCCTGTTCGCCATCACCGGGCCTACGGGCGCCGGCAAGAGCTCGCTGTTTGACGCCATGACGCTGTGCCTCTACGGCAGTGCCGCCCGTCTGGGGCGCGGCAGCGTCAAGCCGCTCATCAGCCCCGCCGCCGACGAGATGCTCCTGCGGCTGGAGTTCGAGCTCGGCGACCAGACGTACCGCGCAAGTCGGCGAATCCGCCACGCAGGTCAGACGCGGGCGCGGCTCGAGCGCGTCACCTCCGAGGGCGACGAGACGCTGGCCGACGGGCCCAGCGATGTGAACCGGCGCGTGCGTGCGCTGCTGCGGCTCGACTACGAGGCCTTCTGCCGCACCGTGCTGCTGCCCCAGGGGGAGTTCGAGGAGTTCCTGGTGGGCGACCGCCACAAGCGCCGCGAGATCATGAACGAGCTGCTGCGCCTGGAGCGCTACGGGAGCGTCGCCGAGCTCGCTCGCAGGCGACAGGGGAATGCGAAGAACCGCCTACAGAACGCCGAGGCGCTGGTGGGCGAGTACGCCGATGCCACCCCCGACGCGCGCCGGGCTGCAGAGGAGCTCGTCAGGAAGCAGGAGGCTCGCGCGAGCGCACTGGAGAAGATGGAGCGCGAGGCCCGCGAGCGTGTCGCCGGGGCTGATGCCGCCCGCGGACGCGCCGACGCGCTCGCCCACATGGGCGCGGATCTGTTGGGCCACGCCGACGCGGCCCAACAGCTCGCCGCACGCCACGAGCGGCTTCGGCCCGACCACGAGCGTACCGAGCGTGAGCTGCGCGACGCCGGCAAGAGCACCGCTGCGGCGCGTGCGGGACGCGAGCGGGCCGAGGCCGAGCGCGACCGCGTCGAGCGCGAAGTCGGTGACACCCTCGCCCACCAGGACATCGAGCGGGCCATGCGCGAGGCGAGCACGGCCGAGGACGACATCGAACGTCTCACCCCGCAGCACGCCGAGGCCGAGGGCACGCTCTCCAAGCGGCGGACCGCTCTCGAAGAGGCAGGGAGGATCGAGTCGGAGGCATCGCGGCAGCATCTGGATGCCAGGACGGCGAGCGAGGCTGCCGCCGGCGCCGCGCGAGACGCCAGCCGTGGGCGGGAGCAGGCGAAGGCCCGCGATGACGCGCAGCGAGCGCTCAGCGGTCTCGCCGACCAGATCGAAGCCACTGGAGCATCGCTCGACGATGCCGAGCGTGCCCTCGCGGCGGCCGAGGCCAATCTGGCCGCCATCGGGGAGCGCATGCGCGAGCTCGAGCACCGCGATCACGCGCTGGCGGTGCGCTTCACGCTGGCCGAGGGCTCCGGCTGCCCGGTCTGCGAGCAGACGGTGACGACCGTGCCGCCGATGCCCGACGGCCTGTTCGAGGCTCGCGTTGAGCTCGAGGCCCGGCAGGAGGCAGCCGAGGCCAGCGAGGTCGTCCGGCGCCACGAGCGCGACGAGGTCCAGGGCCGACTCGAGCGGCTGGACGGGCGCCGCGAGGAGAAGCGGGCCCAGCTGGACAGGCTCGGCGACGCACCCGACCTGCCGGCGGCTGCGGTGGCCGTGCGCGACGCCAAGCGGACCGTCAAGGAGGCCTCCGGCCGCGAGGAGCGCGCCGTCCACCGGCTGGCCGGCGCGCGCGGCGCTCGCGAGCAGGCCGATGGTGATGTCCAGTCGGCCGGGCACGAGCTCTCCAAGCTGGCCGACCAGATCGCTGACGCCAAGCGGCGGGCGAAGGGCGCGGGGCGGGTGCTGCTCGCACACCTGGGCGACCCGCTTCCCGACGACGCCGAGACGGCGCTCGAGCAGCGCCGAACCCTTCTCGCCGCGGCCGAGCAGGCCGCGTCGAGCGCGACGGCCGCCGAGCGTGACGCAGCCGACGCCGAGCGTGCCGCCCGGGAGGCGCACGACGCAAACCAGGCCAAGCACACGGCGCTGGCGGGCGACCTACGGGGCCTGGTCGCCGCACTTCGCACCCTCTACCCCCTCGTCTGCGAGCAGCTCGCGGGCGACGGCCTCACGCCGCCGGCAGAGCCCGACTGCCCCGACGTGCCGTGGAGACTTGGGAATGACTTCGTCGCCGCGCTGCGCGACCGCGCCTCGGTGGCGCGCGAGGCCGCGACAACGTTCGCCGATCGGGCGGAGGCCGACCTCGACGAGGTTGCCCGCATGCGGGGCGAGGTCGGCATCGAAGCGCCGAAGGGGCGCACCGAGAGCGAGCAGATCGCCGACGCGCTGGACGACGCGCGAGAGCAGCGCGCTCGGGCCAGGGCCGACCAGGATCAGCTCCGGAGGCGCCTCCAGGCGCGGGAGGCCCACGAGGTGCAGCGCGTCGAGGCCGAGGCCGAGCATGCTGCGTGGCGCGCCCTCGCCGAGCCCCTGCAGGGCTCGGGCTTCATCGACTTCGTCATCGCCGAGGTCCTGGACGGGCTGTGCGACATCGCCAGCGCCCGCCTGCGGGAGATCTCCGGCGATCGCTACTCCCTGCAGGCCGAGGAGCTGAACTTCCGCGTGATCGACCACTTCAACGCCGATCAGGTCCGCGACGCGAGTACCCTCTCAGGCGGCGAGCGTTTCCTTGCCTCCCTGGCCCTCGCCCTCGCGCTGGCCGAGAGCGTGCGCACCGCCGGCGGTGGCCTGCCCGCAGAGCTGGACGCCGTGTTCATCGATGAGGGGTTCTCCTCGCTCGACGCGGAGAGCCTGGACGTCACGCTCTCCGCGCTCGAGACCCTGGCCCAGCGAGAGCTGATGGTCGGCGTGATCAGCCACGTGGACAGCGTCCCCGAGCGGATCAGCGACGGCTTCGAGGTGGTCGTGGAGCACAACCGCAGCCGGGTGCGGGCCCGTTAGCACGGCGGGCGAGCGGCGAGTGATTCAGGTGGTCGCGTTCGCCAGCGTGGGGTCGGCCTCGAATGCGGCCTGGCAGCCGGCAGAGCAGAAGTAGACCGTCTGACCCTCGTGCTCGGTGCGGTAGCGGGCCGACGCCACATCGACGGTCATGTCGCAGATCGGGTCGGTCGCCTGGGCGGGCGGCGCGGATGACTCCGCGCCAGCCTGGCCGCCCACACGCAGCTCTCCGGCGGCCCGCAGCTGGACCAGCTCGGCGAGGATGGCGACGCCGATCTCCTCGTGGGCCACACCGCCGAGATCGAGGCCGGCGGGAGCCCGCACGCGATCGAGGTCGGCCTCGGCGACGCCGCGCTGACGGAGGTATCCCAGCACCGACTCGGCTCGCCGGCGCGAGGCCACCAGGGCGACGTAGCCGGCGCCGCTCGCCAGAGCGTGCTCCAGGGCGGTCTCGTCGTAGTGACCCTGCGTGGCGACCACCACCAGCGAGTGCTCGGTCACGCCGGCCACGGCGAGGTCGAGCGTGGTCACGACCTCCTCGAGGCCCGGGTGGTCCTCGGCGGAGCCGCCGTCGTCGACCACCACCGCCCGCCAGTCGAGGGCGGCGGCCATGCGGGCGAGCGCGTCGACGGCGGGCGAGCGACCCACGACGACCAGATGTGGCTTCGGAAGCATCGGTTCAAGGTAGATCTCGAGCGCGCCGTCGCTCTGGCAGGCGATCGGCACGGCCACGATGCCCTCCCGCTGACGGCCGGCAAGCTCCTCGGACGGACCGAGGAACATCAGCCGCGGCTCGTCCTCCTCGATGGCGCGAAGGGCCTCGCGGACCACCGACGGCTCGGCGCAGGCCCCCCCTACCCAGCCGCTCACGCTGCCGTCCGACCGGATGAGGGCCTTGCTGCCGGTCTTGCCCGAGGAGGGCGCGCGCCGCCAGACGACGGTGGCCAAGACGCAGGGCTCGCGGAGCGCGCACCGTCGCGCGGCTTCGAGGACGTCGAGGCTCACCCACCTCCTGCCTTGGCGGTCTGGATCGCCTCCCACACCTTGGCCGAGGTGAGCGGCATGTCGATGGTGCGCACGCCGAGATGGGCGAGCGCGTCGATGACGGCGTTGACATAGGCCGCCGGCGATCCCACCGTGGCCGACTCGCCGACGCCCTTCGCGCCAATCGGGTGGTGGGGCGAGGGGGTCACCGTCTCGTGGGTCTCGAACTTCGGGGTCTCCCAGGCCGTGGGCACCAGGTAGTCCATGAAGTTGGAGCTGATGCAGTTGCCGTCCTCGTCGAAGGCGATCTGCTGCATGGCCGCGATGGCGAAACCCTCGGTGAGCCCGCCGTGGATCTGGCCCTCGACGATCATCGGGTTGATGCGGACGCCGCAGTCGTCGACGGCGACCACGCGGAGCACCTTCCACTCGCCGGTCTCCTCGTCGACCTCGACCACCGCGACGTAGCTCCCGAAGGGGTAGGTCATGTTGGGCGGGTCGTAGTAGTGCACCCCCTCCAGGCCGGCCTCCATGTCGTCGGGGTAGTTGGTGTAGGCCGCGAAGGCGGCGTCCTGGATGGAGACCTTCTTGTCGGGGGCGCCCTTGACGCTGAACGTGCCGGCGTCCCACTCCAGGTCCGCCTCGGAGACCTCGAGCAGGTGGGCGGCGATGGCCTGCGCCTTGGCCCGGAGCTTGCGCGCGACGACCGCCGTCGCCGCGCCGGCGACCGGGGTGCTGCGCGAGGCGTACGTGCCCAGACCGTAGGGGGTGTTGTCGGTGTCGCCTTCCTGTACGGCCACGTCCTCGGGCGGGATGCCCAGCTCCTCGGCCACGATCTGCGCGAAGGTGGTCTCGTGACCCTGCCCCTGGCTCTTGACCCCGATCTTGAGGATGGCCTTGCCGGTTGGGTGCACCCGCAGCTCGGCCGAGTCGAACATCTTGAGGCCGACGATGTCGTAGTCCTTGCTGGGGCCGGCGCCCACAACCTCGGTGAAGCTCGCGATGCCGATGCCGAGCAGACGGCCCTCCTTGCGGGCCTCGGCCTGCTCGCGCCGCAGCTCCTGGTAGCTCACCTCGTCGAGCGCCAGGCGCAGGGCAGCGTCGTACTCGCCCGAGTCGTAGACGAAGCCCGTGGCCGAGTGGTACGGGAACTTGTCGGGCGGGATGAAGTTCTGCTGGCGGATCTCGGCGGCGTCCATGCCGAGCTCGATGGCCGCGTTCTGCACGAGCCGCTCGATGAGATACGAGGCCTCGGTGACGCGGAAGGAGCATCGGTAGGCGACCCCGCCGGGGGCCTTGTTGGTGTAGGCGCCCTCCGCCACCACATGCGCGGCCGGCAGGTCGTACGAGCCGGTCACGATGTGGAACATGCCGGCCTTGAGCTTGCTCGGCTGGGCGTCGGCGAAGAACGCGCCGCTGTCCGCGGTGAGGCGCACGCGCAGGCCGAGCATGGTGCCGTCGCTCTTCAGCGCCAGCTCGCCGTGCATGTAGTAGTCGCGGGCGAACCCGGTGGAGATGATGTT
>JAUVPZ010000014.1 GCA_030598395.1 Miltoncostaeaceae bacterium | reverse complement strand
GAAGTTGTATTGCTCGCTGGCCACAATGCGGTTCTGGGCGTCCACGGCGAGACCGCTCGGGGAGTAGAGCGCGCCGGCGATGCCGCTTCCCATGCCCGCCTGGCAGCCCGAGGCGGCGGTGCAGCTCTCGAAGGCCGCCGCACCGGTGTCGACCCCCACGCCGAAGGCGCGGTCGAAGGTGACCGTGCCGTCGCCCGCGACATCGAAGCGCGAGACGCGGTTGTTTTGGGTGTCGACGGCCAGAACGCGGTTCTGGGCGTCCACGGCGACGCCGCTGGGCTTCTTCAGCCCACCGGCGCTGCCGCTTGACTGGCCGGCCCGGCAGCCCGAGGCGGTGGTGCAGCTCTCGAAGGCCGCCTCGCCGGTAGCGACGCCCAGCCCGAAGGCGCGGTCGAAGGTGACCGCGCCGTCGCCCGCGACATCGAAGCGCGAGACGCGGTTGTTGTTTTCCTCTGAAATGAGGATGCGGTCCTGTTGGTCCACCGCGACGCCGAGGGGCCTGTTGAGCCCTCCGGCGGCGCTGCTTGCGGCGCCCGACTGGCAGCCGGAGGCGGTGGTGCAGTTCTCGAAGGTCGCCCCGCCGTTGACCCCCACCCCGAAGGCGCGGTCGAAGGTGACCGTGCCGTCGCCTGAGACGGTGAAGCGCGAGACGCGGTTGGGGGTCTTCTCCGCGACCAGGATCCTGCCCTGGCTGTCCACGGCGACCTTCTGCGGGGTGGTGAGCCCCCCGGCGATGGCGCTTGGGGTGCCCGTCTGACAGCCCGAGGCGGTGGTGCAGTTGTCAAACACCCCCGAACTACCGTTCGTGTCGACAAAGTCCCCGAAGGCGCGGTCGAAGGTCACCTCCTGCGCGCTTGCCTGCGGGGCGAGAGCAAGACCACAGCCAACCGCGATCGCGGCAAGGGCGACGGCGAGCCAGGCGGTGTGACGTTCTCGTGGGCCGCGAGCGAGGAGCATCGAGCGACGTCCTTGTCAGGTGTCCCTTCATGCATCGGCCGCCGCCGATCGATGCTCAAGGATCTTCCGAGCCGCCGCCTCTCTCCACCACGATGACGTGCAGGTCCAGCGCGCCGTGGGCGCCCAGCGTGCTGATCTTCTCGATGTCCGACGTGCGGCTGGGTCCCGACACCAGCGACACCGCCGACGGCGCGACGCCGCCGCGCCCGTAGACCGTGTCCAGTGCCGCGGCCAGGCTCCGGACCAGGCGCTCGGCTGGCAGGAGGGCCAGGTGGTGCATCGAGGCCACATCGATGGCCCGCCCGTGGCCCGCCCCGGCCGCCAGCACCAGGGTGCCGCGCTCGGCGGCCGCCGCCACCGGCACGGTGATCCCCACCGTCGCCTCGGGCCCGTCGAGGCCCAGCAGCTCGCGCACGTCGTGCCCGGTGGGCCACCACAGCACCTCCACGCCGCCGTCCGACAGCGCCTCGGCCAGGCCCAGGCCGCGCAGCCACGCGTCGTCGGCCAGCACGGCGCGTTCCGCCCCGACACCGGCGACGTGCGCGGCCGCCTCGGCGGCGGCGCGCTCGGCGGCCACCGCGGCACCGCTCCCGCGCCGGCGCTCGAGCGCCGCGATCAGCTCCGCCGCTAGGTCGGCGGCCACCGGGACGGCAGGTCGCGCTGGGAGGTCCAGGCGGCGCCGGGACCCGGCAGGCGGTGCACCCACCCCCGGCGGCCGAGGAGGCGCAGGCCCACGCGCGCCGCCACGCGGCTGGCCCAGTAGCCAACTCTTCCCCGCCACAGGTGGCTCCAGACGCGGAACGCGGCTCGCTCGCGGCGCCGCTGAGGGGGGCGCACCCGCGCCCGCGCCCGCACCAGCAGATCGTGCAGCGGTATGCCCACCGGGCAGGCATCGTCGCAGGAGCCGCAGAGCGACGACAGGAACGGCAGTTCGGCCGAGGGGGAGGTCGGCCCCTCCAGCAGCGGCGTCAGCACTGCGCCGATCGGGCCGGAGTAGGGCGACGCGTAGGCCTGGCCGCCCACCGAGCGCCACACCGGGCACGAGTAGAGGCAGGCGCCGCAACGGATGCAGTTCAGGACCTCCTCGAACTCGGTGCCCCGCAGCGCGGAGCGACCACCGTCGAGGATCACCAGGTGGAGCTCCTCGGGGCCGTCCTGCTCGCCGGCCCGTCGCGGGCCGGTGATGAGGTTCACGTAGGTGGCAGCGTCGTCGCCGATGGCCGCCATGGGCAGCACCTCCAGCAGGTGGGCAGCCTCGTCCCAGCCAGCGACGATGCGCTCCATGCCCATCACCGCCACGTGCACGGGCGGCAGCGCCGTCACCAGGCGGCAGTTGCCCTCGTTCTCCACCACACAGAGCGTGCCGGTCTCGGCGACGGCCAGGTTGACCCCCGACACGCCGATGTCGGCCGACGCGAACACTTCGCGCAGGCGCCCGCGCGCGTGGGCCACCAGCGCCTCGCGTTCCCGCGGCACCGGCCTGCCGCTCTCGGCGGCGAACAGGTCGGCCACCTGACCGCGGTTGAGGTGCACGGCCGGAGCGATGATGTGGCTGGGGTGCTGGCCGGCCAGCTGCAGGATCCACTCGCCCAGGTCGGTCTCGACCACCCGCAGCCCCGCCTCCTCCAGCGCCTCGTTGAGCTTGATCTCCTCCGTGGCCATGGACTTCGACTTGGCGACCAGCCGCGCGCCGCGCGCGAGCGCCACCTCCACCACGTATGCGCACGCCGCGGCGCCGTCGGCGGCGAAATACACGTGGCCGCCGGCAGCCCGCACCTCGGACTCCAGCCGCCGAAGCAGCTCGGGAAGCCGTCCCACCGCGTCGGTGCGGATCTGGCGCGCCCGCTCACGCATCGCCGCGAAGGCGTGTTGCTCCTCCATGCGCGTGCGCCCGGCGGCCCAGGCGTCCGCCGACGCGCGCAGGTTGCCCACCAGCTCGGCGTCGGCCACTGCCTCGCGGGTGCGCTGGCGCAGTGTGCCGGCGACGTCCGGGTAGCTGACGGGGCGATCCGCGCTCATCCGGCCAGCAGCTCGGCCAGGTGTCGCGCGCGCAGCGGGATGCCCGTGCGGCGCGCGCGCCCGGTGATGTGCAGCAGGCACGAGAGGTCACAGGCGATCAGCTCGTCGGCCCCCGTGGCGGCGGCGTGACGCGCCTTGTCCTCGCCCAGCTTCCCGGAGACCTCGGGGAAGCCCACGCTGAACGAGCCGCCGAAGCCGCAGCACACCTCCGTGGCCTCCATCTCGCGCAGCTCGAGCCCCTCCACGCCCGCCAGCACCGCCCGCGGGCTGTCGCGCTCGCCGAGGATGCGCAGCATGTGGCAGGAGTCGTGGTAGGTCACCGAGCCGCCGGCCACGGCCTGCGGTTCGAGGCCGTGGGAGTGCATGAACTGCGATAGCTCCACGGTGCGCTGCGCCATCTCGACGGCCTGCGGCTCGTCGGGCGTGCCGCGGAACAGCTCCGGATAGCCGTGGCGCACCATCGCGGCACACGACCCCGACGGCACGACCACCGGCTCCGGCCCTGCGAAGGCCCGCAGCGCCCGCCGGGCCACCGGGCGCGCCTCGTCCGGCAGCCCGATGCTCCACGCCGGCTGGCCGCAGCACGTCTGGCCCGCCGGCACCCGCACCTGCACGCCCGCCCGGCGCAGCACCTCCGCCGCGGCGCGGGCGACCGAGGGCGCCAGGTGGTCGGCGAGGCACGTGCGCATAAGGAATGCCCGCATTCCGGCCGAGTGTATCCCCGGGATGTGGGACACCAACCTGCGTTGCTACCCTCATCCACACGGGCCCGATCCAGTTTCGACGGAGTGGGACCACGTCAGTAAGCGAGCCGCGGACCCGGAGGACCGCGTCAACAACCGGGACACACGTAGCTGCGGAGACTTCTCCGAAGCTCGCTCTCGCCGCCTAAACAGCGGGTCTGAGAGTCGTCGGCCCCCCTTCGGGTCGTGAGGGGGATCACCGGCGTCAGCAAGCGGCCCTCGTCCGGCGGCAACGGCACTCGGTCGTCGGAGTAGCCTCAAGGAGAGCCTGGTGAGGGAGCGGTTGGTCGGCAGTGACGCCCCTCGCGAGATCTTCACCGCCGACTGCGCTCGGAGAAGCTGACGGGGAAACGCTTTCGGACGCCGGGGCAGTACCGGCCGGGTCCACTCGTGCCAGCCGGCGTCAATCCTGACGCCGGCCCTCCCGGGGGGCGCCGATGTGCTCGTCCTCGGGCTTGCGGGCGATCAGCTGGCGCGCCTGGTCGCGCAGCGCGTCGCCGAGCGAGCGGCCGTCGCGTGGGTCCTGCTCGTCGTAGGCGCCGGCACGCACGCGCGGCCACTCCGAGGCCAGCTCGGCGCCGTACAGGATGATGTTGGACGCCACCCATACGAAGAACAGCAACGTGATCACGGCGCCCAGCCCGCCGTAGACGGCGTCGTAGTTGCCGAAGTTGGCGAAGTAGAAGGTCAGGCCGGTCTTGGCCAGCTCGAACAGCAGGGCCGCGATCGCGGCGCCCAGCCAGACGTCGGCGAACCGGGTGCGCACCGCCGGCACGGCGCGGTAGATCATCGTGAAGGCCACGAACGAGATGAGCATCGGCAGCAGCGCCGTTCCCGCGTCGATGAGGCTGCCGATCCACGGATGGGCCGCGTCGGCGCCGTCCACCAGCAGGCGCGAGACGACCGTCAGCGCGATCGAGCCGAGGAACATGACGCCCAGCAGGCTCACCAGCCCGAGGTCGAACAGCTTGCCGCGCAGGAAGTGCCGTCGCCGCTGCACGTCCCACGCGGTGTTGATGGCCTTGCGCATCGCGGTCATCATCGAGGAGGCCGACCAGATCAGGCCGATGACGCCCAGCAGGCCCAGCGCCCCCAGCCCGCCCACGGCCTGGCCCAGCTGGCGCTCCAGGTCGGCCCTGCCCTCCTCGGTGAGCGCGACGTTGTCGGCGATGAGCCCCACCACCTCGTTGCGGACCGTTTCCTCGGCCAGGAACAGGCTCGCCACCCCCACCACCAGCAGGGCCAGCGGGAAGATCGAGAACAGGACGTAGTACGACATTGCCGCCGCGTGGAAGGTGCAGCGGTCCTCGAAGAACTCGCGGGTCGCCACGGCGAACAGCTGGCGCAGGTGGCGCAGCGTGGGGCCCAGCCCCGCGAGGATCGACCGCGCGCGCTCCATGCGCCGCAGCGTAGCCGCCGGCCTGGGCGCGGCCGCAGGCCCCCTGGTGGCGAGCGCGAGGAGGCCCGGCGGAGATGACCTCGGGCCCTACCGCCTAACGTCCCGAGTCGGATCGCTCGAGGGTGAAGTTCTGCGTGTTCTCCAAGTCCCCGTAGGGCCCCACGGTCTCGGTCAGCTCGCTGAAGATTCCATCGGGCCTGCTCACGATGGCCGTCAGGGTCGCGCCAAGCGTCGCACTCAGCCCAATGGTGCTGACGCTGTACTGGCCCGAGTCGTCGGTCGTGGCGCTACCCGCTATTTGGAGCTGGCCAGTCGAGCTGTCGGGTTCGCCGAACGTGACCGTGGCGTCGCCCACGCCGTTGCCGGCCTCGTCGATGACCCGGCCGGAGACCGTGACCGAGGGTGCGACGGTGTCCGGGTCGATGAACACGCTCACGCGACCGAGTTGGCGGGGCAGGTCCGATCCCTGGGCGTCGATCGGTCGCACGGCGTAGGTCAGGGTTCGCGTCGCCTCCTCATAGCGAGGATCGGAGAGCTCGACGGTGAACTCGCCGCGCCCGCGATCGAGGCTGCTCACGGTGGCGTTGGGCGGATCGTCGCCGAAGGCCCGATCGAAGGTCGAGACGAACTCGGCGGTCGTGATCGCCCCGGACGCACGCTCTGGGCGATCGCTGAAGGTCGTCGTCACGGCCGAGACCGAGCGCAGGGTCAGCGTTACGTCCTGGCCGCTTCGGCTAAAGCCACCGCCCTCGGCCGTCTGGACGAGCAGGTTCGACGGCGCTTGGTCCTCCTCGCCACCGCAGCCGGCCGCCAGGGCGCCCACCGCCAGAGCGCCCACCAACAACATCGCCGCGATCGATCGGCGCACGGCCGGCAGTGTAATCGGGTGGTCGCCTGCGCCTCGCCGCCGTCTGCTGAGAAACCCGCCCGGCGGACGTCACCGCCCTGCCAACTCGTCGATCATCCGCTCCAGACGGCGGAGGAGCGCCTCCGATTGACGCGGACCGAGCAAATGTAAGAGGATCGCGCTGGCAACCGTTGGAAGGTAGCGCCGCGGTGAAGCGCTCTGCTCGGCTGGTCTTGGGTCTCGCGACCGCCGCGCCGTTCGGCGGCCTCGCCGGCAATGCTGCCCGCGCGAGCTCTGTTCTGAAGGGCCGCGCCAAGGGTGGCGCCGGTGGCTTCCCGGCCGCAGGCGGCGGCGGCAACCTCTCCCCCGGCGGGCCGCCATGCGCGGCGAGGGTGCGCTGAGCGCCACGGGCGCCTTCACCTGGGGCGATGGCGAGCGCGTCATCCGCTTCGGAATGGGCGCCATCGCCGACGCGCCGCGGCTCGTCGGCGGCACGCCGTACGCGCTGCTCACCACCCCCAGGGCAGCCGCGTCGGCTCCACAGATCGTCGCGGGCGCCTCCACCCAGCACGCGGTGCGGTCGGGGCTGGTCGACGAGATCGCGGCCGAGCTTCGGCCGCGGGTGGGCGGCACCACCCTGGTCGCCCTGGGCGGCGGGCGCGTGATCGACGTCGCCAAGGCGCTGGCCGCCGCCGACCCCCCGCGACGGGTGGTCGCCATTCCCACGACGCTCTCGGGCGCCGAGATGACCGCGATCCATCGCCTTCCGGCCGGAACGCCGCCGGATGTGAGGACGACGCGCCCGGCCGTGGTGGTCAACGACCCGGCGCTGTCGGCCTCGCAGGCCGAGCCTGATCTCCTGGCCAGCGCCATGAACGCCCTGGGGCACGCCGCGGAGGCGCCGCTCACGCCCAACGCCAACCCGGTGGCCACCATGGCGGCCGACCGCGCGGCAGAGCTGATCGCCCAGGCGGCGGATGGTGAGGTCGACCGCGACGCCCTCGCCCTGGCGGCGCTCCTGGCCGGGTACGCGATCGGCGGTGCGGGCTACGGCCTGCACCACGTGATGTCGCAGACCCTGGTGCGCTATGCGGGCCTGGGACACGGACCCGCCAACGCCTGCATGCTGGCGCACACCAGTGCCGCGCTGGCCGAGCGGTTCCCGGGGCGGGCCGAGGCGCTTCTGGGCCTGCGGGCGGTGGCCGAGGCCACCGCGCCGCGGGCGAACGCGGCCCGGCTGCGCGACCTCGGCGTGACCGAGGACCAGCTCGAGGACCTGGCCGCCCCCGCGGCGGCGAGGGTGGAGCTGGCTCTCACGCCGCCACCGGCCGACGCCGCCGAGATCCTCCGGATCTACCGCGCCGCCTGGTAATCGGCGCCATCCAGGTCGTGGACGCCGATGCCATCCTCCCCTGCGGCCGCGCCGACCAGACCTTCGACCGGGCGGAGACCCGCTTCCCGCTCCGGGGCGGCCCCACGCGGGCACGCGACCGCGGGCTGTCCTGCCGCACCCACGACCACGGCTGGACGAACTTCAACAACGCGAACACCCGGCCCACGGCGGGCGGCGTCAGCCGCGGGGGCCATTTCGCGATCGTTGAGATAGACCAGCGCATCGGCTGAGCCCGGCCGGCCCCGGGCGGCGCTACCATTCCCGCCGCGCCACGCCCGGCGTCCCGCGCGCCGGGGTGGGCACGCCCCGACCGGCCGCCCGTGATCCGAAAGGAGCTGCGCTGAGCCACAAGACCGAGCTCGCCGAGCCCGCCACGGCTCCACCCGGCCCCGCGCCGGCCACCGTGGGCGCGCTGAAGACGATCCTCATGGTGCCGGGCCCCACCCCGCTTCCGCCCGAGGTCATCGAGGCGGCGGCGCGGCCCATCTTGTACGCCCGCACCGAGCAGTTCGTGGAGATCTGGGAGGACGTGGTGGCTCGCCTCCGCCGCGTCTTCCAGACCGAGGGCGAGGTGCTGGTGTTCGCCAGCTCGGGCAGTGGCGCCATGGCGTCGGCGGCCGCCAACCTGGTGCGGCCGGGCGAGCGCGTCCTGGTGGGCTCGTGCGGCCACTTCGGCAACCGCTGGGCCGGGATCTGCCGCGACCTGGGGCTGGACGTCGTCCACGTCGAGGGCGAGTGGGGCGCACCGCTCGACCCCGCGGTGGTGGCTGGCGCGCTGGCCGATGCGCCCGACGTCGAGGTGGTGCTGACCACGCACAGCGAGACCTCCACCGGCGCCGTCAACGACCTGCCCGCCATGCGCGAGGCCGTCGGCGATCGCATCCTGGTAGCCGATGCGGTGTCGGGCCTCGGGGTGGTCGACCTGCCCATGGACCGCTGGGGAGTGGACGTCGTGGTCTCGGCCTCGCAGAAGGGGCTCATGACCCCTCCGGGCCTGGGCTTCGTGGGCGCCAACGAGCGCGCCATCGCGCGCTCGGCCGAGTTGGGCCCGGGTGGCTTCTACCTGGACTGGGAGCGCACGCGCAAGGGCCAGAACGCCTCGCCGCCGCGCACGGCCTTCACGCCCCCGGTGTCGCTGGTGGTGCAGCAGCAGGCGGCGCTGGCGGCCATCGAGCGCGAGGGCCTCGCCAACACCTTCCAGCGCCACCGGGTGCTGGGCCGTATGTGCCGCGAGGGGGTCAAGGGCGCCGGCCTCGAGCTGCTGGGGCCCGAGGACCCGGAGGCCAACGTGGTGACCGCGTTCCGCGTGCCAGAGGGCGTCGGTGGCAAGGCCATCCCCGGCCTCATGCGCGACCGGTTCGGCGTCACGATCGCCGGTGGTCAGGGCCGCCTGGCCGGCCAGATCGCCCGGTTCGGCCACTGCGGCTTCTACAGCTACCACGACATCATCGTCGGGCTCGGCGCGCTCGAGCTGGTGCTGGCCGAGCTGGGCCAGCCCGTCGAGCTGGGCGCGGCGGTGGCCGCCGCCCAGCGCGTCATGGCCGCCGCCCAGCAGGGGCGGTAGTGGAGGCAGAGGCGGCACAGCCCGGCACGCTGGGTCGGGAGGACCTGCGCGTGCTGGTGGCCGAGAACATCGCGCCCCCGGGTGTGGAGTTCCTCCGGGAGCGCTTCTCGGTGGAGGTGGGGCTGGACTGGAGCCCCGAGCAGCTGCTACGGCGCATCGGCGAGTTCGACGCCATCGTGGTGCGCAGCGCCACCGCGGTGACGGCCGAGGTGATCGACGCCGGGGACAACCTGAAGGTCATCGGCCGGGCCGGCACCGGCGTCGACAACGTCGATGTCGAGGCCGCCACGCGCCGCGGCATCGTGGTGTGCAACGCGGCGGGCTCGAACGCCGTCTCGGCGGCCGAGCACGCCATCGCGCTGCTGCTGTCCCAGGCGCGCAACGTGCCGCAGGCGCACGGCAGCCTTATCCAGGGTCGCTGGGAGCGCTCGCGCTACGGGGGCATCGAGATCACGGGCAAGACGCTGGGCTTGCTGGGCTTCGGCCGCATCGGGCAGATGGTGGCCGAGCGGGCCAAGGGCCTTGGGATGCAGGTGCTGGGCTACGACCCCTTCGTGGCCGAGGGCCGCTTCCGCGAGCTGGGCGTGGAACGCGCCGAGACCCCCGAGGAGCTGTACGCGCGGAGCGACTTCGTGTCGCTGCACCTGGCCTCGTCGCCTCAGACCAAGGGTTTCGTGGGTCGGGAGGCCTTCGCCGCCATGAAGCCGGGGGCGCGGCTGATCAACGCCGCGCGCGGCGACCTGGTCGACCAGGAGGCCATGGTCGAGGCACTCCGCGACGGCCGGCTGGCCGGCGCCGGGGTGGATGTGTTCCCCGAGGAGCCCTGTACCGACAGCCCGCTGTTCGGGCTCGACGGGGTGGTGGTCACCCCACACCTGGGCGCCTCCACGTCCGAGGCGCAGGACCGCGCGGGCCTCGTGGTGGCCGAGCAGGTGGCGGCGGCGCTCGCGGGCGGGGTGGTGACGCTGGCGGTCAACGTGCCGGCCGTCAGCGCCGAGGCGCTGGAGGTGCTGGGGCCGTTCCTGCCGCTGGCACGCCAGCTGGGCCAGCTGGTCTCTGCTCTGGGCGGTGCCGGCAGCCCGCTCGAGATCACGTATGAGGGCGGCCTCGCCGAGCTGGACTCGCGTCTGCTCACCGCGGGCGTGCTGGCCGGCACGCTGCACGGCCTGGTCGAGCACCCCGTGAACCTGGTCAACGCCCCCAGCGTGGCCGCCGAGCGCGGCGTGGAGTGGACCGAGACCAGCACGCCCCAGGCCCGCGACTACACCAACCGCCTCAGCGTGCGTGCCGGCGAGGTGAGCCTCAGCGGCACCACGGTGGGCACCACCTCGCGGCCGCGGCTGGTGTCGGCCTTCGATCAGGACCTCGAGATCGAGCTGGCCCCGCACATGGGGATCTTCCGCTACCTGGACGTCCCCGGCCAGGTGGGGCGCATCGGCTCGGCGTTGGGCCGGGCCGAGGTCAACATCGCCTCCATGGCGGTGTCGCGCAGCCGCGCGGCGGGCCTGGCCGTGATGGCCGTCACGGTCGACTCGCCGGTCCCCGGCGACGCCGCCGCCGAAATCGCCGAGATGGACGGTTTCGAGACCAGCTGGTTCGTGGACCTCGACGCGGGGTGAGCCGCCCCAGATTGCCCCGGGCGGAGTAGATCGGCTAAGGTGCGCACCGTGACGACGGACGCCGCAGCCCGCCTCCTCCGCCGCGGCCTCCTGCCGATCCTCCCCCGCTAGGGGGAGCGTTCGACATCCCACGCCCGAATTCGGGCGCACCCGCCCCGAAGCTCTGGTCGGAGGAGGATCCGATCCATGACCACGCACTCGAACCCCACGCCGCACGATCCCGACAAGCGCGTGACGTTCTTTGACACCACGCTGCGCGACGGCGAGCAGTCGCCTGGCATCCATCTGACCACGCGCGAGAAGGTGGAGATCGCCCAGCAGCTGGCACGCCTCGGCGTGGACGTGATCGAGGCCGGCTTCCCCATCACCTCACCCGGCGACTTCGAGGGCGTCCAGACCATCGCCCGCGAGGTGGAGGGGGTGACGGTGGCGGGGCTGGCGCGCGCCAGAGAACGCGACGTCACGACCGCCGGCGAGGCGGTGTCGGTAGCCGAACGCGGGCGCATCCACACCTTCATCGCGACCAGCGACATCCACCTGGAGCACAAGCTGCGCATGGACCGGGCGCAGGTGCTGGCAGCCGCCGTCGACGCGGTACGCCTGGCGCGCTCGATGGTGGACGACGTGGAGTTCTCGTGCGAGGACTCCACCCGCTCCGACCCGGCTTTTGTGGCCGAGGTCATCCGCGGGGCCATCGAGGAGGGCGCCACCACCATCAACCTGCCCGACACGGTCGGGTACACCATGCCCGCCGAGTTCCAGGCCTTCCTGATCGGGCTGTACGAGCGCTGCCCCAGCCTGGGCGACGTCACGGTCTCGGTGCACTGCCACGACGACCTGGGGCTCGCGGTGGCCAACTCGCTGGCCGGCCTGCACGTGGGCGCGCGCCAGGTCGAGTGCTGCGTCAACGGCATCGGGGAGCGCGCCGGCAACGCCAGCCTGGAGGAGGTCGCAATGATCCTCCGGACGCGAGCCGAGGACGTCGGGGGTCTGTGGTGCGGCATCGACACCACCGAGATCACCCGCGCCAGCCGGCTGGTGAGCCGGCTCACCGGCTACGCGGTGCAGCCCAACAAGGCCGTGGTGGGCCGCAACGCCTTCGCCCACGAGGCGGGCATCCACCAGCACGGCGTGCTGTCGAACCCGCTCACCTACGAGATCATGGACGCCACCAGCGTGGGGCTGGCCCAGAGCGCCATCGTGCTTGGCAAGCACTCCGGCCGCCATGCGCTGCGGCACGCGCTGGAGGAGCTGGGCTACGAGTTGGACCCTGAGGCCCTCGACCACGTGTTCGTGCGCTTCAAGGAGGTCGCGGACCGCAAGGGGCGGCTGTCGGCGGCCGACCTGGAGGCCCTGCTGTCCGACGAGATGCGGGCCGAGGCCACGGCGGGCCTCGTTCTCGTGGAGCTGTCGTTCTCCGGCGGCACCGAGCAGTCGCCCGCCGCCCGGGTGGTGGTACGCGACGACGGCGGTGCCAGGAGCGAGGGCTCGGCGAGCGGCGACGGTCCGGTCGACGCGCTGATGAAGGCCATCGATGCCGCGGTGGGCAGCAGCGGCCGCCTGCTCGAGTACAGCGTGTCGGCGGTCACCAGCGGCAAGGACGCGCTGGGCGAGGCGCGCGTGGCCTGCGAGATCGGCGGGCGCACCTTCGCCGGCCAGGGCGTCTCCACCGACGTGCTCGAGGCCTCAGCGGTGGCGTACCTGCGGGCGGTGGACGCCAGCCGTCACGCCGAGGCCGGCGAGCGAGTGGCCGCCGGCGGCGTCTGATGAGGGCCAGGACGCTGTTCGACAAGGTCTGGGCCGCGCACGAGGTGCGCGGGCGCTCGGGCGGCGGCCCTGCCACCCTCTACATCGACCTGCACCTGGTGCACGAGGTCACCAGCGCCCAGGCCTTCGAGGGGCTACGCCTGGCCGGGCGCACCGTGCGCCGCCCCGACCGCACGCTGGCCACCGTGGACCACAACGTCCCCACGTCGGGCCGCGACGAGGGCATCGCCGACGCGCTGTCCGCGCAGCAGGTGGCCGCGCTGGAGCGCAACTGCGAGCAGTTCGGCGTCCCCCTGTTCTCGCTGCGCAGCCCGCGGCAGGGGGTGGTACACGTGATCGGGCCGGAGCTGGGGCTCACCCAGCCGGGCATGACCGTGGTGTGCGGCGACAGCCACACCTCCACCCACGGCGCGTTCGGCGCGCTGGCGTTCGGCATCGGAACCAGCGAGGTCGAGCACGTGCTGGTCACCCAGACCCTGCCCCAGCGCCGGCCGAAGACCCTTCGCATCACCATCGACGGCCGGCCCGGCCTGGGCGTCACCGCCAAGGACCTCATCCTTGGGACCATCGGCCAGATGGGGGTGAGCGGCGGCATCGGCCACGCCATCGAGTACGCGGGCTCGGCCGTGCGCGACCTCTCCATGGAGGGCCGCATGACCATCTGCAACATGACCATCGAGGGCGGCGGTCGCGCGGGGATGGTGGCCCCAGACGACACCACCTTCGCGTACCTGGAGGGGCGTGCGGCGGCACCCGAGCGCTTCGACGAGGCGGTGGCCGCCTGGCGCGAGCTTCCCAGCGACGAGGGGGCGGTCTTCGATCGCGAGATCGCCGTCGACGCGGCCGCGCTGGCGCCGCAGGTGACCTGGGGCACCAACCCGGGAATGGTGGTGCCGGTGACCGGCCGGGTGCCGACGATCGACGACGCCGCCGACGACGCCGAGCGCGAGGCCACCCGCCGGGCGCTGGAGTACATGGGCCTGAACGGCGGCGAGGCCATCGAGGACATCCCCGTGGACGCGGTCTTCCTCGGCTCCTGCACGAACGCGCGCATCGAGGACCTGCGGGCGGCCGCCGGCGTGGTCGAGGGCCGCAGCGTCGCCGCGGGCGTGCGGGCCATGGTCGTCCCCGGCTCGATGCTGGTGAAGGCGCAGGCCGAGGAGGAGGGCCTGGACGAAGTGTTCCGCAACGCCGGCCTCGAGTGGCGCGACGCCGGTTGTTCGATGTGCCTGGCGATGAACGACGACGTGCTTCGGCCCGGCGAGCGCTGCGCTTCGACCAGCAACCGCAATTTCGAGGGGCGTCAGGGCCGGGGCGGCCGCACACACCTGGTCAGCCCACCCATGGCCGCCGCCGCGGCCATCACCGGGCACCTGGTGGACGTCCGATCGCTGGACGGCGACCTCGTGGCGGGTGGTGCGTGATGGAGCCGTTCCGCAGGGTGAGCGGGCCGGCGGCCCACCTCGATCGCAGCGACGTCGACACCGACCAGATCATCCCGAAGCAGTTCCTGAAGCGCATCGAGCGCACCGGCTTCGGCGAGTTCCTGTTCCACGACTGGCGCGACGAGGACTTCTACACGCTCCACGACCCCGAGTACCGCGGCGCCGAGATCCTCATCACGGGTCACAACTTCGGCTGCGGCAGCTCGCGCGAGCACGCCCCGTGGGCGCTTGAAGATCATGGATTCCGCGTCATCGTGGCGCCCAGCTTCGCCGACATCTTCCACACCAACTGCACCAAGATCGGCCTGCTGCCCGTGGTGCTGCCCGAGGCGCAGGTGCGCCACCTCAGGAACCACGCGCAGGACTCGCCGGGCGCCGAGGTGGTGGTCGATCTCGAGGAGCTGGTGGTCGTGGCCCCGGACGGCGAGGTGTTCGCATTCGAGGTCGAGCGCACGGTGCGCGAGCGCCTGCTCAACGGGTGGGACGACATCTCCATCACGCTCAACGAGGAGGAGCTGATCCGCCGCTACGAGGCCACGCGGGAGCGACACGGCCCCTCGACGCTCGGGTTCGCCTCCTGACCCGCCCGGCCGCGCCTGCGGCGGGTCTGCGTCGCGCCGGGTTTGCCGCCGTCGCGGGCGTCGGTCGGGTGCTCGCGGCCGGGGGGCCGGCAGCCGGCGCCCCGCTGCTCGCGGGCCCGCCGCAGCCCACCGGCGTCAGCGTCTACGGCCGCGCAGCGGCCCCTTGACGCTCGAGGTCACGGTGCACCACCCGGGCCTCACCCCGGCCGCCCGCGGGCGGCTCGACCGCGTCCGGGCCACGCGCCTGGGCGTGGTGCGCGTGAGCATTCCGGTAGGGCCGGGGGGCGTCACGTCCACGGCCGGGTCCCGCGAGCCGTTGCTGCTCGGATCCAGCGGGTCCGGAGGAAACGGCCAGCAGGCCGTCCACCGCATCCACCTGCCGGTCGCGGTCGCCGACCGCCTGCGCGCTTTCCAGGGCGCCGACCCAGGTCGTCAGGAGGTCGAGCTCACAGCATCCGGGCGGCTGGCGCTCGACGGCCGCCGCCGGCCGCGCGAGGCCCTGACCGGGCGGCGCAGCCTCCGGCTGCCGCCTGCCTCCGACTGGCAGCGCGAGCCCCCGGATGGCCAGGCCGTGCGTTGTGCGCGCGCGCGCAGCGTGGCCTCGAGCGTGCGCGCGACGGCCATCGCCATCCGCTGCACGGGCGGCTCGCCCAGCCTGACGCTGGTGCGGGGGCCGCGGCACGGCGCCGCCCGGGTGGTCCGAAGCGGGGGCAGCCGCCTGGTGCTGACCTATCGGGCGTCCACTGGCTTCGTGGGCCAGGACGCCCTGGTGGTCCGCGCCGTCAACGCCTCCGGCGCCGCCGTGGTGAGTCGCCCCATCGTCGTGCGCCCCTTCACGATGCGCGCCCTCGGCGACTCGGTCACGGCGGGCTTCGGTTTCCTGGGCAGCGGCATCGCGTGGGGTGTCACGGACCTCGTCAGCTGCATCCCGCCGACCCCGCTCAACGACCGCTGCTCGTCGAACTCGCCCAACGGCCCAGGCTCCAGCGGCCGGTGGGTTGGTCGCCCGACTACGGCCTGTCCAACAACGTGGCGTGGCCCGCCCAGTTCGCGAACGCCCGGGCGATTCCAGCGGGGTCCACGTTCCAGAACCGGGCGGTGTCGGGCTCGACCCCGGCCAACTGGGACCGCGGCGGCGCGCTCAACGACGTCCTGGCCGGCATCGTGCACGACCAGCCCGACCTCACGGTGATGACCCTCGGCGCCAATCCCCTGCTCGACCTCTTCCAGGGGGGGCGCGGCATCGGCTGCGCGGTCACCCTCACCGACGCCGAGCTGCGCGCGTGCGTGCGCGGCTTCATCCGCCGGCAGCGCGCGTGGTGCCGCGGCTGCGCTCGGTGGTGAGCCAGCTGCTCGTGGCGCCCGGAAACCGCGTCGTGGTGTCCCAGTACCACCAGGCGATTCCCACCTCCGCGCTCTTCTTCTCGGTGTCGTCCCTGCGGATCCTGTTCGGGGAGATGAACGCGGCAGTCGCCCGCGCGGCGCGGGGGATGCCGCAGTTCGGGAAGCGAGTGTTCCTGATGTCGCCGCCGCTGTTCCCGGTGGGCCTTGGCCCGGGGATCGTGCAGTGCCCCGCGGGGGGCGGCCTGGTGGACGGCCAGAGCCGCCAGTCGCGCGTCAGCCAGGACGTGCTCACCGTCGACCACCCGTTCACCTTCTGCGGCAGCGAGGAGTTCTGGATCATCAGCGCCGACTCCGGCATCCACCCCAGCCGCGCCGGCCACGCGCAGTTCGCGGCGGCCCTCGGCCGGCTGGTCGACCAGGAGGGGCTCATGGCCCCCGCGCCGTGACCGCGCGCACCTTCAGGGTCGTGGCGCTGCCGGGGGACGGCATCGGGCCCGAGGTGGTCGACGTGGCCCGCCAGGTGGTGGACGCCGTGGCGCCCGGCGCCGATCTCGGCATCGAGTGGGACGAGCGCGTGGTGGGCGGCGCGTCGATCGACGCCCACGGCACCGCGCTCACCGACGAGGTGCTCGGGGCCTGCCGCGCGGCCGACGCGGTGCTATTGGGTGCCGTCGGCGGCCCGAGGTGGGACACCACCGACCCCGACGCGCCCCGGCCCGAGCAGGGCCTCTTGGGCCTGCGGGCCGGCCTTGAGCTGTTCGCCAACCTGCGCCCGGTGCGACCGCATCCCGCGCTCGCCGACGCCAGCCCGTTGCGGCCGGAGCGCATCGAGGGCACCGACCTGCTGGTGGTGCGCGAGCTGACCGGCGGCATCTACTTCGGTGCCAGCGGGCGCGACGGCGACCGCGCGTACGACACCTGCGTCTACACCGAGGCCGAGATCGACCGCGTGGCCGAGCGCGCGTTCCAGGCCGCGGCCGGCCGTCGCGGGCGGGTCACCTCGATCGACAAGGCCAACGTGCTGGAGAGCTCGCGGCTGTGGCGCGAGCGGGTCATGGTCGTGGCCGAGCGCCACCCCGGCGTCCACCTGGACCACATGCTGGTCGACAATGCCGCCATGCAGCTCATCGCCCGCCCAGCCGACTTCGACGTGATCGTCACCGAGAACATGTTCGGCGACATCCTCAGCGACGAGGCCGCGCAGATCGCTGGCTCGATCGGGCTGCTGCCGTCGGCGAGCCTGGGCGCGGGCACGGCCGGGCTCTACGAGCCGGTGCACGGCTCGGCGCCCGACATCGCCGGCCGGGGCTGGGCCAACCCCCTGGCCACGTGCCTGTCGGCGGCCATGATGCTGCGCTACTCGCTGGGCGCTGCGGGGGCTGCACACCGCGTGGAGGCGGCCGTCGGGCGCGTGATCGCCGACGGGCCGCGCACGCGGGACCTCGGTGGCGAGGCCGGTACGGCCGACGTTCGCGATGCCCTGCTCGGGGCGCTGGCATGAGCCGTCCGGAGCCGGCGGCCGCTAAGGTTCCGCCAGCCCGCGCGGAGGCCGATCGCCCATGAAGGAAGCCGACAGGATCTGGATGAACGGGGAGCTCGTGGACTGGGCCGACGCCCAGGTCCACGTGCTGTCGCACGGGCTGCACTACGGCAGCTCGGTGTTCGAGGGCATCCGGGCATACCGCACCGACGAGGGGCCGGCGGTGTTCCGTCTGGAGGATCACCTGGCCCGGCTCGAGCGCTCGGCGGCCATCTACCAGATGCCGCTGCCCTACGGCCGCGCCGAGCTGCGCGACGCCGTGCACGAGGTCATCGCGGCCAACGGCCTGTCGGACGGCTGCTACATCCGGCCCATCGCCTGGCGAGGCTACGGCGTGATGGGTCTCTACCCGCTCGACGCGCCGGTGGACGTGGCCATCGCAGCCTGGGAGTGGGGCGCCTATCTGGGCGAGGAGAGCCTTCGCTCGGGCATCCGTGCCAAGGTCTCGAGCTGGCGTCGCATCGGCAGCAGCACCATCCCGGCCACGGCCAAGGCGGGCGGCCAGTACCTCAACTCCATCCTCGCCAAGATCGAGGTCAGCAAGGGCGGTTACGAGGAGGCCCTGCTGCTCAACGAGGCCGGCTACGTGTCCGACGGCTCGGGCGAGAACCTGTTTCTGGTGCGCGCGGGCGCGCTGGTCACGCCGCCGCCGCAGGCGTCGATCCTGGAGGGGATCACCCGGGCCACCGTCATCGAGCTGGCCCACGAGGAGGGGATTCCGGTGGTGGAGCGCGAGGTCGCACGCGCCGAGCTCTACGCCGCCGATGAGGTCTTCATCACCGGCACGGCCGCCGAGGTGTGCCCGGTGCGCGAGGTCGACGACCACCCCATCGCGGCGCCGGGGCCCATCACGCGCCGCCTGCAGGAGCGTTTCTTCGCGGCCATCGTGGGGCGCGACCGTCGTTCGGCCGGCTGGCTCGACACGGTGGTGATGCCGGCGCCCGCCCCTGCCGGCGGCTCCACGGGCTGATGGAGCAGGTCTTCATCTACGACACCACGCTGCGCGACGGGATGCAGCGCGAGGGGCTCAGCCTGTCGGTGGGCGAGCAGGTCGCCATCGCGGCGCGCATGGCCGAGTTCGGCCTGCACTACATCGAGGCGGGCTTCCCCGAGAGCAATCCCAAGTACGGCGAGCTGTTCCGGTCCCTCGAGCAGGAGGACTTCGGCGACACCACGGTGGCGGCGTTCGGTATGACGCGCCGCCGGGGCATGGCCCCGGCCGACGACTCGGCCATGCGGGGCCTGGCCGAGTGCTTCGCCCCGGTGATCACCATCGTGGGCAAGACGTGGGACCTGCACCTCGAGGTGGTCACCAGGGTCAACCGCGCCGAGAACCTGGCCATGATCTCCGAGTCGATCGACTTCCTGGTGCGCCAGGGCAAGGAGGTCATCTACGACGCCGAGCACTTCTTCGACGCGTACCGCGCCCACCCCGACTATGCCCTGGACTGCCTGCGCGCGGCCGAGGCGGCCGGCGCCGCGTGGCTCACGCCCTGCGACACCAACGGCGCAACCCTGCCGTCGGAGGTCGCCCGCATCGTGCGTGCGGTGCGGGAGGCCCTGCCCGGCGCCCGGCTCGGAATCCACACCCACAACGACGCCGAGTGCGCGGTCGCCAACTCGCTGGCCGCGGTGGAGGAGGGCGCGCGCATGGTGCAGGGCACCCTCAACGGCTACGGGGAACGTTGCGGCAACGCCAACCTGGTCTCCATCATGCCGTCGCTCACCCTCAAGATGGGGTTCGCGACCGTGCCCGAGGAGCGCCTGGACGAGCTCACCGAGCTCAGCCACTTCGTGGCCGAGACCGCCAACCTGCGCCCCGACGACTGGGCGGCCTACGTGGGCCGAAACGCCTTCGCGCACAAGGGCGGCATGCACGTCGCCGGAGTGCTCGCCGACGAGCGCACCTTCGAGCACATCGACCCCGCGCTGGTGGGCAACGGGCGCAACATGCTGCCGTCCGAGCTCTCGGGCCGCGGCACGATTGTGGCCAAGGCGCAGGAGATGGGCCTCACGGTGGACGACGGCGCGGTGCGGGGGATTCTGAGCCGGCTCAAGGAGCTGGAGCACTACGGGTACCACTTCGAGGTCGCCGACGCCTCCTTCCAGCTGCTGGTGGAGCGCGAGATCGGCGTGTACGAGCCGCTGTTCGAGCTCGAGAGCTTCCGCGTCATCACCGAGAAGCGCGCCGACGGCCGCGTGGAGACCGAGGCCACGGTCAAGCTGTTCCACGGCGGCGAGCGCCTGGTGGCCACGGCCGAGGGCAACGGCCCGGTGCACGCGCTCGACTCCGCCCTGCGGCTGGCGCTGGCCGACCGGGTACCGGAGATCGACGCCATCGAGCTCGTCAACTTCAAGGTGCGCATCCTGGACGAGGGCCAGGGGACCGCCGCCACCACTCGGGTGCTGCTCGACAGCAGCGACGGCCATGACAGCTGGGGCGCCATCGGCGTCAGCGAGAACATCATCGAGGCCTCCTGGGAGGCCCTGCTCGACAGCATCGAGCACGGGGTCCGGCGCATGGCCATGAGGCGCTCGTCTGCTTGAAGGCCGACGAGCGCATCCCGCTGGCGCGACCGGTCATCGGTGAGCGCGAGCGCGAGCTGGTCGACGAGGTGCTGCGTTCCGGGCAGCTCTCGCTGGGTCCCATGGTCGAGCGGTTCGAGCGCGCGTGGGCCCAGCGCATCGGCGCCCGCAACGCGGTGGCCACCTCCAGCGGCACCGCGGGGCTGCACCTGTGCCTTCACGCGCTGGAGCTGTCTCCCGGCGACGAGGTCATCACCAGCTCGTTCTCGTTCGTCGCGTCGGCCAACGCCGTGCTGTTCACTGGCGCCACCCCGGTCTTCGTCGACGTCGACCCGCTGACCTTCAACATGGAACCGCAGCTGGTCGAGGCCGCCGTCACCGAGCGCACCAGGGCCATCATGATCGTCGACATCTTCGGCTACCCGGCCGAGGTGCCGGCGCTCTGCGCGATCGCCGAGCGGCACGGCCTGGCGCTGGTGGAGGACGCCTGCCAGACGATCGACGGCGAGCATGACGGGCGCAAGCTGGGTACCCACGGCCACCCGGCCGTCTACGGCTTCTACGCCAACAAGCAGCTCACCACGGCCGAGGGCGGGGTGGTGCTGACCGACGACGACCGCCTGGCCAGCCTGCTGCGCAGCCTCCGAAACCAGGGGCGCTCCGACGACGACGCCTGGTTGGTCCACTCGCGTCTGGGCTTCAACTACCGCCTCAGCGACGTGCACAGCGCCATCGGCGTCGCGCAGCTCGAGCGCCTCGACGACCTGCTTTACGGCCGTGCCCGGGCAGCGGCCTGGTACCAGGCGCGCATCAGCGAGATCCCCGGGGTGAAGCCGATGTACGAGGGCCCGCAGCGGCGGTCGTGGTTCGTCTATGCGCCCCGCCTCGACCCGGACATCGACCGCGACGAGGTCATCGGCCACCTTGACGGCCGCGGCGTGTCGGCCAAGCCGTACCTGCCGTGCATCCATCTTCAGCCGTTCTACCGTGACGAGCATGGCCACCGGCCCGGCACGTACCCGGTGACCGAGGCGATCAGCTCGTCCACGATCGCCCTGCCGTTCTTTCCCGAGATGACCGAGCACCAGGTGGAGCGGGTCTGCGCTGCGCTGTCCGACGCCATCGCGGCCCAGCGGGCGGGATGAGCGACGGGCGGCTCTGGGGCGGGCGCTTCGCCGACGAGTCGGCGGAGGCCTTCCACCGCCTCAACGCGTCCCTTGCGGTGGACCGGCGCCTCTGGCCGCAGGACGTCGCCGCCTCGCGGGCCCACGCGCGGATGTTGGGCGAGCAGGGGATCATCTCGGCCGACGACGCCCGGCAGATCGATGGCGGCCTGCAGCGGATCGCGGCCGAGCTGGAGGCCGGCGACTTCGCCTTCCTCCCGGGCGACGAGGACATCCACACCGCGGTCGAACGCCGGCTCACCGAGCTCGTGGGCGACTCGGGCCGCCGGCTCCACACCGCACGCAGCCGCAACGACCAGATCGTCACCGACACCCTCATGTACCTGCGCGAGCGCGCCGCGCTGCAGGCCGGCATGCTGCGCGAGCTGGGCGAGGTACTGCTGCGGGGGGCCGAGGCCCACCTCGACACGCTGCTGCCCGGCTACACACACGGCCAGCGCGCCCAGCCGGTGCGGCTGGCCCATCACCTGCTGGCGTACGTGTGGATGCTGGGCCGCGACCGCCGGCGCCTGGCCAACGTGGTCTCGGCCTGCGAGGAGTGCCCGCTGGGCTCCGGCGCGCTGGCCGGGGTGGGCTTTCCGGTCGACCGGCACGCCGTGGCGCACGAGCTCGGCTTTGCGCGGCCCAGCGCCAACAGCATCGACGCGGTGTCCAGCCGCGACGCCCTGCTCGACTACCTCAGCTTCGCGGCGCAGTTGGGGGTGCACCTGTCGCGGCTGGGCGCCGAGGTGGTGATCTGGGCCGGCGACGAGACCCGTTTCGTGACCCTCGACGACGCCTACGCCTCGGGCAGCTCCATGCTGCCCCACAAGAAGAACCCCGACGCCGCGGAGCTGGCCCGCGCGAAGGCGCCCCGGCTGGCCGCCGACCTGGGCGGGTTGCTGGGGGTGCTGGCCGGGCTCCCGCTGGCCTATAACAAGGACCTCCAGGAGGACAAGGTCTTCCTTTTCGACGCCGTCGACACGGTCGAGCTGCTGCTTCCGGCCGTGGCCGGCACCATGGCCACCCTCCAGTTCCGCGTCGCCGAGATGGCGGCTGCTGCCGGCGAGGGGGCGCTGGCAGCGATCGACCTGGCCGACCACCTGGTGCGCGAGGGCTGGCCGTTCCGCAGGGCGCACGAGGCGGTGGGCGCACTGGTGCGCGCCTGCGAGGAGCGCGGGATCAGCCTGGCCGATGCCGGACCGTCCGAGCTCGGGGCGGCCGGCCTCGGCGACGTTTCGGTGCCGCAGCTTTCGGCTGAAGGCTCGGTCGAGGCGAAGGCGGTGCCGGGTGGGACGGCCCGCGCGCAGGTGCTCGATCAGCTGGAGGCCGCCCGGGCGCTGGTGGCCTCGTGGTGAGCGCCGCGCCTCTCCCGGACACCCCACTCGGCGAGGACTTCTTCGCGCGCCCCGTCGGCGACGTGGCTGCCGGCCTGGTGGGGTGCTTCCTGATGGCCGGCGAGGCCGGCGGGCGCATCGTCGAGGTCGAGCGCTACCAGCAGGACGACCCGGCCTCCCACAGCTTCCGTGGCCCCACCGGGCGCGCGGCGGTGATGTTCGGGCCTCCCGGGCGCCTCTACGTCTACCGCAGCTACGGCATCCACTGGTGCGTGAACCTGGTCTCTGAGCCAGAGGGCCAGGGGGCCGCGGTGTTGCTGCGCGCCATCCAGCCGCTCTGGGGCCTTCCGCTGATGCGCCGGCGCCGGGGCCGCGCCGACGAGCGCGAGCTGTGCTCGGGGCCGGGCAAGCTGGCCCAGGCGCTGGGGCTCCACGGCGCCCATGACGGCGCCGTGGCGTCGGCGGCCGGGCCGCTCCAGGTCTACCCGCGCGAGGGGGAGGTCGACGTGGTCTTCGGTCCGCGGGTGGGCATCTCCCGGGCGGTCCAGCGGCCCTGGCGGCTGGGCGAGCGCGGCAGCCCCTTCCTGTCGCGCCCCTTCGCGCAACCCGCCGCGGCGTGAGCGACGCGGCCCGCCTCGCAGCGCGAGCCGTGGACTGTCTGCCTCCCGGCGAGCTGGACGCCAGGCTGGGGCGCCGCGAGCCGCTGCGGGTGAAGCTGGGCGTGGACCCCACGGCCCCCGACATCCACCTTGGGCACGCCGTGGTGCTCGGGAAGCTACGCGAGTTCCAGGATGCCGGGCACCGCGCGGTGCTGGTGATCGGCGACTGGACCGCGCGCGTGGGCGACCCCTCGGGCCGCGCCTCCACCCGGCCCATGGTCGGCGAGCGCGAGATCGAGCGCAACGCCGCCACCTACAGGGAGCAGGTGTTCCGCATCCTCGACGCCGAGCGCACCGAGGTGCGGCGCAACGGCGAGTGGTTCGCCGAGATGGATCTCGTGCCCCTGTTCCGGCTGGCCGCAACCGCAACGGTCAACCAGCTGTTGCGCCGAAACGACTTCGCCCAGCGCATCGGCGACGACCGCCCGGTCGCGGTGCTCGAGCTCCTCTACCCGCTGATGCAGGCCTATGACTCGGTGGAGCTGCGGGCCGACGTAGAGCTGGGCGGCACCGACCAGCTGTTCAACCTCATGCTGGGGCGTGAGGTGCAGTCGGCGTACGGTCAGGAGCCGCAGGTGGCGATGACGCTGCCGATCCTGCCCGGCACCGACGGCGTGCAGCGGATGAGCAAGTCCACCGGCAACTACATCGGCGTCAGCGAGCCGCCCGAGGAGCAGTTCGGAAAGATCATGCGCGTCCCGGACGAGGCGCTGGCCGACTTCTACGGCCTGCTGTTTCCCGACCAGCCATTCCCGGACGGGTCGGCCGTGGAGGACAAGCGCCGCCTCGGGCGCCTGGTCGCCGACCGCTTCAACGGCGAGGGCGCCGGGGACGTCGCTGAGGCGTACTTCAACCGGACCATCCGCGACCGCAAGGCCCCCGACGAGGTGGCCGACATCGCGGTCGAGGCGGGCGCGGTGCACCTGCCGGCCGTGCTGGTGGAGGGCCTCGGCGTCGGGTCGCGCAGCGAGGCGCGCCGCCTCATTCGTCAAGGTGGCGTCACCGTCGACGGGGAGCGCCTCACCGAGCTCGACGTCGACGCGACGCTGCTCGACGGCCGGGTGCTGCGCGCAGGCAAGCGCCGCTTCGCGCGTGTGCGGGTGCAGGGCGCTGAACCCGCTTGACCGCGCCCGAGGGAGTCCCTATCATCCCCGGACTCGTCGGTTGGGGGCTTGCGCCCGCATCCGCGCGAGGCTCGTCGGGGCACTCGAACTCGAAGGGCGTCGCAGAGGCGCGCCATGCGCCCGCGTCCTCCGGGTCCGCCATACCCTCGAGCAGGAGGGTCGGCAACTCGCCGGCGCGATCCTTGAAAACTGAGCAGCACGCATCGCCGAGGGGCCTCCCGGCCCGGCGGCGATGGCGAGGTTGAAAGACGGACCCCGTCGAATCTCGGCGGGCGGCGTGAGCCGCACCGCGCGAGAACCGACAAAGCTCGGATCCGTCGTGCCACCTGCTTCGCGGGGGGTACGGCGATCTCCGATCTTCCGGAGCCCCGTTGGGGTCTTCGGGTTTTTTGTCACGGAGAGTTTGATCCTGGCTCAGGACGAACGCTGGCGGCGTGCTTAACACATGCAAGTCGAGCGAGAACGCTCCTTCGGGAGTTAGTACAGCGGCGAACGGGTGAGTAACACGTGGGCAACCTGCCCTGAGGAGCGGGACAACCCGGGGAAACCCGGGCTAATACCGCATGATCCGCCGAACCATAAGGTGCGGTGGGAAATGGTAGCTTCGGCCTCCGCCTCGGGATGGGCCCGCGACGCATTAGCTCGTTGGTGAGGTAACGGCTCACCAAGGCAACGATGCGTAGCTGGTCTGAGAGGACGATCAGCCACACTGGGACTGAGACACGGCCCAGACT
>JAUVPZ010000016.1 GCA_030598395.1 Miltoncostaeaceae bacterium | reverse complement strand
CGCTGAAGCCGATTCGGGAGTGCGAGCCGTCGCAGAACGGCTTGTTCTCGCTGGCGCCGCAGCGGCACGGCGCGGTGGTGGCCTTCTCGATGCCGCACACGTTGCCGTCGCAGTCGAGCAGGTCGATCTCGCCGGTGACGAGGTACGGCCCGCTGTCCAGCGGCTTGATCTCGACCTCGCCATGTGACCTCCCGGGAGCGCGTGACGGGCCGGTCACGCGAACAGCGCTGGAACCGCCGGGCCCGCCACTAGCATGATGGTCCGTGCCGCCCCAGTTGCGCGAGGTGCGGGCCGAGCTTCCCTGCCTGGCCCGCGAGGCGTACCTCAACGCCGGCGGCGCCGGCCCGCTGCCGCGGCGTGTTGCCGCGGCAATCGGGGCGGCCATGGAGCGCGACCTGGCGCGTGGGCGCATGGGCGGGGCGGCCATCGTCGCGAACGAGAGCGGCGTGGCCGCACTGCGGGCCGAGGCCGGCGCGCTGCTGGGCGCCCGCGCCAGGCAGATCGCCATCGCCCCCAACACCACCGCGGCCATGGGCGCTGTGATCTGGGGTGTCGAGTGGTCCGTGGGCGACGAGGCCATCACCACCGCCCTCGAGCACCCTGGCCTCGCCGCACCGCTGTGGCTGCTGGCCCGGCGCCGGGGCGTGCGGGTGCACGTCATCCCCGCCGATGAGGCCACCCACGGCCTGGAGGCCGCCATCGCGGCGCTGAGCGGCCCGCGCACGCGGCTGGTGGCGCTGTCGCACGTGGCCTACGGGACCGGCGCGCTGCTCGACATCGCCGGCGCCGCGCGGGCCGCGGCCGCCGCCGGCGCGCTCACCCTGGTCGACGGCGCGCAGTCGGTCGGGGCGGTGCCCGTCAACCCGGGCGCGCTGGGCGTCGACGCGTACGCCTTCCCGGCCCACAAGTGGCTGCTCGGCCCCGAGGGTCTCGGGGCGCTGTGGCTGGCCGAGGGCGCCGAGGAGCGCCTGGGCGTCACCTTCGCCAGCTTCGATAGCGGTCTGGAGCACCGTCCGGACGGCGCGTTCCGCGCTCACCCCGGCGCCCGCCGATTCGAGCTGTCCACGCCTGCGTTCCCCATGGTCCCGGGCTGGCGAGCGGCGCTGGCCTGGCTGGCGGAGCTGGGCTGGGGCTGGGTGCACCGCCGCACTGCGGCGGCGCAGGAGGCCGCGCGGGCGGCGCTGGCCGCCCTTCCGGGGGTGAGCGTTCTGACTCCCAGCGGACCCCAGGCTGGCCTGGTCAGCTTCCAGGTCGCCGGGTGGACGGCCCAGGCGGCTTGCCAGGCCCTCGAGCGCGCCGGCGTCATCGTGCGCTGGCTCGCCTATCCTGCGGCCGTGCGCGCCTCCACGGGCTTCTACACCGACCAGGACGACATCTCGCGGCTGGCCGGCGCCGTCGCCGGGCTCTCGAGCGCGCGATGAGCGAGCGGCTGGTCATCGAGGGCGGCCGACCGCTTGCGGGCACCGTGGTTCCCAGCGGCAACAAGAATGCGGCCCTCCCGATCCTGGCGGCCTGCCTGCTCACCGACGAGGAGGTCGTGGTCGACAACGTGCCCGACATCCTCGACGTGCACGTGCTGCTGGCGTTGCTCGACGACCTGGGCGTCGGCGTGCGCGAGGAGGGCCCCAACTCCATCGCGCTCTCGGCGGAGCGGGTGCGCCACACGCGCCCCGATGAGGACCTGTGCCGCCGGCTTCGGGCGTCGCTGCTGCTGGCCGGGCCGCTCTTGGCCAGGTGCGGCGAGGTGCACATGCCGATGGCGGGCGGCGACTTCATCGGCCGCCGGCGGGTCGACACCCACCTGCTGGCCTTCCGCGCGCTGGGCGCGGAGTGCGAGGTCAACCGCGCTTACCACCTGCGGCACTCGGGCCTGCGCGCGGCCGAGATCTTCCTCGACGAGGCATCGGTCACTGCCACCGAGAACACCCTCATGGCGGCGGCGCTGGCGCCCGGCGAGACCTGGGTGCTCAACGCCGCGGCCGAGCCACACGTGCAGGACCTGGCGCGCTTCATCAACACGATGGGCGGCTACGTGGAAGGCATCGGCACCAACCGGCTCATCGTGCGCGGGGTCGACCGGTTGCACGGCTGCCGCTTCCGCTTGGGCCCGGATCACATCGAGATCGCCTCGTTCATCGGGTTGGGGGCGATCACCGGCTCGGACCTGCTGATCACCGACATCCGGCCCGAGGACCTGCGCATGATCAACATCACCTTCGCTCGCCTGGGCATCCGGGTGGAGATCGACGGCGACGCGCTGCGCGTGCCGCCCGAGCAGGACCTGCGCATCGTGGCCGACGAGGGCGACGCCGTGCCGAAGGTGGACGACGGTGTCTGGCCAGCGTTCCCGGCCGACCTCACCAGCATCGCCACCGCCGTGGCCACCCAGGCGAACGGCACGGTAATGATCTTCGAGAAGATGTTCGAGAACCGGCTGTTCTTCGTGGACAAGCTGGTGGCCATGGGCGCCAAGATCGTGCTGTGCGACCCTCACCGCGTGGTGGTCACCGGGCCCGCCCAGCTGCACGGCGAGCGCATGGAGAGCCCCGACATCCGCGCCGGCATGGCCATGCTCATCGCAGGCCTGGTGGCTCGAGGCACCAGCGAGATCGGCAACGTCGGCCAAATCGACCGCGGCTACGAGCGCATCGACGAGCGCCTCCGGGAGCTGGGCGCCAGCATCGAGCGAGTGCGCGACTGATGGGTGATGTGACCGCGGCGCTGCCCACCGGGACGCGCGACGTCCTCCCGGTGGAGGCCGCCGAGCTGGGCGAGATCGAGGGCGCGCTGTGCGACGCGTTCGCGTCGTTCGGCTACCGGCGGGTGGCCACCCCGGCGCTCGAGCTGGCCGGTGTGCTGGACCGTGCCCAGGAGGGGGGTCTGGGGGCCGCCTACCGCCTGTTCGACGAGCGCGGGCGGGTGCTGGCGCTGCGGCCCGACCTCACCGTTCCGGCCGCGCGTCTCATCGCCACCCGAATGGCCGATCACCCCGGCCCGGTTCGGGTCTCGTACGTGGCCAGCGCCTTCCGCCCGCCCACGCCGGGCCGCGCCGAAGCGGCCGAGCAGCGCCTGGCCGGCGTGGAGCTGGTGGGCGCCGATGGCCCGGCGGCCGACGCCGAGGCCATCGCGGTGCTCGCGGCCGGCCTCGGCGCCACCGGCCTCAGCGGCTTTCGCGTGGGCCTGGGCAGCGTGGAGCTCACCGGGGCCGTGCTCGGTGCGCTCGCCCTGTCCGAGGAGGCCGAAGCGCGCCTTCGCGCGGCGCTGCGAGCCCGCGACCACGTGACGTGGCGAGAGGCGGCCAGCGCCGCGGGGGTGGGGGGGGATGCCGCCCGGGTGCTGGCGGCGCTGCCCGGAATGCGCGGCGGGGCCGAGGTGCTGGAGTGGGTCTCGGCCGCGGTGCCCGATGCCGCGCCCGCGGCCGAGCGCCTGCGGCACACCCTCGAGCTGCTCGACCGTCACGGAGGTCGGGATGCGGTCGTCATCGACCTGGGAGTGATGCGCGACTGGCCCTACTACTCGGGCGTGGTCATCGAGGCCTATGCGCCCGACGTCGGCGCGCCGGTTGCGATGGGCGGCCGCTACGACGGGCTGGCGGCGCGGTTCGGCCGCCCGCGCCCCGCGGTGGGCGTGGCCATCGCGCTCGAGGCGCTGCACCGCGGGCTGGCCGCCCAGCGGGCGGACGCAGAGGGGTTGCACGACGGGGTGGTGCTGGTGGGCGGCATGGACGACGCCGTGGAGGCGGCGCGCGCCACGCGTGAGGCCGGGATCCCCGTCGTCGCCCTGCCGAGGGGGTCCGAGGAGGCCGAGGCGCTCGCGGCCGCCGAGCGGTGGCGCTTCGTGGCCAGGCCCGACGGCGCCGGCTACGCGGTGCACGACGTCGCCCGGGACGAGCGCTTCACGTGCCAGCGGCTTGCGGAGGGGTTGGCATCGCGGGCGGCATGACCATCTGCGTGCCGCTCGGCGCGCTGTTCTCGGACGCCGCCGCCGCGCTCGGCGCGGCCGGCGCCGACGTGGAACCGCTGCGCAACGGCGGCCGGCGGCTGGTGCTGCGCGCGGGCGACGGCACCGCGTACATCACCACGCGCCCCAGCGACGTACCCACCTACGTGGAGGCCGGCGCGGCGGACCTCGGCATCGTGGGCAAGGACGTGCTGCTCGAGCGCGACCCGGACGTGTACGAGTTGCTCGACCTGGGCTTCGGCGGCTGCCGCATGGTGTACGCCACACCCGAGGGCGACGATCCCACGCCGGCCGCCCTCGAGCACCTGGGCGCCGTGCGGGTGGCGACCAAGTACCCCGAGGTGGCCCGCGCGCACTTCGCTGCCACCGGTCGGCAGGTGGAGGTGGTGAAGGTCAACGGCTCGGTGGAGCTGGCGCCGCTGGTGGGCCTGGCGCACGGCATCGTGGACCTCACCGCCACCGGGCGCACCCTGGCCGAGAACGGCCTGGTCGAGCGCGAGGAGATCTTCCACTCCACGGCGCGCCTCATCGCCAACCGCGCCAGCTACACCCTGCGCCTGGAGGAGATCGACCGGTTCGCCGCGCGGCTGGCCGGGGACGCCTCGTGAGCGGGGTTCGCCGGGAGGCCCTCGAGCCCGGGGCGGTGGCGCGGCTGGCGCTCGAGCTGAGGCCGGCGCAGCCCGAGGCCGACCTCGGCGCTGTCGTGGCCGCCCTGATCGCCGACGTGCGCCGCGACGGCGACGCCGCGCTGGTGGAGCAGACGCGCCGCTTCGACTGCCCCGACTTCACGGCCAAGCGCCTGCGCGTGCCACCCGAGCAGCTCGGCGAGGACGCCGCCGCGCTGGCCCCGGAGCTGCGCGAGGCCATCCTGGCTGCGGCCGCGCAGGTGCGTGCCGTGGCCGAGGCGCTGCGACCCGAGGACGTCACGGTGGACCTCGAGCCCGGCCAGCGGGTGCACGTCCGCGCCGTCGCGGTGGACGCCGCCGGCCTCTACGTGCCCGGCGGCCGTGCCGCGTATCCGTCCAGCCTCGTGATGACCGCCGTCCCCGCCCAGGTCGCGGGCGTGCCGCGCCTGGCCGTGGCCAGCCCGCCCGGCCCGGACGGCAGCGTGGCCGAGGTGGTGCGCGCAGCGGCGGGCCTCTTGGGGATCGACGAGGTCTACGCTGCGGGCGGTGCGGGGGCGGTGGCCGCCCTTGCCTACGGCACCGACGCGATCCCCCCGGTGGCCGTCATCACGGGGCCTGGCAGCGCCTGGGTGCAGGAGGCCAAGCGCCAGGTCACGGGCGCCGTGGGCATCGACGGCCTGGCGGGTCCGAGCGAGGTGATGATCGTGGCCGACGCCGGCGCCGACCCCGCGACGACGGCTGCCGATCTGCTCGCACAGGCCGAGCACGGCCCCGACTCGCCGGCCGTGCTGGCCTCCGACGATGACGAGCTGCTCGCGGCCGTGGAGGCCGAGGTGGGGACCCGGCCGGAATCGGCCGGACCCATCACGCTGGTGCGGTGTGCGAGCATTGACGAGGCGGTGGAGTTGGCGGAGGCCCTCGCGCCGGAGCACCTTCAGATCGACGTTGCCGGAGGCGAGCGGCTCGCGGATCGCGTGCGGCACGCCGGCGCGGTGTTCCTTGGCCGCAACGGCGCGACGGCGTTCGGCGACTACGTCGCCGGCTCCAACCACGTCCTGCCCACGGGCGGCGCTGCGCGGCACGCCTCGGCCCTGGGGCCCGGGACCTACATGCGGAGGATGTCCGTGGTCCACATGAGCCAGGCCGCAGTCGACGCGCTCACGCCCCACCTGGCGGCTCTGGCCGACGCGGAGGGCTTTCCGATGCACCGCCGCTCGGCCGAGATGAGGGCCGGCCGGTGAGCCGGGCCGGCGAGGTCCGCCGCACCACCGCCGAGACCGAAGTGCTGGTGCGCGTGCAGCTCGACGGCGCGGGCAGTTGCGACGCGCAGACCGGCGTGGGCTTCTTCGACCACATGCTCGGCCTGGTGGCCCGCCACGGGCTGCTCGATCTGGCCGTGGAGGCACGGGGCGACCTCCAGACCGGCAGCCACCACACCGTCGAGGACGTGGGCATCACGATGGGCCAGGCCGTGGACGAGGCGCTGGGCGACCGGGAGGGCATCGAGCGCTACGGCGACGCGCTGGTGCCCATGGACGAGTGCCTGGCGCAGGCCGCCATCGACCTCTCGGGACGTCCGTTCGCGGCGGTGGACGTGCCGCTGCCGGCGACCACCATCGGCGGCTTCGAGAGTGAGTTGCTGGAGGAGTTCCTCAGGGGCTTCGCCAACCACGCCGGCGCCACCCTGCACCTGCGGCTGCTGGTGGGCGGCGGCAGTGCGCACCACGCGCTGGAGGCCTCGTTCAAGGCGTTCGCGCGGGCGCTGCGCGCGGCGGTGGCGCCCAACCCCCGCGTGAAGGGGGTCCCGTCGACGAAGGGCTCGCTGTGACGCCCAGGGTCGCGGTGCTCGACTACGAGATGAGCAACCTGCGCAGCGCCACGAAGGCGCTGGAGCGCCTGGGCGCGCGCGCGGTCGTGGCTCGCAGACCCGCCGACGCCGCCGGGGCCGACGCCGTCGTGCTCCCGGGCGTGGGTCACTTCGGCGAGGCCATGCGCCGTATCCGGTCCCAGGGCCTGCACGGGCTGGTGGCCGACGCCCGCGACCGCGGGCTCCCGGTGCTGGGCATCTGCCTGGGCCACCAGCTGCTGTTCGACGAGAGCGAGGAGAGCCCCGGCGTCGCCGGCCTGGGCCTCATCCCGGGCCGCGTCGCGCGCCTCCGGACCGAGCGCAAGCTGCCGCAGATGGGATGGAACTCGGTGGCGTGGCGCTCCGGCCCGCCCATGGCGCCGCCTTCGGCCGCGCCGGCCGACGCCACCTACTACTTCGTGCACGCCTACGCCGCACGCCCCCAGTCGGACGAGGACGTGCTGGGCACCGCCGACTACGGCGAGACCTTCTGCGCCGCGGCTGGCAGGGGTCGCGTGATGGGTGTGCAGTTCCACCCGGAGAAGTCGAGCACCGCGGGCCTCGCCCTGCTGGACCGGTGGCTGGCCTGGGTGCGCGAGGGGGTCCAGGCGGCCGCGTGATCACCCTCTATCCCGCCATCGACCTTCAGGGCGGGCGGGCGGTCCGGCTCGTCCAGGGCGACTTCGAGCAGTCGACGGTGTTCAACGATGACCCGGTGGCCCAGGCGCAGGCGTTCGCCGACGACGGCGCCGTGGCGCTGCACGTGGTCGACCTCGACGGCGCCCGCGAGGGCGAGCCGGCGCACGCGCCGGTGGTGGCCAGCATCGCGGCGCAGTTCCCGGGGGTCGTGCAGGTGGGCGGCGGCATGCGCTCGCGGCCCTCAATCGAGACCGCGGTGGCCATCGGCGCCGACCGCGTGGTGGTGGGCACCGCCGTGCTGCAGGATCACGAGCTGCTCGCCTGGGCCGTCGACCGCCTGGGCGGCGCCCTGGTGGTCGCCCTGGACGCCCGGGAGGGCATGCTGGCCACCCACGGCTGGACCCAGGTCAGCGACCGCAGCGCCGTTGAGGTTGCGGAGGAGTTGTTGGGCACTGGCGTGCGCCATCTGCTCTACACCGACATCGCGCGCGACGGGATGCTGGGCGGCCCCAACCTGCGTGCGCTGGCCGACCTGGCGCGCGCCGTGCCGCCGCTCGGGATCGTCGCCTCCGGCGGCATCAGCTCGTTGCACGACCTGCGCCGCGTGCGCGACCTCGGCGTCGAGAACATCGTGGGCGTCATCGTCGGGCGCGCCCTCTACGAGGGGCGCTTCACCGTGGCCGAGGCCCTTCGCGTCCTGGCGGCGACGTGATCCGCGTCATCCCCTGCCTGGACGTGGACCGGGGGCGCGTGGTCAAGGGTGTCAATTTCATCGGTCTGCGCGACGCCGGCGACCCCGTGGAGCTGGCGGCCCGCTACGACGCCGAGGGTGCCGACGAGCTGGTGTTCCTCGACATCACCGCCAGCCACGAGGCGCGCCGCACCATCGTGGATCTCGCCGAGCGCACGGCCGAGCAGGTCTTCATCCCGTTCACTATCGGCGGCGGCCTGCGCAGCGAGGAGGATGTGCGCGAGGTGCTGGCGGCCGGAGCCGACAAGGTGTCGATCAACTCGGCCGCCGTGCGCGACCCCGGCTTCATCGAGCGGGCGTCCGCCCGGTTCGGCGCCCAGTGCATCGTGGTGGCGATCGACGCGAAGCGCCGCGAGTCCGGCGACGGCTGGGAGGTGTTCCTCAACGGGGGGCGCCTGCCCACCGGACGCGAGGCGGTGGCCTGGGCGGTCGAGGCGGAGGCGCGCGGGGCGGGCGAAATCCTGTTGACGAGCATGGACCGCGACGGCACCCAGGACGGCTTCGACACCGAGCTGCTTCGTGCGGTCAGCGATTCCGTGAGGATCCCGGTGATCGCCTCGGGCGGTGCCGGGACGCTGCTCCATTTTCCCGAGGCGGTCACCGCCGGCCGCGCGGACGCGGTGCTGGCGGCCTCGGTGTTCCACGACGGCGTCTACTCGATCGCCCAGGTCAAGGAGGCAATGGCCGGTGCCGGCGTGCCGGTGCGCCGGTAGCGATCGCGATCGGGGCCTCGGCTAGCCTATTCCGACGTTCAGCCGAGGGAGGTTGCGTGAGGACCATTCGTACCGAGCGGGCCCCGGCGCCGGTGGCCGGGGCGCCCTACAGCCAGGGCGTGGCCGCGGCGCCCGGCGAGGTGGTGTACGTGTCGGGCCAGGTGCCTATCGACCAGGCCACAGGAGCGCTGGTGGACGACGACATCACCGCCCAGACGCTGCAGTGCCTGCGCCACGTCGAGGCCATCCTGCAGGCCGCGGGCGCGCAGCTCGCGGACGTGGTCAAGACGACCGTTTTTCTGGCTGATCTGCCGGGCGACTTCGCGGCGATGAACGAGGCGTACCACTCCACCCTGGGTGGCCACGCGCCGGCCCGCGCCACGGTGGGTGTGGCCGCGCTGCCCCTGGGCGCGCGGGTCGAGATCGAGGTGGTCGCCGTGATCGCCGGCGTGTGAGGGCGACCGGCCTATTCCGTGAACATGCGACGCTCGAGCAGGCTCTCGGCCGCGATGCGGTCAACGTAGGCGGGGCAGTCGGTGAACGGCCGGCCGGCGTTGGCAGGGTCCTCGGCCCAGACGCGGAAGCCCGCCCGGGCCCCGTCGGCCGCGCGCTGCAGCTCGGCGAGTGGCAGGTCCTGGAGGCGCTCGAAGGCGGCCAGGATCTTCTCGCTGGCCACCGGCGCGTTGCGGCCCAGATTGTGGGCGACCGGATCGTGAGCCACCTGGCCAAGGATACGGAGATCGCCGCGCGGGTCGCCGCACACCCGGCGCTTCGGCGCATCGTGGGGTCGCTGCCGCCGTCGGCCGCGGCCGTGGGCGGCGTGGTGCGCGACGCGGCGCTGGCCCGCCCGCCCGGGCCCGACCTGGACCTGGTCGTGGAGGACGACGCCATGGCTCTGGCCAAGGCGGTAGGGCGCGCCCTGGGGGCGCGGGTCACTGCTCACCCGCGCTTTCTGACCGCGGTGGTGGAGCTGCCCGGCGGCGGGCATCTCGACGTGGTGACCGCGCGGCGCGAGCGCTACCCGGTCCCGGGGGCGCTTCCGGTGGTGGAGGCCGGCTCGCTGGCCGACGACCTCGCCCGCCGAGACTTCTCGGTGAATGCCATGGCCGTGCGGCTCGCAGGCCCCGCGGCCGGCCAACTGGTGGACCCGCACGGCGGCCGCTCCGATCTGGCGGCGGGCCGGCTGCGCGCGCTGCGGGCGGGCGCCTTCACGGAGGACCCCAGCCGGGTGGTGCGCGCAGCGCGCTACGCCGGCCGGCTGGGGCTGGCGCTGGACGCCGGCACCGAGGACGGGGCGCGCGCCACGGCGCCGTCGCTCGATCCCGGCAGCACCCGGGTGGCCCGCGAGCTGCGCCGGCTGCTGCAGGACGAGGGCGCCGCCGCCGGGCTGGCACTGCTGGCGCGGCTGGGGGTACCGTGGCTGGCGGCGGCGTCCGACGAGGCACAGCTTGCTCGCAGCTTCGCGGCGCTGGACGCGGCACTCGGTCAGGAGGGCGCGCCCGAGGTAGTCGTCTGGCCACTTCGGCTGGGCGCGGCCGCCTCTCCCGACCGCATCGGCCAGCTGGCCCTGCCGGGCTGGGCCAGGGGCGCTGCGCTGGAGGCTGCGGCGGAGGGTCCGCCCCTCCGGGAGCGGCTCGCGGCCGCGGAACGCCCGTCCCAGGTCGACGCGCTGCTGCGCGCGGCGCCTCCTGCGTCTGCGGTTTCGGCGGCGGCTCTGGGTGCCGAGGCGGTCGCGGAGTGGTGGCGGTCGGGCCGGCGGCTGCGGCCCGGCGTTCGCGGCGCCGACCTGGTGGCGGCGGGCATCCCGCCGGGGCCGGCCATCGGGCGCGCGCTCGCCCGCGTGCGTGCCGCGCTGCTGGACGGCGAGGTGGCGCCGGGCGACGACGAGCTCGCGCTCGCGCTCCGCACGGCACGTGAGCAGCCGTGATCGAGCCCATCGTCATCGACGTCGACGGCCCCGCTGGGGCTGCCTTCACCACGCGCGCGGGCGGGGTCAGCACCGGGGCCTTCGAGGGGCTCAACCTGGGCTCGACCACGGGTGACCGCGCGCCCGACGTGCGCGAGAACCGGGCCCGGCTGTGCGCGGCGTTGCGCCTCGATGCAGAGCGCGTGACCATGGGCAGGCAGGTGCACGGGGCGGCCGTGCGCCCGATCGCCGCGCCCACGCGGCCCGGTCGGTTCACGGGGGGCCTCTGGGGCTGGCCCGAGGGCGACGGGCTGGTTACCGACCGCACGGGCCTGGCCCTGGTGGTCCTGGGCGCCGACTGCCTGCCAGTGCTGATGTGGCGTCGCGACCGCCCCGCGGTGGCGGCTGCGCACGCTGGCTGGCGCGGGCTCGTGGCGGGGGTGGTGCAGCGCGCCGCAGAGGCCCTGGGCGATCCCGGCCGGCTGGGTGCGGCCATCGGGCCCGGCATCGGGCCCGACAGCTACCCCGTCAGCGCCGAGGTGCGCGACGGGTTCGCCGCGGCGTTCGGCGAGCGCGTGGTGCGGGCGCCGGCCGTCGACCTCGCGGCGGCGGCGAGGGAGGCGCTGCGCCAGGCGGGCGTGCCCGAGTCGTCCATCCAGCAGGTGGACGCATGTACCTACCGCGAGCCCGAGCGGTTCTACTCGTTCCGGCGCGACGGCGAGGCGTGCGGACGGCAGGGGGGCGTGGTGTGGGTGCGGGCGGCCGCCTGATGAACCTGGACCCCGCCCGGCTGGCCGAGGCCCTCGCAGAGGCCCGAGAGGCGCTTGACGCGGCCGCCGCCCGGGGCGGCCGCGGGGCGGGCGAGGTGGAGGTCGTGGTCGCGGGCAAGTACATCGCGGCGCCGGCCGCACCGGCGCTGGTCGTGGCAGGGGTCCGCGTGGTGGGCGAGAATCGACTTCAGGATCTGGCGGCCAAGCGTGAGCTGGTGGGCGACGCGCTCACCTTCGACTTCATTGGCCACCTGCAGCGACGCAAGGTGCGCGACGTGCTGCGGCTGACACGGCTGGTCCACACGCTGGACTCGACGCGGCTGGCCGAGGAGATCGCGAAGCGGGCGGCAGGGCCGACGCGCGTTCTTGTCGAATGCAACGTCGCGGAAGAGCCCACCAAAGGTGGTATCGTGGCCAGCGAGATCCCGGCGTTCATCGAGGACCTTTCGGTTCACTCCAGCATCGTGGTCGGGGGCCTCATGGCCATGCCTCCCGAGGCGGCCGATCCCGAGGACAATCGCCGGCACTTCGCGGCCCTCCGTGACCTGGCCCACGACCTGCGCCGGCGCTACGACGGCCGCCATGACCTCTCCGACCTGTCCATGGGCACCAGCCAGGACTACCTCGTCGCCGCCGAAGAGGGCGCCACGCTCGTGCGCCTCGGCCGCGCTCTGATCGACCGGGCGCAGCGATAGCCCAGATGTCCGGGAACCTCTGGCAGCGCACGCTCGTGTACTTCGGGATGGCCGACGATCCCGAGGACTACGACGACGAGTACGACGACCTCGACGACGAGCCTCCGGCCGAGCGTGTGCGATCCCGCAACCAGGGCGCCGAGGAGGAGCTGGACCGGTCGTACGGCGATCGGCCCAACGTCCGCAGGCTTGGCTCCCGTCGCCGGGACGCCGAGTCCGACGACGGTTACGGCGAGCCGCGCGAGGCCCGTCCCCGCCCGGTGCGGGCCGTCGAGCCGCGCGCCCAGCCGTCCGAGGTCCACCTGGTCGTGCCCAAGAGCTTCAACGACGCTCAGCAGATCGCCGACAAGTTCAAGCGCGCCGTGCCGGTGATCCTCAACCTCCAGAACGCGGACGCCGACCTGGCGAGGCGGCTCATCGACTTCGCCAGCGGCCTCACGTACGCGCTCGACGGCGGCATGCAGAGGGTGGCCGACAAGGTGTTCATGCTGACCCCGCGCAACGTCGAGGTCTCGGCGGAGGAGCGCGCGCGGCTGCTCGAGAAGGGTTTCTTCAACCAGTACTGAGAAGCCCCGCCCGAGCGCTGAAGTGACCTAGTCTTCCACCAAGGCGAGCAGGGAGGTCGAGAGTGTCCGAGTGGCCGGGCTCGGTAGGGATCGTGGGCTGTGGAGCCATGGGGCGCGCCGTGGCGGCGGGGCTGGCGGCCGGGCACGCCGGCCTGGGGCAGGCCATGGTGCTGGCCGACCCCATTCCGGACGCCGCCGAGGGGGCCGCCGGCGAGACCGGCGGCCGCACCGGCTCGGCGGCCGAGGCGGGCGCCTGCGACGTGGTGGTGCTGGCCGTCAAGCCGAGGGACGTCGACGCCGCCCTGCGTGCGGTGACGCCGTCGCGCCGCCCGGGGACCCTGGCGCTGTCGGTGGTGGCCGGGCGCTCGCTCGACCAACTGGCGGCGGCCGGCTTCGGCGAGCCGGCAGTGCGCCTCATGCCCAACCTCGCGGTGCGGCACGGCGCAGGGGTGGTCGCCGTGGCGCCGCGCGGCCTGGACGTCCCGCGTCGCGACGCCGTGGAGCGCCTGCTGCGGCCGCTCGGCGCCATCGTCGAACTCGAAGAGTCCCTGTTCGGCGCGGCCACCGCGCTGGTGGGCAGTGGTCCCGGAATTCTCGCGCTGGTGGCCGAGGGCCTCGAGGAGGGCGCGGTGGGGGCCGGCATCACGCGCGAGAGCGCACGCGCGATGGTGACGGGCGTGCTGGCGGGCACGGCCGCGCTGCTGGCAGACGGCGCTGATCCGGCCGCACTGCGCCAAATGGTGACCTCGCCGGGCGGCACCACCGCGGCGGCCGTGCGCGCGCTGGAGCGGGGCGCGGTGCGCGCCCACGTGGCCGACGCAATCTCGGCGGCGGCCGGGCACACTTCGGCATCATGAGCCGCCGGTTGGTGGGCGGCGCCGGAAGCGGCGGCGACGCTGGAGCCAGGGAGGCTCATGGATAGGGCCATCGACTACGTCGACGCGCTCTTCACGGTCTATCTGATCGTGATCTTCGTGCGCATCGTCCTGTCGTTCGTCCGGCGGGCCCCTGTGCAGCGATGGACGCGCGCGATCTACGACTTCTTCTTCCAGAGCACCGAGTGGTTCCTGGGCATCTTCCGCCGCATCATCCCGTCGCTCGGCATGTTCGACCTCTCGCCCATCCTGGCTGTCATCGTGCTGATCATCGCGCGCGAGCTGGTCGTCGAGATCCTTCAGAGTCTCTGAGCGAGTTACCACCATGGCTGAGCGTGCGTGAGGGCGGCCTGCTGGTGGCGGTCAAGGCCGTTCCCCGGGCTCGCGCCACGCGCGCGGTGGGCGTGCAGGCCGGTGCGCTGCGCGTGCAGATCGCGGCGCCGCCGCACCGCGGTCAGTCGAACCGAGCACTGTGCGAGTACCTGGCCCGGGCGGCCGGCGTGCGCCCGGCCGCGGCTCGCCTGCGCCGCGGCTCGGGCGGCGCGCGCAAGCTGGTGGAGGTCGACGGCGAGGCGGCCCAGATGGCCCGGCGCCTGATCGCGGCCGTCGGCCCCGTGGGCGACGCCACATGAGCCTGGGGCCGCCCTCCACATCGCGCGGCTCGGTCATGCGCGCCATCTCGCGCCGTGAGCGACGGCAGGTGCGCTTCCGCTGGCGCCTGTTCACCACGCTCCTCCTCACGGTCTTGGTGCTCGACCAGATCACCAAGGCGATCGTCCGCGCCACCCTCGCACCCGGCGAGCACCGGGAGGTGTTCCCCGGCTTCGACATCTCGCGCGTGACCAACGACGGCATCGCGTTCGGGCTGTTCCCGGGCCGCCAGACCGCGGTCGCCGTACTGACGGTCGTGGCGCTCTCGGCCATCGCGATGGGCCTGGCCGGGGTGGTGCGCCGCAACGCCACCGCCGCGGCGGGCGCCGGTCTGCTGGTGGGCGGCTCGGTGGGCAACCTGGTCGACCGCCTGACGCGCGGCGCCGTGACCGACTTCCTCGACCCCGCCCACTGGCCGGCGTTCAACATCGCCGACATGGCCATCACGGTGGGGGCCGCGGTGATCGTGGTGGGGCTGACCCAGGACGTGGGCGGCGACGACGAGCCCTGAGGTCACGCTGCGAGCCGGGCCCGCCGAGGCCGGCCGGCGGCTGGACGCGGTGGTGGGGACCCTGCCGGAGGTGGGCAGCCGCGCCGAAGCCCAGCGGCTCATCGCGGGCGGGCGGGTGCTGGTGGACGGCCAGGTGCGCGCCAAGCGGTACCTGCTGGCCGACGGCCAGCGGTTGGTGGTGCGCCCGGCGCCGCCGCCGCGCTCGGAGCTGCGCCCCGAGCCCGTTCCCCTGGACGTGGTCTACGAGGACGAGCATCTGCTGCTGGTGGACAAGCCGGCGGGGGTGGTGACGCACCCCGGCCCGGGGCACTCCTCGGGCACCCTGGTCCACGGGCTGCTGGAGCGAGCCATCGCCGGCGGCGACGACCCGCAGCGTCCGGGCATCGTCCATCGGCTGGACCGCGACACCAGCGGCCTGCTGATCGTGGCCCGCTCACCGCGGGCACACCGCCGGCTGCAGCGCGCGCTGCGCGAGCGCCAGGTGGACCGACGCTACCTGGCGCTGGTGCACGGCGAGCCACCGCCGGCGATGACCGTGGATCGGCCTATCGGGCGCGATCGGATCGTGCGCACGCGCATGACTGCGCGCGGGGTGCGCGATGGCAGGGAGGCGGTGACCCATCTGCGCCGCCTGGAGCTGATGCCGCGCCATGCGCTGGTCGAAGCGCGCCTGGAGACCGGGCGAACCCACCAGATCCGGGTCCACCTCGAGGCGGTGGGTCACCCGGTGGCCGGCGACCGCGTGTACGGCCGGCGACCGGACGAGCTGGGCCTGGCCCGGCAGTTCCTGCACGCCTACCGGCTGCGGCTGTCGCACCCCGAGACGGGCGAGACCATCGAGGCCGAGAGCCCGCTGCCGGCCGACCTGGAGGACGCCCTGCGCGCCGCCCGTGACCCCGGCGCCGCGCGCTAACATGCCGGGCTGCCGACCAACCCGACTTCCGGTGCTCACGCGCCCGGTGGCGGTGCCCGTGGCCGAGGGGTCAGGGGTCCACCCGGCGTGCACCGGGATCCCGAGTCTTCCCCAACCGACGACCGAGGAGTTGCCGTGCCCTCCGTCACCATGAGACAGCTGCTGGAGTGCGGAGTGCACTTCGGGCATCAGACCCGCCGCTGGAACCCGAAGATGAAGCGCTACATCTTCGGGGAGCGCGGCGGCATCTACATCATCGACCTCACGCAGACCATCGCGCTGCTCGAGCAGGCCGGCGACGTGGCGCGGGCCATCGCCGAGCGGGGCGGGGTGGTGCTGTTCGTGGGCACCAAGAAGCAGTGTCAGGACGCCGTGCGCGATAGCGCGGCCCGCTGCAACATGCCCAGCGTCTCGCACCGCTGGCTCGGCGGCCTGCTCACCAACTGGGACACCATCAGCAAGCGCATCACGCGGCTGCACGAGCTGCGCACGGCCAAGAGCGAGGGCCAGCTCGAGCTGCTGCCCACGCGGGAGCGCCTGGCGCGCGAGGGCGAGCTGGCCAAGCTCGAGACCAACCTCGGCGGCGTGGCTGGCATGCAGCGGCTACCGGACGCGGTGGTGATCGTGGACATGAACAAGGAGGCCATCGCCGTGCGCGAGGCCAACCGCCTCGGCATCCCGGTGATGGGCCTGGTCGACACCAACTGTGACCCCGATGACGCCACCTACGTCATCCCGGGCAACGACGACGCCATCCGGTCCTGCATCCTGGTGCTGGGAGCACTGGCCGATGCGGTCGTTGAGGGACGCGGCGTTCGCGTCGACGACGGCGCTGGGGAGGAGCTGGCGGAGCCCGAGGACGCCCAGCTCGCGCCGGAGGCCCCGGCCGCTCCGGAGGCGGCGGAGCCCGCCGAGGCCCACGAGCAGGCGCCTGCGCCTGAGGCCGTCGCGCCCGAGACGGCCGTCCCCGAGCCCGCAGCCGAGGCCCCCGAGCCCGCAGCCGAGGCCCCCGAGCCCGCAGCCGAGGCCCCCGAGCCCGCAGCCGAGGCCCCGCCGGCGGCCGTCGACGAGGAGCCCGCCGCCGACCGTGGCCCCGGCGACGCCGAGCCGGTGGGCGACGCTGAGGGCGCGTCGGCTCCGTAGAGCGATTGTCGGCCACCATGCGCGAAGGAGCCCAGTGAGCACCACCATCTCCGCAAGGGACGTAAAGGAGCTGCGCGACAAGACCGGCGCCGGCATGATGGACTGCAAGCACGCCCTCGAGGCGGCCGGCGGCCACCTGGAGGAGGCCGTCAAGGCGCTGCGCGCGAAGGGGCTCGCCGACGCCGCCAAGCGCGCGGGTCGCGCCGCCAACGAGGGGCTCATCCACAGCTACATCCACCAGGGTGGGCGCGTGGGCGGGCTGGTCGAGGTCAACTGCGAGACCGACTTCGTCGCACGCACCGACGTTTTCAAGACGTTCGTGCACGACCTCGCGCTGCACGTGGTGGCCATGCGCCCGCTGTTCGTCTCGGCCGACGAGATCCCCGGCGAGTACGTGGAGGCCGAGCGCTCGGTCTTCGCCGAGCAGGCCAGGGACGTGCCCGAGCACGCGCGCGACCGCGCGGTGGAGGGCAAGCTGCGCAAGCACCTGGCCACGGTGACGCTGCTGGACCAGGAGTTCGTGCGCGACCAGAACGAGAAGCAACCCCGCACCATCGAGGAACTGAGGGGGGAGGTGGCGGCCGCGCTTGGCGAGAACGTCGAGATCCGCCGCTTCGCCGTCTTCGAGCTTGGGGCCTAGCGGGCGGAGCGATGGAGGCGGCACGGCGGCCCCGCGGCTGCGTCGCGTCGTCCTGAAGCTCAGCGGCGAGGCGCTGATGGGCGACGAGCCCTACGGCATCGACCCCGCGAGAATCGCCGGCATCGCGCGCCAGGTGAACGGCGCGGCCGAGCGGGGGGTCGAGGTGGCCATCGTGGTGGGGGCGGGCAACATCTTCCGCGGCCTTGCCGGGATGGCCGTGGGCATGGACCGGGCCACCGCCGACTACATGGGGATGATCGCCACGGTCCTGAACGCGCTGGCCATCCAGGACGCCCTCGAGAAGCTGGGACTGGCCACACGCGTGCAGTCGGCGATCACCATGCAGGAGGTTGCCGAGCCGTACATCCGCCGGCGGGCCATCCGGCACCTCGAGCGCGGCCGGGTGGTGATCTTCGCCGGGGGCACGGGCAATCCGTTCTTCACCACCGACACCACCGCGGCGTTGCGCGCGCTCGAGATCGGCGCGCAGGCCATCCTGATGGCCAAGAACGAGGTTGAGGGCGTGCTCGACGCCGACCCGCGCGAGCACCCCAACGCCCGGCTGATCCCCGAGATCAGCCACATGGAGGCCATCGAGCGCGGCCTTCGCGTGATGGACACCACCGCGCTGACGCTGTGCATGGACAATGATCTCCCGATCTTCGTCTTCAACATGACCGACGAGCGGAACATCGTGCGCATCCTCGACGGCGAACGCGTGGGGACGATGGTCGTCACCCAAGCCGTGGAGGCCCCGTGAAAGAGCGACTGGACGACGCCAACCGCCGCATGGACGGCGCGGTGCGCAACCTTGGAGGCGAGTTCGCCGGAGTGCGGACGGGCAGGGCGTCCACTGCCCTGCTCGACCGCATCGTCGTGGACGCCTACGGGACGCAGACCCCGCTCAACCAGCTGGCCACCATCCACGCGCCGGAGCCGCGGCTGCTCACCGTGGCCCCGTACGACCGGTCCATCCTCACGAACGTCGAGAGGGCCATCCTCGAGTCCGACCTCGGGCTCACGCCGAACAACGACGGCGAGATCGTCCGGCTGGGCATCCCCGAATTGACCGAGGAGCGCCGGAAGGAGCTGGTGCGGGTGGTCCACAGGATGGCCGAGGAGGCCCGGGTGGCCGTCCGCAACGTGCGCAAGGACCTCAACAACGAGCTGAAGCGCGCTGAGAAGGACGGCGACCTCTCGAAGAACGAGCTGGGCAGGCTGCAGGACGAGGTCCAGAAGCTCACCGACGAGCACGTGGCGGCCCTCGACGACCTGATGGCCCGCAAGGAGGCCGAGATCCTTGAGGTCTAGACGGCCACGCCGCTGATGGCGCCTCGGCTCTCACGTCGCTCCCGGTGGCGCGCCGCACGGTCGGCCCTGGGGCTGGGCCGGCTCTCCGAGCCGCAGCCGCCGCCGCGGCTGTCCGAGGTTCCCAGCTCGGTTGCCATCATCATGGACGGCAACGCGCGCTGGGCCTCGGAGCGGCACCTTCCGGTGGCAGCCGGCCACCGCGCCGGGGCACGCGCGCTCAAGCGCGTGGTCCGCCACGCGGCCGACACGGGGGTGCATGACCTCACCGTGTTTTCGTTCTCGACCGAGAACTGGTCGCGCCCTGACGCCGAGGTCGAGGACCTCATGACGATGTTCTGTGAGCTGATCGACCGCGAGATCCCCGAGCTGCACGAGGAGCGCGTCCAGATCCGGTTCGTGGGCCGCCTGGACGTGCTGATGCCCGAGCTGCGCCAGCGCATCGCCGAGGCCGAGGAGATCACCGCCCAGAACGAGCGGCTGCGCCTGTTCGTCGCGATGAACTACGGGGGCCGGCAGGAGATTCTCGACGCCGCGCGGCGGTTCGTGCTGGAGTGCGGACCCGACGCGGGCGAGGCCGAGTTCGCCCAGCTCCTGTACAGCCCCGACCTGCGCGACCCCGAGCTGGTGATCCGCACCAGCGGCGAGCAACGCCTGTCGAACTTCCTGGTGTGGCAGTGCGCCTACGCCGAGCTCGTCTTCTCTCCTCAGCTGTGGCCCGACTTCACGCCGGATGACTTCGACGCTGCGCTCGCCGAGCACGCACGACGACAGCGACGCTTCGGCGGTCGCTGAGCGCCGCCGGCCTCGCCGGCCGCGCCTGCCGGACCTGCCGGATCGGCTGCCGGAGCGGCTCGCGGTTGCGATTCCGGGCGTTGCCGTCCTGGTGGCGGCGGTCATCATCGGCGGCGCGCTGTTCGCGCTCGTGGCGGGCATCATCGCGGTGCTGGCGCTCTACGAGCTGTACAGCCTCACTGCGGCCATGCGTCCGCTGCGGTGGGCCGGCTTCCTGGGGGCGCTCGTCACCATCGGGCTGGCGTGGTTCGACGGCCGCCACCTGGTGGGCCTGCTGGAGGGGTTCGCCGTCGGTCTGGCGCTGATCGCGATCGCCGGCATGATCCTGCCCCGGCGTGACGACGTGACGAACCGGATGGCCACCACGCTGATGGGCCTGGCGTACATCGGCCTCCCGATGGGCGTGCTGGTGCTGGCCCGCGAGCTGCCCCACGGCGGCGGCGTGGTGGCGGTGATCCTGGTGGGCACGTGGGCGTTCGACACCGCGGCGTACCTGGGGGGCTACTTCTGGGGCACGACGCCCATCGCGCCGCGCATCTCGCCGAAGAAGACGGTCGAGGGAACCGCCATCGGGGCCGTGGTCGGCGTCCTGGCGGTGTGGGTGGCGGGGCTCTACCAGGACTGGATCGCCGGTTGGGAGTCGCTGGTGCTGGGGGTGGCCATCTGTGCCGGCGCCTACGTGGGTGACCTGTTCGAGTCGATGCTGAAGCGCGACGCCGGCGCCAAGGACTCGGGGCGGCTGCTGCTGGCGCACGGCGGCGTGCTGGACCGGTTCGACGCGCTGCTGTTCTCCGCCGTAGCCGGCTACCTGATGACCATCGCGCTTGTGCTCTAGCGAGGAGGAGCGATGAACGAGGGGCTGCTGCGGATGCTCACCGAGACCCCGGGTCCGCCGGGCCGTGAGGAGCGCATCCGCGAGGTGGTGCGCCGCGAGCTTGCGGCCGACGTGGACGAGGAGTCGGTCGACCCGCTGGGCAACGTCATCGCGCGCCGGCGCGGCCGCGGCGGGCCGCGGGTGATGCTGGCCGCGCACATGGACGAGATCGGCTTCATGGTGAGCCACATCGACGAGGAGGGCTTCCTGCGCCTGCTGCCGCTCGGTGGCTTCGACCCGAAGACGCTCACCGCCCAACGCGTGGTCGTGCACGGGCGCGAGGATGTCGTGGGCGTGCTGGGCACCAAGCCGGTGCACCTGATGCGCGACGAGGAGAAGCGCAAGGCACCCAAGCTGGAGGACTTCTTCGTCGACACCGGGCTGTCGGCCGAGCGGGTGAAGGAGTTGGTGCGCCAGGGCGACGTGGTCACGCGCGAGCGCGAGTTGACGCGGCTGGGCGAGCTGGTCACCGGCAAGAGCCTCGACAACCGGGCGGGCCTCTACGTGCTGATCGAGGCGATGCGCGCCCTGGACGACCACGAGTGCGAGGTGATTGCCGTCGCCACCGTGCAGGAGGAGGTCGGCATCCGGGGGGCCCGCGTGGCGACCTCGCGCGTGCGTCCCGACATCGGCCTGGCCATCGACATCACGCTGGCCAACGACCTGCCTGACGCCAAGCCGCACGAACGCGTGACGTCAGTGGGCCAGGGCGCCGCCATCAAGGTGTACGACGCCAGCGCCATCGTGCCCCAGCGGCTGGTCGACCACCTGGTTCGGATCGCCGAGGACCGTGGCATCCCGCACCAGCTCGAGGTGATGGTGCGTGGCGGCACCGACACGCGCGAGCTGCAGCTCGCGGGGGAGGGCGCGCCCGCCGGCGCGGTGTCGATTCCCACGCGCTACGTGCACCAGGTCGTCGAGGCGCTGCACCCGGATGACCTCGATGCCGCCGTCGCGCTGGTGGCCGCCTTCTGCGAGACGGCCCATGAGCTGCTTTCCGGCGGCGGACCGGACGAGGAAGCCGTGCCGGCGGCCGTTCACTGAGGCACACCCCGCCGAGGGGGTGCCGGCGGCAGCGGGGCAGCTACGTGCGGGGCCGGGCCGGTTGCTCCTGGGAGCCGGAGCCGAAGGTGAAGGAGAAGGCCCGCGTGCCCGGCGCCAGCTCCACCCGCAGGCGGCCCGTGCCGCGCCTGGGCAGGTTCACCAGCGAGTACAGGCGGGCGCCCTCGACCGTCAGGGCGCCGCCCGGGCCGATGTCGGCCCCCGCGCGCGGGCCGGCGAGGGGGCGGCCGTCCAGTAGCACCCGCCCCAGGCGCCGCTGCCCGTTGCCGTCGAGCACGAGGAACACGTCCCGGGCGCGGAAGTTGATCTCCACCGCGGCGTCGCGGCCGGCCACCACCTCTTGCGCCAGGACCGTGAGCTGGCCGTCGAAGGCCACCCCGTCGGTCGGGAGCCGCAGCGGCGGGGCGTAGCCGGCGCGTCGCTCGCGGCGCAGCGGTTGCAGCGACGCGAGGCGCATGAGGCGCGCGTGGCCGAGGAAGGTCTCGGGGGTCTGGCCCACGTTGTGCCCCGGCCGTTCGGATGGCCCCTCCGCGATGTCCGCGGGCGGCAGGCCCAGCGCACGGCGCACCAGCGCCTCGGTCTGGGCGTAGCCGCCCTCACCGACGTACAGGTCGCGCACGTGCCCGCGGCGATCGATCAGGTAGTGCGCTGGCCAGTACTGGTTGCCGTAGGCCAGCCAGGTCCGGTAACTGGCGTCGAGGGCCACCGGGTAGGGCACGTCCAGGTCGCGCACCGCGCGGGCGACGTTGCCCGGCTCGGCCTCGAACAGGAACTCGGGCGTGTGCACGCCCAGCACCGTGAGCCCGTCGCGGGCGTACCTGCGGTGGAGGTCGGCAAGGTGGGGCAGCGTGCGCAGGCAGTTCGCGCAGGAGTAGGTCCAGAAGTCCAGCAGCACCACCCGCCCCCGGAGCTGGCGCAGCGTCTGCGGCCGGCGGGTGTTGAACCATGCCGTGATGCCACGAACCTCGGGCGCCGGTCCGGCGTCCGGCAGGCCCAGAGGGTCTGGCTGGTCCGGCTCGGCGCCACGGGCCGCCTCCACCAGCGGGGGCGCGCCCGAGCCGGCGCCGGTGACATCCGGCAGGCGGCGCCGCACGGCGTCGGTGCGCTCCAGCGACTGCAGCGTCTCGGTGTAGCCGGGCAGGTCGCGCGTGACCGTCTCGGTGAGGCGCGTGTCGACGCCCAGGAACAGGATGGCCCCGGCGGCCACCATCAGGGCGCCGAGGGCCGGCCGCAGTGCCCGGGCCCGCGCGCCCAGGCGCCGCGCCAGCCGCTGCCCGCCGAACCCCACGGCCACCAGCGGCAGCACTGCTCCCAGGGAGTAGGCGGCCAGCACGGCGAACGTGGTGGGCCCGGCGCCGCCGGAGGCCGCCGCCGCCGCGATCGCCGCGAAGATCGGGCCCGCGCACGGGGTCCACACCAGGCCCAGCGCGCCGCCCACCGCCAGCCCGGCCGCTCCGTCGCCGCCGCTGGTCGGCATGCGGGCGCCCAGGCGACCGAGGGGTGCGAGCGCCTCGCCCAGGCGGGCGTCCAACCGGGGGATCAACAGCGCCGCGCCGAAGGCGACCAGCAGCGCGATGGCCGCGTTCCGCAGCGAGGTGGGGCTGACCCCGATGGCCCGTAGGGCGAAGGTGAGCGACAGCGTGAACAGCGTGAAGCCGAGCACGAAGCCCACCGCCACACCGATCAGGCGCCGGCTGCCACCGGTGGCCGTGCCCGCCAGGACAACCGGCAGCGCAGGCAGGACGCAGGGCGAGAGCGCCGTCACGACGCCCGCCACGAACGCCACGGCGACCAGCAGCAGCACCCCGCGAGGGTAGCGGCGGACCCGGGGCGCCCACAGGCGGGCTGGGCCTTCGGTGACAGGAGAGGGAGCCGCGATTGCTTCATCCGGCCTTCATCCGTTGCTCACAGGGGCCTCGCTAGACTGGCTCTGGTGAAACGCGTGCTGGTCCTGGGGTCGACCGGCTCGATCGGCGTCCAGGCGCTGGAGGTCATCGAGGCCGCCCCCGACCTGCTGGCGTGCGGCCTCGCCTGTGGCGCCCGCCTGGACGGCATGGCCCTCCAGGCCTGCCAGCACGACATCGAGCACACGGCCTGCGCGGCCGGCGGCGGCACCGTGCCCTACGACGACGATCTGTGCCGGCTGATCGACGCCAGTGCGCCCGACCTGGTGCTCAACGGGCTGGTCGGCGCCGCGGGCCTTCGGCCCACGCTGGCGGCGCTCCGGCGCGGGGTGCCGGTGGCGCTGGCGAACAAGGAGAGCCTGGTCGTGGGCGGTGAGCTGGTGGCCGCGGTGGGCGCGCGCAGCGGGGGCGGCCGACTTCCGGGCGACGGCGTGCAGTAGGCGCGGTTGCAGCTGCGGGCCGAGGTGGCGCGCGGGCGCGGGGG
>JAUVPZ010000130.1 GCA_030598395.1 Miltoncostaeaceae bacterium | reverse complement strand
GCCCCGAGGTCGCGATGCGCTCCCAGAGCGCGCCGGACGGGTGCAGCAGGTAGAGGTGGATGTCCCGGTGCGCAGCCAGCGCGTCCAGGACGTCCAGATAGCTCCCCGGAAGGCGGGTGAGGCCGAACAGCGAGAAGCGCTCGGGCAGGTCCGTGAGGTCGGGCCGGTGCCGCAGGCCGTCGCACGCGGCGACCAGCCGCTCGGCGGGGCTGGGCACCGGCGTCGTCTGGCGCAGCCGGCGCCAGAGCTCGGGCTGCCAGGCGAGGTCCGGCGGAACGGCCTGGCCGGCTGCGTCGGTGTCGTCGCCCGCCGCCCAGGCGCGGATCATCCCCGGGCGGTGCACGCCGTAGTGGTCGAACAGGTCGGCCACGTGGCGCACGCTCGAGAACCGGCGCGCGCCGCCCTCGCTCTCGCCCGCCTCGGCGGTGAGGTGGCCGGCCAGCGTCGCCAGCCAGGGCTCGTCCAGCGACGCGTCGACAAGCTGTAGCAGCGGCCAGACGAGCCGCTCGGGAAGCCAGGGATCCTCCGAGCGCTCCACCCCCGACGCGGCGGCGGCCGCCCCGCCCACGACCCGCCCGGGAAAGGGGAACTCCACGTTGGCGCACACGCCGTCCGCGCGACCGGCGGACACCCCGAGATGACCCGCCAGGCGCTGAGCGAGCCAGCGCTCGATGCCCCGCGTGGGCACCGCCACCACCTCGGGCCGCATGGGGTCGGCCAGGGGCTGCCGGAGCAGGTCGGCCAGCGCTCCCACGAGCGCGTCGGCACGTTCCGATCGGTGGATGTGAAGCACGCTCCGCCCTCGCGCGTCGCCCAGGACCCCGGCCAGCATACGAAGCGCGCTGGCCGCCTCGAAGCCGCGATGCCTCAACGACAGTCGCCGTGCATTGCGGGCGGTCTTACACGAGGGCGCTCGGCCGGAGGTACCATGGGTTCGGGCGAGCACAGGAGGCAGCGTGCAACGGGACAGCGAGACCGCCGTCCGCGACGCGTACGCCGCGCTCATCGAGGGGGGCGTCGCGGACCTGCTCCCCCTGCTGGCCCTCCATGTCGAGGTGCACCTGCCCGACAGCCTGCCGTTCGGCGGCATCTACCAGGGGCACGAGCAGGTGGCGCACCTGGCCCGGCTGCTGCGCGAGCACTTCGCCGACCTCACTCCGGAACCCGACCGCTTCGTGGTGCAGGATGAGCACGTCGCCGTGGTCGGCCGGCTGCTGGGCCGGTCGGTGCAAGGGGTCGACTTCGACGTGACGATGGCGGGGCTGTGGCGCGTCGAGGACGGGCTGATCGAGCGCTACCAGGAGCTCGGCGACACCGCGGCGCTGCTCGAGGCCATCGAGCGGCCCCAGGTCGCGGCCGGGTAGCGCACAGGGGCGGTACACTCGCCCGCGGTGTCGACCACGATCTCCCTCGCCCGGGGCGCGCCCTGCCCCGAGGCGCTCGACGCCCACCTGATCGCGCGCTGCACCGCAGCGGCGCTCGAGGCCGACGGCGTGCGGCTGCTCAGCTACGGCACGGGCCAGGGCTACGCGCCGCTTCGCGAGCGCCTCGCGGCCCAGCACGGCGTGGAGCCGGGCCAGGTGTTCATCACCAACGGCTCGCTGCAGGCGTTCGTGCTGCTGCTGTCCACCCACCTCTCGCCGGGCGACCGGGTGGCCGTGGAGGAGCCCACCTACGACCGCGCGCTGCTGCAGTTGGTGCGGCACCGCATGGACGTGCTGCCCGTGCCGGTCGACGAGGACGGCCTGGACCCGGGGGCCCTCGCCGAGGCCTGTGCCGACGGGCGGGCGCCGCGGCTGCTGTACACCATCCCCAACTTCCAGAACCCCTCGGGGGCCACGCTGTCGGAGGAGCGGCGGCACGCGGTGCTCGAGCTGGCCGAGCGGCACGGGTTCCTCATCCTGGAGGACGACCCCTACGGCCGCCTGCGCTTCAGCGGCGCTCACCTGCCCGGCCTGTTCGAGCTGGGCGGGCCGCAGCGGGTGATGTTCACGTCGTCGTTCTCGAAGACGGTGGCCCCCGGGCTGCGCGTGGGCTACGTGGTGGCGCCGCCCGAGATCTCGGCGTCCCTCGCCGCGGCGGCCAACCGCACCTACATCTCGCCGTCGCTGCTGGCGCAGGGAGCAATCGAGCAACTGGTGGGCGACGGCCACCTGGACGCGTGCGTGCGGCGCGTCACCCGGCTGATGCGCGAGCGCCGCGACGCGATGGTGGACGGCCTCGACCAGATGCCGGAAGGCACCCGGTGCGTGCCGCCCAGCGGCGGCTTCTTCTGCTGGCTCACGCTGCCCGAGGGCATGTCGGCCGACGCCCTGCACGGTCCGGCGCGCGAGGCCGGCGTGGTGTACGTGAAGGGGAGCGACTGTTTTCTCTCGGGCGGCGAGCGCACGCTGCGGCTCGCCTACAGCGGCGTGGGCCCGGACGACGTGACCGAGGGCATGCGCCGGCTGGGCTCGGTGTTCCGCGCCGCCGCCGTGGCCGCCACGGCCTGACTGCATGTCTGGCCACCCGGTCCGGACGGGTGACGGCGAGGGTCCCGAGCGCCGGAAGCCGGACCCGGAGCAGATCCGCCAGTACGCCCGCATCGGCGTCATCGCTCTGGCGGTGCTCTTGGTGCTGCTGTTCATCATCGAGAACAGCGGCACCGTGCGGTTGTCGTTCGTCTTCTTCCGGGCCCGGATCTCCCTGTTCGTGCTGCTGGTGCTCACGTTCGTGCTCGGAGCGATCGTGGGGGTCGTGGGCGAGCGGCTGATCCGCCGGCGCTACTTCCAGCAGGACTGACCGCGGCGGGCCGGGGTGGCGCGGCCCGGGCCCGGGGCCTGCCTGTACCGTTGACCCATGAACGCCGACGCACTGCGGTGGGAGCGGGCGCCCGAACGCCTTCGTGACCCGGCCCTGGTGTTCGCCTTCTCGGGCTGGAACGACGCCGGCCAGGCAGCGTCGTCCGCGCTGGCCGCCGCCGCGGGCTCGGTGGACGCCGAGCCAGTGGCCGCCATCGACGCCGAGGCGTTCTACGACTTTCAGGTGGTGCGGCCCACCATCGACCTGAGCGAGCCGGACGCGCCGCGCCTCACCTGGCCCGAGGTGCGGCTGCTGGTCGCCCGGCCGCCCGCAGGCGAGCGCGACCTGGTGTTCCTGACCGGCGGCGAGCCGTCGCACCGCTGGCGCACCTTCTCCGAGCTGGTGTTGGGAGCGGCCGACCAGTTGGGCGTGCGCCATTACGTGGGCCTGGGATCGCTGCTGGCCGACGTGGCCCACACCCGGCCGGTGTCGCTCACCGGCATCACCTCCTCGCCGGAGCTGGTGGAGGGCATGGGCTTCCGGCCGCCCACCTACCGGGGACCCACCGGCATCGTGGGCGTCATCCATGCGATGGCCGCCGACGCCGGCCACGCCGCCGTGTCGCTGTGGGCGCCCGTGCCGCACTACCTGTCCACCACGCCCAACCCCAAGGGCGCGCTGGCCCTGATGCAGGCGCTCACCCAGGTGGTGGGCGTGCCGTTCAGCACCCTGGGGCTACAGCAGGCCACCGTGGCGCACGAGCGCGACGTGGCCGCCGCCATCGAGCGCGACCCCAACGCCCAGGCGCTGGTGGAGCGCCTCGAGCAGGCGGCCGACGAGCAGACCGACCCGCCCGGCATGCCCTCCGGCGACTCCATCGCCGACGAGATCGAGCGCTTCCTGCGCCAGCGGGAGACGGGCCCCGAGGACTCCTAGTGTCCTGAGTCAGAAGTTCGTCGCATGTTTCGCGCGCGAATCCCGAGCGAGGCAAGGACGCAGGGAGGCCCGATATCGGTGGATATCGGGCCGACCGAGGACACCGCATGGCGACGGGATGCAGCCGCGAAACTGCCCATTAATTTCTGACTCGGGACACTAGGACAGGTAGGGAGCCACGCCCACCGCCTGCTGGGCGGCGTCCATCACCATCTCGCTGACCGTGGGGTGGGCGTGGATGATGTCGCCCAGCTCGGCGATGGTGAGCCCCTCCGAGATG
>JAUVPZ010000108.1 GCA_030598395.1 Miltoncostaeaceae bacterium | reverse complement strand
GCGCGCGGGGCAGGCGCGACGACGGCAGCGCCGAGCCGCAGAGCCAGAGCCGGAACAGCGGGAACAGCAGCAGCCCCGACAGGCCGGTGACAGCCGCCAGAGTGGCGAGGTAGGACCCGCGCACCCCCTCGGCGGCGCCGGATTGCAGCGCCACAGAGAAGGGCAGCAGCAGCACGGCCACACCGATGAGGCACCATGACCAGAGGCGGGTCAGGTCGGAGTAGCGCCACAGTTTGCGGTCGGACAACGGGGGGAGGGTAGCGAGGCCACCGGGAACCGTTCTGCGAAGCTTTCGACGGTGACCGGCCGCCCCGCACGCCGACTGGCCGCGGCTCGGGAGGCCGCTCTGACCCATCGCCGTTGGCGCTGGATGGCTCTGCTGGTGGTCTCGGGCGGCATGTGGCTGTCGGTTGTCAATGTGAGCATCGTCAACGTCGCGCTGCCCGACATGGCGGCCGACTTCGACTCCGACGTGGCCTCCATGAGCTGGACCGTGACGGGGTTCCTGGTGACCCAGGCGGTGCTGTTGTCGATCGCGGGTCGCGCCGGCGACCTCTACGGCCGCCGCCGCATCTTCGTCGGGGGCATCGTCGTGCTGTCGATCGCGTCGCTGGGAGGCGCACTCGCGCCCAGCGTGGCCACGCTCGTCGTCGCTCGCGTGCTCATGGGGGTGGGCGCCAGCGCCATGGCGCCCACGGCATTCGCCTACGCAGCGGAGCTGTTCGCGCCCCACGAGCGCGGCAGGGCGCTGGGGTTCATGAGCGGGGTGCTCGGGGTGGCCCCCGTCATCGCGCTGACGCTCGGAGGCGTGCTCGTGGAGGCCGCCGGCTGGCGCAGCGTGTTCCTGTTCACTCCGGTCATCGGCCTCATCGTCCTGGCGGGAGCCGCGGTCGTGCTGCCCGCGTCCGCACCCGACGCACGGCGCCGCAGCTTCGACGCGTCCGGCGCGGTTCTCGCGGCGACCGGGCTCTTTCTGGTGCTCATCGCGCTGTCCCGCGGCGACGCGCTGGGATGGATCTCCCTGCCGGTGCTGGGCGCCGCCGCCGGCGGCGTGGTGGTTCTCGCGGCGTTCGTGCGCCACGAGGCCCGGGCGGAGGACCCGCTCCTCGACCTCGACCTGTTCCGGCTGCGCTCGTTCAGCACCGCGAACGTCGCGGCCCTGGCCAGCGCGGGCGCCCTGTTCGGCACGGTGGTGCTCCTGCCGTTCTACCTGACGGCCGCGGTCGGCCTCGGCCCCGCGACGCTGGGAGTGGCCATCGCGCCCATCGCGCTCTCGTTCGTGGTGGTGGCGCCCATCGCGGGGCGGGCGATGAGCCGGGTGGGCTCCAACCGCCTCGTGCTCGTGGGCTTCTGCGTCGCGGGCGCCGGGTGCGCCTGGGCCGCCGCAGCCGCGCCCAGGGCCGACTACGCGCTGCTGTTGCCCGGCCTCGTGGGCCTCGGGGTGGGCCTGGCGATGTCGTCCTCGGCGATCACGACCACGGCCATCTGGGGCGTGCCACGCGACCGCCTGGGCGTGGCAGCGGCGCTCCCCAACGTCAGCCGCTACACGGGCGGTGCGCTGGGCGCCGCCGCGATGGGCGCCATCCTCACCGCCGCCCTGCCCGGGGGCCTCGCTGAGACGGCGGCGGCGGCGGACGTTGGCCGCGGGTTCCGCGCGGCGATGATCGCCGCCGCCGGCATGCTGGCTCTGGGGGCCCTGGCAGCCGTGCGCATGCCACGCGTCCTGGGGCCGGCCGCGCTTCCCAGCCCGCCGTCCGCCGTGGCGCCACCCCCGGTTCCCCGATGACCCGTTTCTCGTGGCTGGCGTTCGTCGGCCTGCTCATCTTCACGATGGGCACCAGCATCATCACCCCGCTGCTGCCGCTCTACGCCGAGCGGTTCTCGCTGGGCAACGGCGAGGCCACGCTGTTGTTCGCGGTCTACTCGGCCACGGTCGTGCCCACCATGCTGCTGTCCGGGAACCTCGCCGACCGCTGGGGCCGCAAGCGGGTGATGCTGCCCGCGATGGCATGCATCACGGTGGCGGCGCTGGTGATGGGCTTCGCCGAGACGGTGCCGCTGCTGTTCCTCGGGCGGGTGCTGCAGGGCCTCGCGATCGGCGGCTTTCTGGGCGTGGGTACGGCGTTCGTCGTCGACCACGCGCTGCCCGGTGCCAAGTACATCGCGGCCGCCCTGGCGGGCGTGGGGCTCCGCGTGGGGTTCGGCCTGGGCCCCGGCCTGGCCGGCGTCGTGGCGCAGAACGTCGACGACCCCCTGCACGCTCCCTGGCTGGGCTACGCCGCGCTGATGGGCGTCGCGATCGTCGCGATCATCGTCACGCCTGAGACGCTCACGCGGGCGCCGCGCCGACCGTCGCCGCGATTCGGCATCCGCATCGGCGTTCCGGCGGGTCAGACGGCAGCGTTCGCCACGTTCCTCGCGCCGGCCGCCTTCCTGATGAGCTTCCTCGATGCCACGCTTCTGTCCGTGGTGCCGCTGTACATGGTGGACACGCTTGGCGTCACGAACGTGGCGCTGGTCGGGCTGGTGGGCTTCCTGATCCTGGCCATGGGCGGCTTCGCGCCGCTCATGCTCGGCTGGGTTCAGCCCAGGACGGCGGTCATCGTGGGCGTGCTCGGCAGCTCTGGCGCCTCGCTGCTGGTGGTGGGGGCGGCGGCGGTGGACACAGCGATGCTGGTGGTGCTCGCCGCGGGCCTCATCGGGTTCATCAACGGCCTCATCCTGATGGGCGCCACCACCATCTGCAGCATCTCGGTGCCCCTGGTCGAACGTGGCAAGCTCATCTCCGCCCTCTACACGTGCGCCTACGCCGGCACGCTGCCCGTCGTGGCGCTGGGCTACCTGTCGCAGGCCATCGGCCTCACGGCGGCGCTCGGCGTCTCCTCGCTGGCCGCCCTCTCGCTGGCGGCGTTCGTGGTGCTGGTGGGTGCGCGCAACTTCCGAACCGTCGTGCCGCACCCCGAGGCCATGGGCCGCATGGAGGAGTTGGCCGCATGAGGGCGCTCCGGGTCAGCGCCTTCTTCGCGCCCGTGCGCGACACGGCCGACCACATCCTCCTCGCGGAGGAGCTGGGGTTCGCGGCAGCCTGGTGCTACGACTCGCCGCTGCTCTACCACGACCCCTTCGTCACCCTCGCGCGCGCCGCCGACCGCACGAGGCGCATCGGTCTCGGCGTGGGCGTCATGGTTCCGGGCCTGCGCGCGCCCGTGGTGACCGCGGCGGCGCTGCGGGCGCTCTCGGCGCTGGCGCCGGGGCGCGTGCTGGCCGCGTACGGCGCTGGTTTCACCGGCCGGTTCACGCTGGGACTGGCGCCCGCGCCGCTGGGCGTGCTCGAGCGAGAGATGTCGGAGGTCCGGGCGCTGCTCGACGGCGAGGAGGTGCCCCACGTCGAGGGCGGTGCGCCGGTGCGGGCGATCCCGGTGAGCGGCGCCGAGGGTGACGGCGCCGTGCCCATCTTCATGGCGGTGCGAGGGGTCAGGGCGCAGGCGCTCGCCCGGCGGGTCGCCGACGGCGCCATCACCGGCATCTTCTATCCGGGTGGGCTCGGGTTGGTTCGCGAGGGGGTCGGCGCCGACATCCCCCTTGTCGTCCACGCCGGCGCCTCGGTGGCGGACGAGGACGAGCCGCTCGACAGCCCCCGTCTGACCGCGGCGGTGGGCCCGGTGGTGGCCGTGGCCCACCATCAATTCTACGAGCAGCCGTGGCGCCTCGAGGGGATGGGTAGCGCCGCGCGCGACGACGCCGAGGCCTACATCGCCGCGATGCGCCGGCGGCTGCCGGAGCGCACCGCGCACCTCGACCTGCACCTGGGCCACCTGGTGGAGGTGGTCCACCCCGAGGATCGCCGGCGCGTCACGCCCGAGAACGTGGCCCGGTTCGCCTTCTGCGGCACCGCCGGCGAGCTTCGGGCAAGGGCCGAGCGGTTGGCTGCCAACGGAGTCACCGAGCTATGCGTCCAGCCTGGCGGCGACATCCCCGACGAGTTGCGCCGCCTGGCGGCGGCGCTCATCGACCCGTGAACCGCGACGAGCTGGGGCGGCTGCTCCAGCGGTGGGGCGAGCCGGCCTACCGCGCGCGGCAGGCCGCCGACGCCCGGCGCGCCGGCGCGGCGGGGTGGGACGAGGTCACCGCGTTCCCGCTCGCGTTGCGCGCGCGTCTGGTCGAGCACATCCCGTTCCGGTCCATGGAGCCCCAGGGCGAGGTGGCCTCCCCGGACGGAACCGTCAAGTGGACGCTGCGCGCGCCCGACGGCGCCGCGGTGGAGACGGTGCTCATCGCGCACGCCGCCGGCCGGCGCACCGTCTGCGTCTCGAGCCAGGCCGGCTGCGCCCTGGCGTGCCGGTTCTGCGCCACGGGGGCGATGGGCCCGGGGCGCGACCTCACCGCCGACGAGATCGTCGAGCAGGCCCTCCTGGCGCGGGCGCGGGCAGAGGCCACGGGCGCCCGGCTGGCCAACGTGGTGTTCATGGGCATGGGCGAGCCGCTGCAGAACCTCGACGCCGTGCTGGGCGCCTGCGACCAGCTGGCCGACGGCAGCGAGGGCCTGGGGATCTCCCCGCGGCGCATCGCCATCTCGACGGTCGGCTGGGTGCCCGGGATCGCCCGGCTCGCACGCCACCCGGCCACCGTGCGCCTGGCCGTGTCGCTGCACGCCGCCGACGACGCCACGCGCTCGGCGCTCATGCCGGTCAACCTGCGCTACCCGATCGCCAACCTGCTAGCGGCGTGCCGCCGCTACTGCGACACCACCGGCCGTCGGGTGTTCATCGAGTACCTGCTGCTCGACGGCGTCAACGACGCGCCCGCCGACGCCAGGCGTCTGGCGTCACTGCTGCGGGACGGCCGCTTCCACGTGAACCTGATCGAGTACAACCCCACTGCCGGCCCCGACCGGGCGAGTCCGCCCGAGCGCCGTCGTGCCTTTCAGGCGGCGCTCCGCAGGGCGGGGATCGAGGCATCGGTGCGCCGCTCGCGCGGCGCCGACGTGGCGGCGGCCTGCGGCCAGCTGGCGCTCGAGCCTCAGACGGTGCAGGCGGCGAGGCCCTCGCTGAAGTAGGCCTCCTCGTCGGGGATCTCGCTGGGCGCGTCGGTGAGCGCGCGGTACCGCACCACCCCGGCCTTGTCGATCACGAACGTGGCCCGCCCGGCGAGGCCCGGCCCGTCGAGGTAGACGCCGTACTCGCGCGCCACCGCGCCCTTGGGCTCGAAGTCAGAAAGCAGGATCGCGTCGGTCAGGCCCAGCTGCTCGGCGAAGGCGCGGTTGGAGTTCCGGTTGTCCACCGAGACGCCCACGATCTGGGCGTCCTCGGAGGCGTAACGCCCCTGGCTGGCGGCGATCGCCGTGAGCTGGTTGGTACAGAACGCGCTGAAGGCCGCCGGGTAGAAGACCAGGACCACGTTCTTC
>JAUVPZ010000162.1 GCA_030598395.1 Miltoncostaeaceae bacterium | reverse complement strand
TGTCCTGAGCCGGAAGTTCGTCGCATGTTTCGGGCGCGAATCCCGAGCGACGCAAGGACGCAGGGAGGCACGCTATCTCCGAATATCGGGCCGACCGAGGACATCGCGTCGCGACGGGATGCAGCCGCGAAACTGCCCACGTATTTCTGGCTCGGGACACTAGCTACTAGGGCGGCGAGTCGGTCTGCGGCGGCGCGGGCTTGGGCGGGTCGGGCGAGGGAGTGATGAGGCGCCGCACGAGCGGCGGCGCGAAGCGCCCACCCGCGACCGTGCCGAGCACGATCAGCAGGATGCCGGCCGCGGCGATCGCGATGGCGAGCGGCGTGCCCCCGGGCACCGAGGCGATCGCGATCCCGCTGGCCACCAGGATCACCGCGAGCCCCATCCGCAGCACCCTGTCGGGGATCTTGAGCGTCCAGGAGGCGCCGAGCACCGCCCCCGGCACCGAGCCCAGCAGGAGCCAGAACAGGGCGCCCAAATCCACGTTGCCGGCCACCAGGTGGCCCAGGCCCGCCACCCACAAGAGCGCCGCGGCATGGGCCAGGTCGGTGCCCACCACCGTGGCCGAGCGCAGCGGGAAGACGGTCAGCATGACGAGCGCGAAGAAGACGCCGCTGCCCACCGAGGTGAGGCCCACCAGGAAGCCACCGATGACGCCCGTGCCCACGGCGATGATCCGCGCTCGCCGGTCCATCACCAGGCCCAGCCTGTCGTGCTGACGGATCCGCACCGCCGTGCGGATGACGAGGCCGAGCCCGCCCACCAGCAGCGCGGCCGCCAGGATGCGCGACTCCACGGTGTGGGCCTCGCTGCCATAGGTACGCGCCACCCAGGTGGCAGTGGCCACCCCAAGCAGCGAGGCCGGAGCGCTGCCGACCAGCATCCACAACGCGAGCCGGGCGTGCACCGTGCCCTGGCGCCGGTGACGGTAGGCGCCCGCGGTCTTGAAGATGGCGCCGTTGGCGAGGTCGGTGCCGATGGCCACCGTCGGCTGGAAGCCCAGGAACAGCACGAGGATGGGCGTCATCAGCGAGCCGCCGCCCACGCCCGTGGCGCCCGCGAGGGTGCCCACCAGCAGGCCCACGAGGACGAGCTCCCATGTCATGGAACGCGCCCCGCGGGCACGCCTGCCTCAGCGCGGCGCATCGACTAGCATTATGGCAGTCATAAGCTGCGCTGAGGGTGTCGAGGTCGGGGCCCCCGCCACATCGTCGACGCCGCGGTCGTGGCGCCTATCGCGGCGCGCGGCAGCTCGCGCGGGCTACCGTGGACCCCGCCGTCGCCCCACCGAGATGGAGAACGGATGGCACACCGCCTCCTGAAGGCCGAGGACGCCCACTGGCGCCCGTCGAATCAGATGCGAGTGGAGAACACCGACCTGGCCCGCCAGCTCGGCGCCGAGACCCTCGGCGCGAGGCTCTGGCGCCTGCAGCCCGGTCAGGCCAGCACCCTCCATCGACACGACGGCACGCACGAGCTGTACGTCGCGCTCGAGGGCACGGCCGGCTCCGCGTGGACGATGAGGTCCTGACGCCCGGGCCGCTCAACGCGGCGCTCGTCGAGCCCGACGCCGTGAGGCAGCCGTTCAACGACACGGCGTCGGCCCAGCTCTGGCTGATCGTGGGCGCGCCACCGGAGCCCGCCAACACGCTGGAGATGAGCGCCGAGCGCCTGACCGCGCTCTATCCGGAGGGGCCGAAGGCGCTGCCGCCCGAGCTGGGCGGCTGAACCCTAGCTATTTGCAGGTAGTTCCTGGGCGGCGCGCGCTCCGGTGTCAATCCCGGTGCCAATTTCGGCCCGGTAGGCATCGAGGGCGGCGCCTGCGCCGGCCAGCTCATCGGGCAGCGCATGGCGCCCATAAAGCCGGTACACCATGCCGACGTCGGACCAGCCGCCGAGCTTCGCCACGGCCTCCGGCCGCACCCCGGCACGGAGCATCGCGACGGCCCAGGCGTGCCGGGCGTCGTGGATGCGCGGACGGGGGTCAGCGACCTTCGCTGCCTTGACCGCTCGGCGCCACGCGTGCGTCGGTGCCCCCATGGGCGGAAGCGGCTCACCGAACTCGTCGGCGAACAGCAGCTCGCCATCTGCGGGACGCCCGCACGCCATCCGGTGATGCCGTAGGCGAGCAACGTCGGTGGGCGGGAGCGGTACGTCCCGGACCGAGCTGCGCGTCTTCGGAGCCACGAACGGGAACTCGCCGGTCTCCTGGTCGCGCTTGCGGTCCAGCGAGCGGCGTACACGGACGGCCCCTGCACGGAGGTCGACCCCGTCCGCGCCCCACGGCAACGCGAGGGCTTCACCGAGCCGCAGTCCCGCGCCGAACAGCAGCCCGGTCAGCGGCCCTCCGAGGCTACGGCGAAGCCGAACATCATCGGCATAAGCCGCTGCGACGATGGCTTTGCACTCCGCAGGTGTCAGCACCCTGACCTCGCGCTCGCCGGTGTCTCTCGTCAGAACCACGACACCCACGCACGGGTCAACGGCGAGCAGTTCGTCGCGTACGGCGGTGCGAAGGGAAACTCGCAGGGCCACCAGGGCCTTTCGGGCGTGCTCGACGGACCGCTCCGCTGCCAGTTCATCGACGAGGCGTTGAACATCTCCTCGTGTCAGCGACGGGACAGGAATGGCCCCGATGACGGGCAGAACGTCGAGGCGCAGCGCAGCCTCGTACTTGCGCACCACCGAGGGCTTGTAGAGCGCGCCGGCCCTGGTGCGGATGGTTCCACCCTTCATGCCC
>JAUVPZ010000136.1 GCA_030598395.1 Miltoncostaeaceae bacterium | reverse complement strand
CGTCGTCGCAGTAGCGGCGCTCCACCACCCGGAACTCGTGGTCACTCGACATTGCCTGATCCTATTCGTAGGCTCGCGCCGGCAGCAACGGGAGAGCCAGCAATGACCGCCAACGCCGCCTCGGGCTCCACGGACGCCGCAGCCCGAAGTACCCGTCGTGGGTGCTTCGCGTCGCCGGCGGGACGCTGTTCGTCGTGCTGGGTGCCGTCTGGTGGACCTCTAGCCTGCGGTACTTCACCGAGGTTCGGTTCGCCCTCTGAAGGGCGAGCGGGCCCAAGTCGTGGCCCGTCCTGGGCAGGCGCTAGCGTGATCCCCTCCATTGGAAGGGGGCGATGTGCGGGTGGGCTTGGCCGTCGCGGTGGGTGCCGCGCTGCTCGTCGCCGGCTGCGGCGGCCCGGAACCGGAGCCCTCCGGCGATGCGACACAGGGCGCTCCGGGCGGGCTTGCCGCACGGGTGGAGCGGGTGGTGGACGGTGACACGATCAGGGTGCGGGCGCGAGGCTTCCAGACCACGGTCCGGCTGATCGGCATCGACACCCCGGAGACCCGAAAGCCCCAGACTCCCGTGCAGTGCTACGGGCCCGAGGCCAGCGCCGAGGCCGCCCGGCTGATGCCGGTCGGCGCTGCGGTGACCCTGCGCACCGACCCCACTCAGGACCGGCGGGATCGGTTCGGCCGCCTTCTGGCCTATGTCTACCGGGGCGACGGCGCCGGCGCGGACTCGGTCACCCGCAGCCTGGTGGAGGGCGGCTTCGCCAAGGTGTTCGTCTTCGATGAACGCGCGCCGTTCACGTACCGCGAGCAGTTCGAGGACTTGGAGGTCCAGGCGCGCCGGGCCGATCGGGGCCTCTGGGGCCCGCCGTGCGACGGCGACACCGACGGCCCGGCGACCACCGGGGCCACGACCGCCGCCGACGAGCCTCCGCCGCCCCGGGGCTGTGACCCCGGCTACGCGGGCGCCTGCGTGCCGCCGCCGCCGCCCGACCTGGACTGTCCCGACGTCGACGGCCCGGTGCGCGTGGTGGGCGACGACCCCCACCGCCTCGACGGCGACGGGGACGGCCTGGCATGCACATGAGCTCCTGGCCGCGCATGTCGCTGTCGTCATCGCCCCCAGTACGCGCCCGACTGACCGCCGGCAGGCGTCGTGAGCCTCGAGCGATCAAGCGGGCGCTCGACGCGGCGGGCGTCGGGATGGCCGTTCCGCAGATCGGCGCCGGACCACCCGCGCCAGCCCCGCGACAGGACCCGTAGCGGTGCCCCGTAGGTCACGCCACCATGATCCCTCGATCCAGCAGCCCCCCTCGGACGAAGAGACAGAGCGCGGGCGACGTGCGGAGCGGTTCGCGCACGGGATCTACGGCACGATCATCATCACCGCCCTCCTGGTGCCGCTCGAGGACCACGGGGCCACCGCGGACGAGGTCGTCGGCGCCGTCGTCGGCACTGCGTTCGTCCTCTTTCTCGCTCACACCTACGCGAGCGGCCTTGGGCGGCGCATCGCCATGCGCCGCGCTCCACGGCTCAGCGACCTCGGGGCGATCCTGGCGGACAACCTTCCGCTCCTCTTCGCCGCCGTCGTCCCCACCCTCGTCTTCGTACTTGCCGCCGCAGGCGCCATCTCCCTTCACACCGCATTCAGGGCCGGGATCGGCTACGCGCTTGCGAGCCTCTGCGCACTGGGCTTCATCTTCGGACGGATGACCGATCACCGGCTGCCCGGTAGCCTGGTCCTCGGAATCAGCGGCGCTGGCCTCGGCGCCGCGATCATCTTCCTCGAAGCCGCCGTGGAGTGATGCAGATGCGGCCCGAGGCCCTGGGCACGCGGACCCGAGCGCAGAGCGCGCCTCGACGGCGGACGCACGGCCGGGCGGGTCAGGCCCCGGTCCGGCGCCTCCTCATGGTCAGCGCCGTGACGGCCGCTCCCAACAGGCCGTCGTGGCCCGGCAGAACCTCACGAGGCCGGCGAACGGGCGCTCGCACGGCGCGGTCGGGGATACTGACGACCCGGTAACCGCAAGGGAGGCTCGGAAGTGGCAAGCATTCACGTCGAGGCAACGGTGGACGTCACGCCCGACGAATTGTGGTCGCGCGTGGCCGACGCCGGCCGGGTGTCGGAGCTGCTTGACGTCGTGGCGGAGAGCTCGCTCGACGGGGACATCCGCAGTTGCACCCTGGCCGACGGCCGCCCGCTGATCGAGCGGATCATCACGGTCGATCACGACAACCGGCGGGTGGCCTACACCGTCCTCGAGGGCATGCCGGTGGAGCACCACGCGGCCTCCATGCAGGTGCTCGCCGCCGGCGACGGCCGGGCCACGCTCCGGTGGATCACCGACGTCGCGCCGGACGAGGTTGCCGAGCGCCTGGGGCCGCTGTTCCAGGCCGAGATGGAAGGGCTCGCCGCCCGCCTCTAGCCAGCGTCCCGAGTCAGAGCGCCACCGGGGTCGGTTGGTTCACCGCCGCGCCCCCGAGCCGCGCCGATATGGCAAAGGTCGATGAGGAGGCGCTCTCGAACTCGGCCGCGAGCTAGGCGAGCGCGAGGAGGCGGCGCGGTGAGGGCCGCGGCCACCGCCCACACGGCGTCCTCGCGCCGAGCGTCTCAGCAGGAGAGCGCGATGAGCACCCTGGTGCAGGTGTCGTGCCCGGCGCCGCCGTTGGCCCGGTCCCTCCGGCCCGCGCCGCCGTCGAGCGCGTCGGCGCGGTTGTTGCCGAACAGCCTGTCGTTGCCGGCCTGGCCGAACACCTCGTCCATCCCGGGCCCGCCGCGGACGAGGTCGTCGCCCGGGCCGCCGCGCAGGGTGTCGGGGCCGCTCTGGCCGTTGAGGGTGTCGGGGCCGCGCTCGCCGGCCAGCGTGTCCTTGGAGGTGCCGCCGCGGAGCGTGTCCTTGCCACTCCCGCCGGCCACCCTGTCCATCCCCGGCCCGGCCTCGACGAGGTCGTCCCCGGCGTCGGCGAACACCGTGTCGGCGCCGGGCCCCGAGCCGACGAAGTCCTCGCCCGGCCCGGCGCAGACCAGATCGTCGCCGCCCAGCGAGAGGATCCGGTCGTCGCCCGGGCCGGCCTGGATGACGTCGGCGTTGGCGGTGCCGCGGATCAGGTCGTCGCCGGGCGTGCCGGTATGGGTGGCCCTTTGGCCCCGACAGGTGCCGGCCGGTGGGGCGCTCAGCGGGGAGACCGCGGCGCCGGCCAGGCTGCTGATCGTCAGTGGGCGCGTGCTCGTTGCGGTGTTGCCCACCGTGTCGGCCTGGGTGACCGTCACGGTGTAGCTACCGGGCGCGGTGTAGGTGTGGCTGGTCGCCAGGGTGGTCTGGGCGCCGACCGTGCCGGCGCTGAAGACCGCGCCGTCGCCGAAGTTCCAGGTGGTGGTGCCCAGGCCGAACACGTCGCGAGCGGCAATCGACATCGCCACAGGCTGTCCGGCGGTGCCGCTTGCCGGCACGTTGGTCGCCGTGATCGTCGGCGGCGCGCCGTCGAAGCCGGCGGCCTGGATGATGATGTTGGCGCCGTCGGAGCGCTGCCAGACGGCGAGCGCGTTGCCATTGGGATCGACGCCGACCTGCGGGAGGAGGGCGTCTTGGCCGGCCTGCGAGAGGTTGGTGGCGGCCGCCGGCGCGTCCCAGCTGTTGCTGGTGGCGACATAGCGCGAGGCCTGGATGATGCTGTTGGCGCCGTCGTCGCGCTCCCAGACGGCGAGCGCGTTGCCATTGGGATCGACACCCACCTGCGGGTCGAAGGCGCCGTGGCCGGCCTGCGAGAGGTAGTGGGGGCTATCCGGCGCGGCGCGGGGGG
>JAUVPZ010000141.1 GCA_030598395.1 Miltoncostaeaceae bacterium | reverse complement strand
TCAGGGGACGTTGGCGTGTTCCGCCCGCGAAAACCCCGCGGGGCCAGGACGCAGTGTCATCGGCATGGCGGACCCCATGGCGATGACCGAGGACGCCGCATCCGCGGAGGTTTGCAGCGCGGCGGAGCGTGGCGAACGTTTCCTGAGGGGGCACTAGGTGTCGCCGCGCGCGCCATCCGCCTCGCCGGCGCCGCGCAGAAGGAGCTCCCCGATACGGCGCGCCTCCTGGGGGGTGAGGCGCATGTAGGAGGGGCGCAGGCCCTCGTGCCAGTAGACGTCGACGTGCGCTCGCCCGCGGTAGACCGGCCCGGCCAGCACCGCCTGCACGACCACGCTGCACTCCCCCTCACCGAAGCGCAGCGCCTGCGGGTCGGGGGTGTGCGAGGTCCGCTCCTCCCACACGACTCGTGCGCCGAGGTCCTTCCGTCCCAGCCCGTCCTCCCAGACTGCCTCGCCGCGCTCGGGCACCCTCACCTCCCGTCGGCCCCACCGTACCGGGCCGCTGCCGGGGCCGTCAGGCGCGGATCTCGCACCCAGCCCCGACGGCCGTTGGGGCGCACGGGGAGCAGCACCTCGGCCCAGCCTCGCCGCTTGACCGTGCGCGTGCGCGTGATGAGCACGGTCGTGCCGCCCCGGCGAAGGGTGCACGTGGACGCAGCCGGGTGATGACGCGGGCCGAGGTCCGCGGAGCCCGTCGCGCCATGACCGGGACGATGACGCGGCCCACCCAGGCCTGCCCCGCGCGGGGCGACAGCCGTCGTTCACCGTGCGACCACCCACCCTCTTCGGCATCCCCGCCGCACGACTTGTGTGCGCACGACGAGCGCTCACCGCACCCCGATCGTAAACCCGGCCGCGAACGAATGGCCCGGCGGAACCGTACGCAGGTCTGGCCCGCCGCGAGAGAGAGCGTCGGTGGGCGCGGTCATGGGCTCGACGGCGATCAGGTCCTCATCCGCCGGTGCGAACACCTGCGCGAAGGGAAAGCCGGGCCCGAAGCTCACCTCCACGCGCCGTCCACCTCCCTCCACGACCATCGGCCGGCCCGGCTCGGGCGCCTCGAAGAGGTCGTCGAGCACCCGCTCGCCCAGCGGCCCGTCGACGGCCCCGCGGGGCAGGGTGTGGCCGGTGGGCAGCTGGCGATCGTCCAGCTCGAAGCGCCGGCCGAGCGGCATCCGCAGTTGCCAGTCGGACCGCGGCGCCCCCGGTGGCGCCAGGTACGGATGGAAACCCAGGGCCAGCGGCACCGCGACGTCGCCGGTGGCCCGCAGCGTCACCGCCACGTGAAGTGCGTCGTGGCCCAGGCGGTAGCTCACCTCGAGGCGGTGCGGGAACGGAAACGCCGCAAGCAGGGCGGGGTCGGCGGTCCAGTCGAGCTCGGCCGCGACCTCAGCGCCCTCCGCGTCGGTTGCGGTGCGGGACATCCGCCAGGGGGCTCCGACGAGGCGCAGACCGTGGATGGCCAGGCCCGTGGCGCCATCGAGGCGCACCAGCGGCGAGTCTGCGGCCACGTGGACGCCCGCGCCGGCGAGATCGCTGAGGCGGTTCGCCCAGGGGTGCAGCAACGGGATGCCCATGGTCGAGCCCCGTTCGGCGTAGGCCGCCACCCCACCGCGCCGGCCGAGGATCTCCTGGCCTTCGAGCTGGAGCGAGACGCCAAGCATCGCCAGCTCGGGCACGACGATGGCGCGCAGGAGCCCGTCTGAATGCGCCAGCTGCATCGCCGGGAAGCCCTCGACATGGACCGGATCGACCCGAAACGGCACCGACACGCGCCCAAATGTACGCCCGGTTGCGTCGCATCCGCACCGGCGGCGTTAGGTGGCGTCCGAGGAGGACCGTACACTTGTTCGTATGGGTGCCGCGTTGGATCAGCTCTCCCCCCTTGCCCTCCGGGTGCTCGCCCTGCGGCTCGGCATCGACGGCGGCGGCGAGCGCGACCACCGCCAGGTGGCCGTCGAGCTGGGGTGTCACCCGCACTTTGTCGGGCGCATCGAGGCCAACGCGCTGGCGGTGCTTGGGTCCCAGGAGTGGTCGCAGCTGCAGCAGGCGCCCCCGGTCGCCGAAGAGGCGCCCCCCGACGGCGCATAGACCGGGTTCCGCCTAGCGGCGGCGGGCCGGGCCGATCGCGGCGCGCCGGTAGCCGCGCCTGCGGAGCTCGTCGCGCCGCAGGCGCGCTGGTGCGAGCCTGCGATGGAAGCCGGCCACCGCCAGATAGACGGTGCGCGACCCCCTGCGCCGCGACAGGACACGGGCCCGCACCCCGTCCCGGCGCAGCTGCCGCACCAGCCGCACCGCCGCACCACGGCTGCTCCGCACGCCTGCGACCACGATGAAGCGCGACGGGCGGGCCCGTGCCGACCCGATGCCCGCCGGGTAGCCCAGCGAGCGCAGGTCGGTGCGCTCCCGGCGGGCGTTCGCCAGCAGGCGGAAGCGTCCCGTCACCACCAGGTGCCGCCGCACGCCCGCAACGGTGCGCCGCCTCAGCACCACGTCGCGGCCCGTGCGACGCACACGCCGGGCGATGGCGCGAGCCCGGGCCCGTCCAGGCGCGGCGGCCGCGTACACCAGGTAGCGCACGGGGCCGGGCCGGCTCGCCGACGGGGCGGGCGCCGGGCCCATCTCGCCGTTGACGTAGAACCACGTGTCGCGCAGGCCCAGGCGACTGCGCACCTCGGCGCCGGTGAGGACCACCAGCCCTCCGTCTCGGGTGCGAGCCGTGACCCGGCGAACGCGGGGCGAGACCCCGCGCAGCGTGACGCGAAACTCCCGCACCGCTGAGCCCAGCCTCAGCCGCCGGCCGAGCTCCTCGCCGCTCAGCCGTATCGCATCGGGCCAACGATGGTAGGGCGAGGCGCTGTCGAAGGGGTCGTCCACGCCCACCAGGTACGGCCGAGGAGACCCGCCCCACACGTTCTCCACGTTCTCGGTGTGGCCGCCGGAGGTCGAGTGGAAGAAGGCGCGCACCACGCCCCCACCATGGCTCAGCACCAGCCCGCTGGTGGCCCGGACGGCAGCGGTGGCGCGCGCGTCCTCGCCGTCCCGGCCACCGTAGACCTGGCTGCGCGTGTCGGCGTGCACGTCAAAGGTGCGGTCGGGGCGCAGGCCCGCCACGGCGTACGACCGCGCGGCCACCGCCTGGGCCCGGAGCGCCTGGGCCGGCCAGCTGGCCGGCATCTCGCGCGGCACGACACCGGCCAGGTAGTCCACGAGGCCGACGCGGTTCACCACGTCCACGCCCCCGCCCGATGCGGCCCGCAGCTCGAGGCTGCCGCGGTAGCGGCGGCCGTCCACGCTCACCCCGTCGTCGGCCAGCAGGCGCAGCGGCGCGCCGGCGACGCCCGGTGTTCCGTCTGAGCGCTCAAGCCGGACCTCCCCCCCCCGGCGGCACGCGCGACGAGCGGGCCGGGCACGGCGATGGGGTCGGAGGTGTCCAGCAGCCCGGCCCGCAGGCCCTCACCGTCGACGACCACGGTGGTCGCGCCCGCCAGCAGGCGTACGCG
>JAUVPZ010000099.1 GCA_030598395.1 Miltoncostaeaceae bacterium | reverse complement strand
GCTCACGACGACTGGCCGTGCAGCCGGGCCAGCCGACCGGCGCCGAGCAGCGTGCGATGGCGTCGGGCTCGATGACCTACAGCGGCGACCCGCCCTGGGAGACCCGCGGCCGGCTGTCGCTGACCGACGTCGGCCGCGCGCTGCGCGAGCGCGAGGAGGCCGAGCGGTGAAGGTCTCGGCCACTGCCCACACGGCGTCCCGCGCCTCCAGGTCTATTCGAGCGCCAGGCGCCTCAGCAGGAGCGGCGGATCAACACCCGGATGCAGCGGTCGAGGCCGTCGCCGCCGTTGGCCACGTCGCGCCGGCCGGCGCCGCCGTCGAGGAGGTCGTTGCCGTTGTTGCCCAGCAGGCGATCGTCGCCGGCTCCGCCGCGGGCGACATCGTTCCCCGGGTCTGCGAACACAATGTCGTCACCGGGTCCGGCGTTGACGACGTCGCGCCCCGGGCCGGCGCAGACTCGATCGTTGCCCCGCAGGCCGATGATCCGATCGTTGCCCCCGCCGGCGTCGAAAACGTCGGCGCCATTGGTGCCGCGCAACACGTTGTTGCCATCGGTGCCGACGTGCGTGGCCTGCCTGCCGCGGCACTGGTTCGCATAGACAGCCGCCTGGATGGCTCTCCGGCCGTTGATCAGGGCCGTCCAGATCGCGATCGCCTTCTGGCCTGCGCCCACGGCGACCCGTGGCGCAGGGCCCAGGCCGGTGGTGGTGCCGCTTGCGGCCAGGTCGCGCACGTCGCCCCAGCGCCGGGCCGCGACGTCGTAGCGGGCGGCCTGGATCAGCGTGGCCGCCCCGGTCTGGCGCTGCCAGACGGCGATTGCGTCGCCCGTGGGCCCGCTCGCCACCTGCGGGAAGCCATCGGTCTCACCGGGCCGCAAGGGGTTACCCGCCTCCTCCGGCGCCGAAATGGACCGGACGGCACCCCATTGGTTGGTCGCGGCGTCGTAGCGCGCCGCCTGGATGCCGGACTGCCGCTGCCCCCGGATCTGCCAGACGGCGATTGCGGCGCCGGACGGGCCGAAGGCGGCCTCGACGAAGAGGGCGCCGTCGGGTACCGGGCGGCCGACGGGTGCGCCCCAGTTCCTGGTCGCCGCGTCGTAGCGTGCCACCTGGACCGAGTCACCGGACTGCCAGGCGGCGGTCACGTCGCCGCTTGCCTGGATGCCCACTCGAGGACGAGGGAGACTCCGCTGGCGAGGCGCCACGTCGACGGCTGGGCTCCAGGTGTTGGTCGCCGCGGCGTAGGCGGCCGCCTGGACGAAGCTGCAACTGCCCTGGCAACGCGTCCAGACGGCCATGGCGTTGCCGTTGGGCGCCACGGCCAAGCGGGGCTCGCCGCGGAGCGGGGTCAGCACCGAGAGCGAGGCAGCGGGCCCCCAATTGTTGGTCGCGGCGTCGTAGCGCGCCGCCTGTATGACCCGCCCGCCCTCGGACCAGATGGCCAGCGCGTTCCCGTTCGCGTCGAACGCAACCGTGCCGGCCCTCGACGGTTTGACAAGCCTCCCCGGCGAGAGGGCGACCGCCGGGCTCCAGCTTCCGGCGGCGGCGTCGTAGCGTGCGGCCCTGACCCCCCTGAGGCCGCCCCAGACGGCGATCGCGTTGCCGTCGTGGTCCACGCCGACCTGTGGGTCCGGGGCGCTCTCGTCCTCACTGGGGACGGGTGCGTTGAGGTTGACGGGCCGGCCCCAACGGTGGGTCGTGGGCTTGTAGGGCGCGGCCTGGACGACGCTGCCCGGTGAAAGGTGCCAGACGGCCATCGCGTGGCCGTTGGGTCCGATGCCCACCAGAGGCCCGGGCGAGGCGCCGGCCCTCGCGATGCGCTTTGGGCTCAGCCACGCCGGCGCGGCGCCGGCCATCGGCGCCAGCAGCAGCCCAAGCGCCAGGGCGAGCGCCGTGGCGAGGGCGAGACGCGAGAGGGCTGGGCGTGACGACCTCACGGACCGGGATCCTCGCCCGGCTGGCCATATCGTGTCAAGCCACAACGTTTCCCAAGTTGTGAGGGCACCTTCTGAGCGATGGCTGACGCGGGGACCTGGGTCACTTTTCAACCGCTGAAGATGGGACACATTTCAGCCGTTGACAACACTCCCGAACGCGGCGTCGAGGGTTCCGCATGCTCACGACGATGACCTCCCAGGACACCGGAGCATCTGAGACTCCTCGCGTGCGAGACGGGTAGGGAACCCATACTTCACACCCCCGCCCCCTCGCGAGGAGATTCCAGGCGTGCGCGCGAGGTTCACAGGGACGGTGCCCTCAGATAGGTTCCTCCCACGCGCGAGGCCCGTCGCGGCAGCGCCCGCCCGAACCGAGGAGAATCGAGCATGCACGCCACCGTCCGTCACTACCGCAACGCTCCGGGACTCATCGACGGCATCATCGCCAACGAGGAAGAGATCCGGGGGCTTCTGCAGGACATCGACGGCTTCCGTGCCTACTACCTCGTGAGGACCGGAAACGAGAGCGTCATCGCCATTTCCGTCTACGAGGACCGGGCCGGCACTGAGGCGTCGACCGCGGCGGCGCGAGAGTGGATCGCCGCCAACCTGCCCGGTATCGCGGGGAGCCCGCCCGAGGTGTCGGACGGTGAGGTCGCGCTGGGGATCTGATGGGGGTCGCAGGCGCGGCGGGCGCCCCAGTCGATGCCGCGGCGCTCGCGGGAAGCTCGGACCGGCGGGCCTCCTTGCAGCGCGCACCGAGAGCCGCCTTCGGACCGCCTCCCGCACCGTCGCCAGGGGGTCGATCGCCGGCGCGCTGGACGAGGTGCTGAGACCCCTCGCGTGCGAGTCGGGTAGGGAACCCATACAACGCACCCCCGCCCCCACGCGAGGCACCCCCACCCCCCTGCCCCCCGGTCGGGCGTGGGCTCGCCTGACCACGCCCACGGGCACCACCACGGCCGAGCCGGCGCCTCGCTTCCACGGCAGCGGAGCAGCTCACCACCAGCAACCTGCTGTAGCTCACCACCACCACGATCAAGCAGCTCACGATCCCGACCGCCATGGCGACCAGGCCAGCGCGCTGGCGCTCTGCGTGCAGGCGTTGCTCAGCCGGCCGGCCCGCCGCGGCAACGTCGAGCAGATCGACTACCGCCCGACGCCGGGCGAGCACATGACAACCTCCCGCGGCGGCCTCGTGCTGCGTCGGCAAGCGCTACCTCGACCAAGACCCCGCCAGCGGGGAACTCGTCCCGCCGCCGGGGCACACCGCCGAGACCCAACGGGGGTAGGCGTGACCACCTACATCAGCGGGAGTGCGATTCGATCAGTCTTCGATCCAGACGTTGAGGAACGCGTCGGCGAAGATGCCGGCGTCGGTGTTGGTGACCCGTACATGCGGCCCGCCAAGGCCTTCGTCAGCGCACTCCTGGAAGTTGCCGACAGCTGCTCCGACGCTGTTAATCCCCCCGACGCTCGACAAGGCCGTCATTCAGGACGCGATCGCGTTCTTTGGGGTGAAGGAGAGGTCGCCGATGCAGTAACGGCCCAGGCCGGCGAGCTTAGCGAAGTTCGCCTGGGAGACGTTGCTGCTGCTGGCGGCGTTGATGAGGCCTGCAGCCCGTTGATGAGCGCATAGCCGGCGGCGCTTCCGGCCGGCCCGGTCCCGCCCGGAGTCCAATCGCCTTGCCTATGGGATGGAGGATAGGGGACTCGAACCCCTGGCCTCCGCCTTGCAAAGGCGGCGCTCTCCCAGCTGAGCTAATCCCCCGGGACGGTGGCTAGGGTAACAGCGGCCGCTCGTGCATCTGAGACACCAGGAGGGCCCGTGGAGGACAGCAGGGAGAACCGGCTCCAGTCGGTGGACCGCATGCTCGACGAGGTGATGGTCAGGCACTTCGAGATGGCAGCCCTGCTTGGCGAGTACCGCGACCTGCTGACCGACCTCGAGGAGCGCCCGTGGGACCGGGACAAGCGCCGGCTCGTACGCGTGCTCCCGGGCGCCAAGTACCACGTGTCGGCCACCTTCGCGCGCGAGCACGTGAAGCGCATCGAAGGCGAGCTGCGCGTGCTGTTCCCGGAGGAGGAGTAGTGCGGCTGCCTCAGCGGTCGAGCAGGTCCCGCAGCGCCGGCTCGAGCGCGGGGAACCTGAACTCGTAGCCGCCGTCCAGCGCCACCCGCGGCGCCGGACGCTGACCCGAGAGCGCCGCGGCGGCGGCCTCACCCAGCGCCAGCCGCAGGCCGAGCGCCGGCGCGGGCAGGCCGACGGAGCGGCCGACGACGGCCCGAAGGGCGGCGGCGAAGTCGCGCTGGCGCACCACGCCCGGCGACGTGAGGTTCACCGGTCCGCGCACCTCGGGGCGATCCAGCGCCCACAGCACCAGCGCGACCTCGTCGTCGACGTGGATCCACGGGAACCACTGACGTCCGTCGCCCAGCGAACCACCCAGCATCGAGCGGGCGAGCGTGGCCAGTCGCGGGAGCAGGGGGCCCTCGTCGGCCAGCACCAGGCCGGATCGCAAGAGCACCACCCGCGCCGCCGCCGGCTCGGCGCGGCGCGCGGCCGCCTCCCAGTCGACGCACAGGTGGGCCAGGTAGTCGTCGCCGGGAGCCGAGGTCTCATCGAGCTCCTCCCCCCGGGCGCCGTAGTAGCCGACGGCGCTCGCGTTGACCAGGGCACCCTGCCAGTCGGACGGCAGCGCCTGCGCGAGCGCGTCGGTGAGCGCCACGCGGCTTCGGCGGATCTCGGCCTTGTAGCGCGCGGTCCAGCGGCGACCGGCCAGCGGCGCGCCGGCCAGGTTGACCACCGCCACCGCGCCGTCCAGCAGATCCCCGGGCACCGGCTCGGGCGGGCCCCGCCACCGCACGGCGCCTCCCTCGCCCGCGCGGGTGACCCGCCTGACCTCGTCGCCGCGCGCCTCGAGCGCCTCGGCCACGCGGCGGCCGATCAGACCGCTCGCGCCGACGACCACCACCCTCATCGCGCCGCCACCAGCCTCACCTACGGCCTCACTCGTCGTCGTCGGCCGGCGGCTCGCCGTGACCGTAGGGCCGCGCGGCGTCCGGGTAGCGCGCCAGCACCTCCTCGATAGCGGCCCCCTCGTCATCGGTGAGGGGCGCGTCGGCGAGGGCCACGTTGGCGCGCGCCTGGTCGGCGTCGCGCGCGCCCACGATGGCCGCCGTGATCTCGGGGCGGCGCAGCACCCAGGCGACCGCCAGCTCGGCCACCCCACCGGCCCGCCCTGCGTCCTCGGCAACGGCGGCGAGCTCATCGACCACCCTGACCCGCTCGGCGAAGGCGTCGTCGGTGAACAGCTCGGACGCCGAGCGCCAGTCGTCGCCGCCGAAGGTGGTGTCGGCGGTCATCTTGCCGGTAAGGAGGCCGTGGCCCAGCGGCCCGTAGGCGATCGCGCCCACCTGGTTGGCCGCACACCAGCCCAGCTCGATACCCTCGATGTCGCGCCGCAGCAGGTGGTAGCCCGGCTGGTAGCCGTCGAGCGGCGCGACCGCGTGCGCGGCCTGAAGGTCGGACAGCATGTAGTTCGAGACGCCGACCGCGCGGATCTTGCCCTCGCGCCGCAGGTCGGCCATGGTGCCCATGGTGTCGGCCGGGTCGGCGTCCGCCACCGGCCAGTGCACCTGGTAGAGGTCCACCGCGTCGACGCCCAGCCGCTCGAGCGAGGCCTCGAGCGCGCGGCGCAGGTAGGCCCCGTCAGCGGCGCGCCAGATGCGAAAGCTGGGGTCGAACGTCCACGCCACGCCGCCCTTGGTGGCCACCAGCACCTCGCCGGGCCGGTCGCGCAGCACCTGGGCGATGATCTTCTCGGCGCGGCCCTGCCCGTAGATGTCGGCAGTGTCAATCCAGTTGACACCACCATCGATGGCCGCGTGGGCCGCGGCCAGTGACTCGGCGTCGTCGGCACCACCCCAGCGACCGCCAGCCACCCAGGTGCCGAGCCCGATGACCGACAGCTCGAGGTCGGTCCCGCCGAGGCGCCGTCGCTCCAT
>JAUVPZ010000051.1 GCA_030598395.1 Miltoncostaeaceae bacterium | reverse complement strand
GTGATGGGCAAGGGCGCGGTGCCGGAGCGCCATCCCCTGGTGCTGGGTGTGTACTCCGGCATAACCAGCGCCGAGCCCATCCGGGCGCTCGTGGAGGACGCCGACCTGGTGATCGAGATGGGCCTGGTGGAGAACGACATCAACCTCGGGGCCTTCACCGTCGGCGTCCCCGACGAACGGCGCGTCTGCATCGAGCAGGGCCGGCTGCGGGTCGGGCATCGGTCGTACGAAGGCGTGCCGTTCGAGGTCGCCGCCGACGGCCTGTTCGGGGCTCGCCTGCGCCAGCGCGCGGCCCCCGACGCGCTGCCCCACGCATGGGACGCGCTGTCGGCCGACGCCGGCCGGGTGACCTCCGACAGCCTGGCGGCCACCCTCAACGACTTCATCGAGGAGGACGACGTGGTCGTGTGCGACGTGGGCGTCGCCGCGCACCTCACGATGGACGTGCGCCTGGCCGAGGTGGGGCAGTTGCACATCGCCCGCTACTACGTGGGGATGGGCTTCGCGGTGCCCGCCAGCACCGGAGCCCTGCTGGCCCGCGGCAGCGGGCGGGCCATCGTCCTCGTGGGCGACGGCTCGTTCCAGATGACCGGGTTCGACCTCTCCACAGCCGTCCGCTACGGCCTGGACCCCATCGTGCTGGTGCTCGACAACCACGGCTACGGCGCCGAGCGCACGATCGTGGACGGCCCTTTCAACGAGGTGGCCCAATGGGACTATGCAGCCGTCGGCCCGGTGGTGGGCGCCGAGGGTGTCAACGTGGAGTCGCTGGATCAGCTGACCAACGCGCTGCGCGATGCCCGCGCCGATCGCGGCACGGCGTGGATCATCGCAATCGATTTGGACGCGCACGACTTCCCGCGTGCGCTGCTGCGGCTGGGCGAGGGCCTACAGAAGCTGATGCATGACCAGGGCTGAGCGGTGTGGCGCCTCGGGCGGGAGACCCTGACGGCGTGACGGCGACGACCGCCTGCATATAGGGTCGGCGCGGCAACGGCGGCGGCGACGACATCCGTGGCGGGAGCGACAACGACGGCATCGTCGTCGGGAACGGCACCGACCGTGGCAACGGCAACTCGGGGTGCGACTTCTGCTCGTTCAACACCGAGACCCGCACCTCGTGCGGGGTCATCATCCCGTCCTGAGATCGGCGCATGAGCGGTGAGGCGCCGCTCCCCGTCGGCCTCGATGCCAACGAGGAGCGGCTCGTCGCCGAGCTTCGCGCCGGCAGCGAAGAGGCGTTCGCGGCGCTCGTCGGCCGCTATCACGCCTCCATGGTGCGCGTGGCGACCGCCATCGTGGGCAACCGCGCGGTGGCCGAGGAGGTGGCCCAGGACGCCTGGGTCGGAGCCCTCCGGGGCATCGAGCGCTTCGAGGGACGCTCCTCGCTGAGGACCTGGCTGTTTCGCATCCTCACCAACCGTGCGCTCAGCCGCCAGGAGCGCGAGCGTCGCAGCGTGCCCTTCAGCTCGCTCGCCTCGGACGAGCTGGACGCCGAGGAGGCCGCGCTGGACCCCGAGCGGTTCCTTCCTGCCGACCATGCCCGGTGGCCCAACACCTGGGCCGTCGCGCCCGAGAGTTGGGCCGGCGCCGGCGAGGAGCGCGCGCTGGCGGCCGAGTCGCACCGCGTCATCGCCGAGGCCATCGACGCCCTTCCGGCAGCCCAGCGCACGGTCATCACCATGCGCGACGTCGAGGGGTACGACGCCCAGGACGTGTGTAACGCGCTCGAGGTCAGCGAGACCAACCAGCGAGTGCTCTTGCACCGCGCTCGCTCAAAGGTCCGGCGGGCGCTCGAGGACTACCTTCAAGAAGACGACGCCGGAGACGGGAGCCCCGGATGACCTGCAAGGAGCTGGTCGAGCTGGTGACTGATTACATGGAGGGCGCGCTCGACGCCGACGCCAGCGCGCGGTTCGAGGAGCACGTAACGGCCTGCCCAGAGTGCCTGGTGCACCTCGGCCAGATGCGCCTCACCGTACGCGCGGTGGGGCGCCTGCGGGGCGAGGACATCTCCCCGGACGCACGCGACCACCTGCTGGCGAGCTTCCGCAACTGGCGGCGCGAGGGCTAGGCGAGACGCCCGCCTCGCGCCCGCTCAGGCGATCGTCACCTCGGGCGAGAGGTAGACGTCCTGGATGGCGTTCAGCAGCTCCACGCCCTCGACCATGGGCTTCTGGAACGACTTGCGGCCGGAGATGAGGCCCGTGCCACCCGCGCGCTTGTTGATGACCGCCGTGCGGACCGCGTCGTGCAGGTCAGTCTTGCCGGACGCGCCGCCCGAGTTGATCAGCGGCGCCCGGCCCATGTAGCCGTTGGCCACCTGGTAGCGGGTCATGTCGATGGGGTGGTCCGACATCAGCTGGCTGTACATCCGAGGGTCGGACTTGCCGAAGCCGAGGTCCACGAAGCCGGGCGCGGCCGTGTCGGGGAGCTTCTGCTTGAGGATGTCGGCCTGGATGGTGGCGCCGATGTGGTTGGCCTGCGCCGTGAGATCGGCCGCGCCGTGGTAGTCGGGGCCGCCCTCTTTCGTGCGGTCGAAGGCCGAGTTGCGCAGGTAGCACCACAGCACGGTCGCCATGCCCAGCTCGTGCGCCGCCGAGAACGCCTGCGACACCTCGACCAGCTGCCGGCGCGACTCCTGGGAGCCGAAATAGATGGTGGCCCCCACGGCCACGCAGCCCTGCTCGCGCGCCTGGCGCACCGAGCCGAATAGCACCTGGTCGTAGCTGTTGGGGTAGCTGAGCAGCTCGTTGTGGTTGAACTTGAGCAGGAACGGGATCCTGTGGGCGTAGCGCCGGGCGGCCATGCCCAGGGCACCAAGCGTGGTGGCCACCGCGTTGCAGCCGCCCTCGATGGCCAGCTCCACGATGTTGACCGGATCGAAGTACTCGGGGTTGGGCGCGAACGACGCGCCCGCCGAGTGCTCGATGCCCTGGTCGACCGGCAGGATCGACACGTAGCCGGTGCCGCCGAGGCGGCCGTGGTCGAAGATGGTCTGCAGCGAGCGGAGCACCGGCACCGGCCGGTCGCTGGGCGCGATGACGCGGTCGACGAAGTCGGGACCCGGCAGCGTCAGATCGCCGGCCGGGATGGTCTCGCAGCGGTGTTCGAGGAGGTCGGCTGCGTCCTCGCCCAGGATCTCTTCGATGCCGGATGCGCTGGTGGTGGTGGCCACGGTCGGTCCTTTCGTCGTCCGCCCGCCACGGCGGCGTCCGTCCCCTGCGGCGCGTTGCCCTGCCTGCCTGCCTGGCAGGTTACCGCGCGGGCGGGCGCCCGAAGGCGGCCTCAGTAGATGTCGAAACCCCGCAGACGAAGGGCAGCCGCCACACGCTCCAGGCCGACGCGGTGCGCGGCCTCGCGCAACGTGCAACGCTCGTGCAGCGACCGTGCGTGGGTGACCCCGAACGCGTCGGTCATGCGCTGCTCGAGCTCCTGCTGGACCTGCGCCAGCTTCCACTGCACGTTCTGGGTGTTCTGGATCCACTCCAGGTAGCTCACGATCACACCGCCCGCGTTCGCCAGGATGTCGGGCACCACCGTCACGCCGCGCTCGTTGAGGATGGCGTCGCCGCCGGGCGTGGTGGGGTTGTTGGCACCCTCCACCACCATCCGCGCCCGTACGGCGTCGGCGTTCCCGGCGTGGATGACGCCACCGACGGCCGCTGGAACGAGGACCTCGCACTCGACCCCCAGCAGCTCCTCGTTGGTGATGCGCTCGACATCCAGGCCGTCGTGGCCCGCGATTCCGGCACGGGCGCGGCGCACGAGCTCGCCCACGTCCAGGCCGCCGGGGTTGTAGACGGCGCCCTCGATGTCGCTGACGCCCACCACGACGCACCCGAGCCGGTGCAGCGCGTCGGCGGCATGGCTTCCCACGTTGCCGAACCCCTGCACCGCGACCCTGGCCCCCGGGAGCTCCAGACCAGCCTCGCGGGCCGCCTCGCGGGCGGCGATCGCGACGCCCTCCCCGGTGGCCTCGACGCGGCCGCACGTGCCCCCGAGATCGAGGGGCTTGCCGGTGACGATGGCTGGCGTGTGCCCCACCAGGCGGCTGTACTCGTCCATCAGCCAGGCCATCTCCTGCGGCCCGGTGCCCATGTCGGGCGCCATGATGTCGCGCATCGGGCCCAGCACCTTCTCCAGCCCGCGCATGGCGCCGCGGGTGGCGCGTTGGCGCTCGCCCTCCGAGAGCTCCTTGCAGTCGAGGGTCATGCCGCCCTTGCCACCGCCGAAGGGCAGTCCGGTGAGGGCGGTCTTCCAGGTCATCGCCGCCGCCAGGGCACGCACCTCGTCCAGGTCGACCTGGGGGTGGTAGCGCAGCCCGCCCTTGAAGGGACCCAACGCCCCGTTGTGCTGGACGCGGTAGGCCGTGAACACCCGCAGCCCGCCGCCGTCCATCCGCACCGGCACCTGGGCAGCGATCTCGCGGTACGGCTGGGCCAGCACGGTGCGCAGGTCGTCGGCCAGCCCGATGGCGCCGGCGGCCGCCTCGTAGGAGTGGGTGACCGTCTGGAGCTCGGTGGCGTCCGGTGAGGCGATGGTGGTCATCATGACGTCCCTTTCTTGGTCCTCCCGGGCGTTCCCTCGTTTCACGGGCCGCCCCCCTTGCGTAGAGTCGCCCTCCGTGCGGGTCGTCTCCATCGTCGGCAACCGGCCCCAGTTCGTGAAGGCGGCGCCGCTCTCGAGGGCGCTCCGGACCAGGGCAAGGGAGACGCTGGTCCACACCGGCCAGCACTACGACCCCGAGCTGGCCGACCTCTTCTTCGACGAGCTGGGCATCCCCGAGCCGGACCACGCGCTCGGGATCGGGCCCGGGGCGCCGCTGGGTCAGCTGGCCGAGATGCTGCGCGGCATCGGGCCCATCCTGACCGACGACCCGCCGGACGTGGTGCTGGTGTACGGCGACACCACGACCACGCTTGCAGGGGCGCTGGCGGCCGCCAAGACCGGCCTGCGGTTGGCGCACGTGGAGGCCGGGCTGCGCTCGTTCGACCGTTCGATGCCCGAGGAGCAGAACCGCGTGGTCACAGACCATCTGTCCGACCTGCTGTTCTGCCCGACCGACGCGGCGGTATCGAACTTGATGCGCGAGGGCATCACCCGGGGCGTGCACCGGGTGGGCGATGTGATGTTCGACGCTCACCTGCTGTTCGCGCAGGTCGCCGCGGCCCGTCCGGGCCCGGATCGTTGGGGGCTGCGCGCGGGCGAGTACCTCTTGCTGACGGTGCACCGCGCCGCCGCGACGGACAGTCGCGCGGCGCTGCTCGACCTGGTGGCGGTGCTCGAGGCGCTCGACGCGCCGGCGCTCTTTCCGGTACACCCGCGCACGCGACACCGTCTGGAGGGCGAGGGCCTGTGGGAGCGCGCGGAACGCGTGCCGGGCCTCCGCCTCTTGCCGCCGATCGGCTACCTCGACTTCACGCGCGCCCTGCTCGACGCGCGCGCCGTGCTGACCGACTCGGGCGGCGTCCAGAAGGAGGCCTTCTTCGCAGGGGTCCCCTGTCTGACCCTGCGGACCGAGACCGAGTGGGTCGAGACCGTGGAGGCCGGCTTCAACCGCCTGGTGGCCATGGACGCCGGTGCGGTACGCGAGGCGCTGTCGGACCTGGCACTCCCCGAGGACCGCCCAGACCTCTACGGCGACGGCGACGCGGCGGGCGCGACGGCGGAGGTCCTGCTCGCCGGGGCCTGAGCTAGACGCCCAGGTCGAACGGCGCGCCCTCCGGCAGGCGGCGACCGCCGGACTGCGGCTCCTCGTAGACCTGCGACGCGCCGAAGCGCGCCGAAAGCGCCGTGGCGCGGAGCATCAGGAACAGGCGCGCCCCACGGGCGTCCTCCCCGGCCTTGAAGCGGCCTGCGTCGCGCAGGTCGGCGGCGCCCAGCGCGCCTGCGAGGCCCGCCACCAGGCCCGCCATCAGGCCCCCACCGTCGGTGAGCCGGTCGAACGCCATGAGAACGATCACGCCGGTGAGGGCGATGCCCGCCAGCTTGGTGCGGCGCTCGCGGGCTGCGGCCGGAGTCTCATAGAGGGAAGCCCGAGGAGGGGGACGTGTGTCGTCGAGCGCGCGGTCCACCCGCCGGGGCGCGGTGGCGGCCAGCGCTACGGCGGCGGGGATGCCCACGGCTGCCGCCCCGAGGACGGTCCACAGGACCTCGACCGGCTGGCCGAGCAGCCATGTGGCGAGCCAGAAGCCAGCTGCCGCCACCGCCATCCCCGCGGCGGCGGTTCCCCGCCAGCGCAGCTCCTCAGCGGCCCTGACCAGTCGCGGCAGCCCGGCAAGGTCGGCGTTCGACACCGAGGCGTCCTTTCGGTCTGGGTTCTCGCTGATTACGATAACCGGCCGTTGTCCCGACCGGCCGATCCCACGTCGCGAACAGCCTGACCACCGACGCACCCCGCATCGCGGTGGTGGGTCTGGGCTACGTCGGCCTGCCACTCGCCGCCACCTTCGCCGAGGCCGGAGTGCCCGTGCTCGGCCTGGACGCCGTGCAGGCGAAGGTCGATCAGGTCAACGCCGGCCAGTCCTACATCGACGACGTGCCGTCCGCACGGCTGGCGCCCCTGGTCGAGAGCGGTCTGATTCGCGCCACGACCTCATGGGACGAGGTGCGGACGACAGAGGCCGTGCTGGTGTGCCTGCCGACGCCGCTGAACGAGCACCGCGAGCCCGATCTATCGGCGGTGCTGGGGGCGGCCGAGAGCCTGTCGGGACGGATGCGCGCGGGACAGCTGGTGGTGCTCGAGAGCACCACCTACCCCGGCACCACCCGCCACGAGCTGGCGCCGCGGCTGGAGCGCTCCGGCCTGCGCGCCGGGCGCGACTTCCACCTCGCGTTCTCGCCCGAACGCGTCGACCCGGGCCGCGAGGACTGGACCACCGCCACCACCCCGAAGGTGGTCGGCGGGCTCACCCCCGAATGCACGCGGCGCGCGGTCGCGCTCTACTCGGAGGCGTGCGACACCGTGGTACCGGTCTCGAGCCCCGAGGTGGCCGAGATGACGAAGCTGTTGGAGAACATCTTCCGCAGCGTCAACATCGCGCTGGTCAACGAGCTCGCCGTGCTGTGCGACCGAATGGGCGTGTCGGTGTGGGAGGTCATCGACGCGGCGGCCACCAAGCCATTCGGCTTCATGCCCTTCCGCCCCGGGCCGGGCCTCGGGGGGCACTGCATCCCCATCGACCCCTTCTACCTCACCTGGAAGGCGCGGGAGTTCGACTTCCACACCGAGTTCATCGAGCTGGCCGGCAAGGTCAACTCGCAGATGCCAAGCTTCTGCGTGACCAAGGTGGCGCGCGCGCTCAACAGCCGCCGCCTGGCGCTGAACGGCAGCCGCGTGCTCGTGCTGGGCGTGGCCTACAAGGCGAACGTCAACGACACCCGCGAGAGCCCGGCGCTGCGCATCATCGACCTCCTCGAGCGCGAGGGTGCCCAGGTGGCCTACGCGGACCCGCACGTGGCCCAGCTGTCCACCCGCGGGCTCACCCGGGTCGAGCTCGACGCCCAGACGCTGCAGTCGCACGACGTGACCGTGGTGGTCACCGCGCACGACGCGGTGGACTGGGAGATGGTGGGCCGCGAGGCGCCGCTGATCGTCGATCTCCGTAACGTGCTGCCCGACAACGACGGAAAGGTGTGGCGCCTGTGAGCACGCCGATCCGCGTCGGGGTGGTGGGGATGAACTACTGGGGCCCCAACCTGGCGCGCAACCTGGCCCGCCTGGCGAGCTGCGATCTGGCCTGGTGCTGCGACCTTTCGGAGGAACTGCTCGCCCGGCACCGCTCGGCGCACCCGGGCACCGCGTTCACCACACGGTACGACGACCTGCTGGAGGACGACGGGCTGGACGCCGTCGTGATCGCCACATCGGTGCCCACCCATGCGCCCCTGGCACGTGCGGCGCTCTCGGCCGGCAAGCACGCCTTCGTCGAGAAGCCGCTCGCCCTGACGGGCGCGGAGGCACGAGAGCTGGCCGCGCTGGCCGACGAGCGCGAGCTGGTGCTGATGGTCGACCACCTGCTGGTCTACCACCCGGGCGTCCAGGCGATGAAAGCGCTCGTCGATGGGGGCGCGCTCGGGCGCATCTACTACCTGTATGGCAACCGCGTGAACCTGGGCATCATCCGGCCCGACGAGAACGCGCTGTGGAGCCTGGGCCCCCACGACATCTCGGTGATGCTCTGGCTGGTGGGCGAGCGGCCGACAGAGGTGTCGGCCAGCGGGGAGAGCTATGTGCAGCCGGGGGTGGAGGATGTGGTGTTCGGCCGCATGCGCTTCCCCTCGGGCGTGCTGGGGCACCTGCACCTGTCCTGGCTCGACCCTCACAAGATGCGCCGGATGACGGTGATCGGCTCGGACAAGATGGTGGTGTTCGACGACATGGAGACGGAGCGCAAGGTGACGGTCTACGACAAGGGGCCCATCCCCCGCACCGAGACCTACGGCGAGTACATTCAGGTGCGGTCGGGGGACATCAGCATCCCGAAGATCCCGGGAACCGAGCCGCTGCGCATCGTGTGCGAGGAGTTCGTGTCCGCGGTCGCCGAGCGACGGCGGCCCGCGGCCGACGGCCGCGCCGGAGCCGTGGTGGTCGAGGTGCTGGAGGCGATGAGCCAGAGCCTGCGATCGGCCGGAAGCCCCGTGGCGCTCGACGCCGGAGCGCCGGCGTGAGCCGCGAGAACCTGGTGCTGGGGCCCGGCGTGCAGCTGGGCGAGGACGTCGAGATCGGCGCCAACGTGGTGATCAAGGCGGGCACCGTGATCGGCGACGGCGTCACCATCCAGGACAACGTGGTGCTGGGCAAAGAGCCGCGCCTCGGGCGGCGCTCCACGGCCGAGGGCAACCCGCTGCCGCCGCTTCAGGTCGGGCCCGGCGCGGCCATCTGCACCGGAGCCGTGGTGTTCGCCGGCACGCGGGTGGAGGCCGGGGCCATCATCGGCGACCAGGCCTTCGTGCGCGAGCGCTGCGTGGTCGGCCAGGGCAGCGTGGTGGGCCGCGCCGTGACGATCGAGAACGACGTGCCCATCGGCGCTGGCTGTCGCATCCAATCGAACTCGTACATCACGGCGTACTCGGAGCTGGAGGACGACGTCTTCGTGGCGCCGGGTGTCATGACCACCAACGACAACTTCATGGGCCGCACCGACGCCCGGCACGAGCTCATCAAGGGCGCCATCTTCAGGCGCGGTTGCCGCATCGGCGGCGGTGTGGTGCTGCTGCCGGGGATCGAGGTGGGCGAGGAGGCGTTCGTGGCCGCCGGCGCGCTGGTCACCAAGGACGTTCCGGCCCGCAAGCTGGTGGCGGGGCTGCCCGCGCAGGTGTGGCGGGACGTGCCCTCCGAGGAGCTCCTGGCGCCAGACACCGGCTGAGTGTCCCGCCGCCGCCGTCTTCGGATCGAGACGCCCGCCGGCGAGGTCATCGTGCGCGACATGAGCCTGCCGGGCGCCCGGCTGGTGGCGATCGAGCTGCCCGACGGCCGGAGCGCACGGCTGGCCGAGCACCTCGGCGGGTGGACCTGCACCGACGACCCCGCACGTGAGGCAGCGTTGTGGCCCACGGTGGCCGGCGCGGTCGCGGCCCTCACGGGCACGACGGGGGACGACCAGCCGTGGGTGGCCGTGCTCGAGGAGTACGCCACCCGCCTCGGGTCGGGCTCGAGCGCGCTTCCGCCCGGCTCCGAGGACCGGCTCGAGGCGCTGCGCGGCGGCTGTCCCGGCCTCTACTGGGACGGGCCTCGGGCGGCCGACGGGGGTGGCTGGTACGTGTTCGTGGGGGGCATGCCCGGTGACGCCTGGGTGATGGAGACGGCCGACACCGCCGAGGACGCCGCCCAGCGCGCCGTGGCCCGGGCCCAGGAGGCACTGCTCGGTGGCGCTACCTGACGGTCAGGCGGACGACCGCGCGGCCGCCGGAGATCACCGGGGGCACGCGTACCACGGTGCCGACGCGCGGGCCGTCGACCTGCTGTCCCGGCCGAAGCAGGCGCACGCCGTCGTGGCGGCCCGGACCCACGGCCCGCAGCGCGTCGAGCAGCCGCCGGGTGCGCGGGCCGGCCCCCGCCGCGGCGCGGCGCTCCACGCGTGCCACCCCGGCGCGGCCCTGCGCCGGCGTGGCCTCCCCGTCCACCTCGCCGTCGAACGACGGCGGCTGGGCGCTGAAGCCGCCGAGTGAGTTGGGGACCACGCGAAGCGCCACCGGGCCCGGGGGCAGGTCGACCGGAACCCGGAACTGCCGCCGCAGCACCCGCCGCTCGGCGCGCCAGGGCTGCAGGGCGAGCACGAGGGTGGCGGTGCCACCCGCCCGAACGCGGCGGGGCCGCACCGCCGCGCCGACGATCCTCGCTGCGTCCACCCGGCTGCGGAGGGTCTGGCTCACGCGGATGCGCTCGATCGGGATGCGCCGCAGGCCGTTCTGTCCCAGCACCCCCACCAGGCGCTCCAGCTCCCCGTTGGCCAGCCCGATGACGTCGCCGGCCGCCGCGTAGATGTTGCGGTAGACGAGCGGCCGGGCGAGCGCCGGGCTCTCGATCACGATTCGAAGGTGTAGCGTGCCCGCCCCGATGCCGTCGCGCGCGACGAGGGCCGGCTCGCCCTGTAGCAGCGGGGCCAGCAGCACCAGCGCGCGCGGGTCGGGTGCCACGAGCGAGCGCGCGACCCGCTCGGTGCCCCGGTCCCGATCGACCGCCTGCGAGACCACGCGCACCCCGCTGGGCACGCCGACCTGGCCCACCACCCCGTTGAGGTGGTCGCCCACGATCGTGCCCTGGAGGGCGCCGGGCTCGGCGAGCTTGTAGCTGGCGCTGAGGATGGGCGCCGGAATCGTCTGCAGCACGTGCCCGCCGGCCATCAGGAAGCGCGATGCACCCGCGCCGAGGAAGGGGTGACCGAAGCCGATCACGGTCCTGCCGTCCACGTAGGTCACGGTCCCGACGGCGCCGGCCGCGAGGTCGCCCGCCGACAGCAGCGCGGTGAGGGTGGCGCCCGGCACCAGCGGCGTCGCCGGACGCGGCGGCGGCGTTCCGACCGCGGTCAGCCGCACGCCCTCAGCGCGCAGCCGGCGCTGCAGCGGCCCCAACAGCGCGGGCGATGCCCCGGCCACCATCCAGCGCCGCAGCGGATACAGGGCGCGCGCACCCGGCCGGCGGCGCTCGGTGCGCACCGCGGCCTGACGCCCCGCGACGAGCCGGATGGGCCGGCGCGGCACGGCGGTGGGGGTCGCCGGGGTCGGGGTGCCGGGCGCGCCGGCGAGCATGCGCTCGATGGGGGTCACCCCCACGATGACGCCGCCCTGGTCGCCGCTGCCGAACGCGATGGCGCCGAGCACCCGGGGCACGCCGTCGCTGCCGGTCACGTAGACCGGGCTGCCGCTCATGCCCTCGGCCACGCCGCCGGTACGCTCCATCAGGGGACCCTCGGCCCGGGCGATGATGAGGGGTCCTCC
>JAUVPZ010000118.1 GCA_030598395.1 Miltoncostaeaceae bacterium | reverse complement strand
GGAGGATGGCCTCTCCAACGCGGCCATGCTGGGCGCCGTGGTCGTGGCGGCGGTCGCCCGGCGGCGGCTCCGCTCGGTGCTGGCCCAGGAGACCGTCGCCGCCGTGGCGGGCCTCGCGCCCGCGCTCGTCGCGCTGCGCGGCTCGCAGGCCGCCGTCTGGCACGCCGTCGAGCACAAGAGCATCGCAGCCTACGAGCAGGGCGGGGCCGCCGAGCTGGTCAACGCGGCCGACCATGCGAAGGAGCACCAGCGCTGCGGCAGCAACCTCGTGCTGCCGCTGGTGGTCACCAGCGCGGTGGCCAACACCGTGGTGCGCGTGGCGTTGGGCCGGCGATCGATGCTGGCCCGCGTGCTCGCGGCCACCCTCAGCGTGGGCGTGGCGGTCGAGATCTTCGCCTTCGCCGGGCGATCGCCGCGGCACCCGGTGTCGCGCGCGGTCCACGCCGTGGGCCACGTCATCCAGACGGGCTTCGTCACGCGCGAGCCCGGGGCCGACGACCTGGCGGTCGGCCGCACGGCGATGGAGACGCTGCTGCAGGCCGAGGGAGTGAGCTGAGGCCGTGCCGGTCAGGGTCACCGCCGTGGTGCCCGCCGAGCCCGACGCGGTCTGGCAGCGTTGGACCGACTTCGCGCGCTGGCCGGAGTGGAACAAGCAGTGCGTGGCGGCCTGCCTCGAGGGTCCGCTGCAACCTGGAAGCAAGCTGGACATGCAGCTGCGCCACCCGAGCGGACGCGACCTCTACACGCGCCCGGTCATCACCGCGGTGCAGCACGGCTCGTCGATCGGGTGGGAGGCGCGCGGGCTCCTGGTGCGGGCTCCACTCGCCTCCACGCTGATCCCGGAGCGCGACGGCACCCGGCTCACGGTCGAGCTCAACGCCACCGGCCGGCTGGCCATGACCTATCGCATGGCCCTGTCGGAGAGCGCGCAGGCGCAACTATGGACCGCTGCGCTTCAGGGGCTGTCGGGAAGCTTCGGGGAGGCGGCCTACGGGTGAGCGGCGGGCCGGTCCGTCTCGCCGCGCTCGTCGCCATGCTGGCACTGGCCGCGCCCGCCGGCGCCCACGTGGACGTGCTGCCCGCGCGCGCCGCCGACGGTGAGGCGCAGGAGTTCGAGATCCGCGTGCCCAACGAGGGCGACGTGGCCACCACGGGCGTGCGCGCCGACTTCCCGGTCGAGGTCACGGCGTTCAGCCTTCGTGAGCCGCCGCCGGGCTGGCGCACCCAACCGCGGCTCGGCCCCGGCGGACGGCTGGTCGGGGCGGTCTGGACCGGCGGCCGCATCGAGCCCGGGCGGCACCAGAGCTTCGGGGTGATGGCCACGCCGCTCAGGACGGGAACGACGGTCTGGCCGGTGGTGCAGACCCTCGCCGACGGTACCGGCGTGCGCTGGACCGGCGCGCCAAGCGCGCCAGCAGGGGCGTCGGCGGAGCCCTCGGAGGGCGAGTCGGGGCCCGCCGCCGCGGTCGAGATCGTGCGCGCCGACGAGGTGGCCGTCGGGGGCGGGGGCGATGACGGGGGCTCGGGCGCAGCCATCTGGCTGGGCGTGATCGCCATCGTCATCGCGGCGCTGGCGGCGCTCGGCACCGGCCTGCTGTGGGCGAGCCGCCCGGCGGCGCTACCACCGGACGACAGGGAGAACGCATGACGACCACGCGCAGACGGCGCCTGCCGCCGGAGACCTTCCAGCTGCCGGTCGAGAAGATGCGCCAGGGCTACTACTCGGACGCGTACTTCACCTTCACTCGCGACGTGCTGGTGCACGACGACCACCGGCCCAGCGTGCTGATGCAGGTGTTCCAGCGAGAGCGATCGGTGCTTGGCGGGATGGATGAGGCGCTCGCGATCCTGCGGCTCTGCAGCGGCCGGGCCACCGACGGCGGCTGGAAGCCCGGATGGGATGGCCTGGTGGTGCACGCGCTGCACGACGGCGACGACATCTCACCGTGGGAAACGGTGCTCACCATCGAGGGCCAGTACGACCTGTTCGTCCACCTCGAGACGCTGTACGTGGGCGTGCTGGCCCGGCGCACGCTGATCAGCCGCAACGTGCGCGCGGTGGTCGAGGCCGCCGGGGGCAAGCCGATCCTCTACTTCCCCGCGCGGTTCGACCACTGGCAGGTGCAGACCGGCGACGGCTGGGCGGCGCACGTGGCCGGGGCGATCGGCGTGTCCACCGACGCCCAGGCGTCGTGGTGGGGCGGGAAGGGCATGGGCACGGTGCCGCACGGCCTCATCGCGGCCTACGGCGGCGACACGGTGCTGGCCGCCCAGCGCTATGCCGACCGCTTCGCAGACCACCTCAACGTCATCGTGCTGGTGGATTTCGAGAACGACTCGGTGCGCACGGCCCTCGAGCTCGCCGATGCGCTGGGGCCTCGCCTGTGGGCCGTGCGGCTGGACACCAGCAGCACCATGGTCGACCGAAGCCTGTGGCACGAGATGGGCCGCTTCTCGCCCACGGGCGTGGTGCCGGAGCTGGTCTGGAGGGTTCGCCGCGCGCTCGACGGCGCGGGTCACGGCGGCGTGCGCATCGTGGCCTCGGGCGGCTTCGACGCGGCGCGCATCCGCGACTTCGAGGAGCAGGAGGTGCCGGTGGACGCCTACGGAGTGGGCACCTCCCTGCTCTCGGGCTCGAACGACTTCACCGCCGACGCGGTACGCATCGACGGACGGCCCTGCGCGAAGGTGGGCCGCGAGGAGCGCCCCAACCCCCGCCTGGAGCGCGTGCGGTGATCGAGTTTGGGCGCATCGACCACGTGGGGCAGGTGGTGGACGACCTCGACGCCGCGATCGTCGACTACCAGCGCGTCTTCGGGATGCGGGTCGCGCTGCGCGAGGAGCTCCCCGAGCAGGCGGTGGAGGCGGCGATGCTCGAGGCCGGCCGCTGCCGCGTGGAGTTGGTCCGGCCCACCGACCCCGAGGGCCCGGTGGCGCGCTTCCTCGAAGCGCGTGGGCCCGGGATGCACCACATCGCATTCGCGGTGCCCGATGTCGCGGTCGCCCTGCGGGGCGTCGCGGCCGCGGGCGGGGAGCTCGTCGACGAGCGCCCGCGGGTGGGTCTCGGCGGCCGTCTCATGGCGTTCGTGCACCCGCGCTCGGCCCACGGCGTGCTGATCGAGCTCATCGAGGACCGTGGCTAGACACTAAACTCAGGACGTCGACCGGGGGAGGGGCGTGTGCCGTCACGGCGGGTGGAGCTGGGCTTCGAGGGCGGCAGCGTGCTGCGGCTGACCGTCGAGCAGGGCGTGGTGGAAGAGCTGGGCGACGCGCTCACCGACGGCGCCGGCTGGCGCGCCCTCTCAGCCGAGGAGGGCGAGTACCGCGTCAACCTGGGCAAGCTGCTCTACACGCGCCTCGAGCCGGGCGAGGTCGCCCCGGTCGGCTTCGGCGGCAGCTAGCGCCGGCAGCGGGAACGCGTGGACCTGGGCCTGGTCGGGCTGGCCAACGCCGGCAAGACAGCACTGTTCAACCTGATCACCGACGGCGATGCGGTCGTGGCGCCGTATCCGTACAGCACCGCCGACCCGGCGCGCGGGGTGGCCGACGTCCCCGATCCCCGGCTCGACGCCATCGCCGACGCCCAGGACATCCCGCGACGGGTTCCCGCCCAGGTGCAGGTGGTCGACATCGCGGGCCTGGCTGCGGGCGGCCGCGAGGGCCCGGGGCGGGCGGCGCTGGCCCAGCTGCGCGAGATGGATGCGCTGGTGCACGTGGTGCGGGGCTTCGCGAACGCGGAGGTGCCGCATCCGCTGGGGCGGCTCGACCCGGCCGAGGACGCCGCCACAGTGGACCTGGAGCTCATCGCCGCCGATCTCGAGCAGGCCGAGCGCCGCCTGGAGCGGCTGGCCAAGGCGGCGCGCGGCGGCGGCGCCGGCGCCCGGGCGGAGGGCGATGCGCTGGCCGCGGTGGTGGAGGACCTCCGCGGCGGGCAGCCGGCGCGGCTGGCACCCGCCGAGGGGCGGGCGGCCGCCGCCGCCCTCGGCCTGCTGACCGCCAAGCCGGTGCTCTACCTGGCCAACGTCGACGAGCCCGCGCCCGCGCCCCCCGCGCTCGCGGCGCACGCCGCAGAGCAGGGTGCCGACGCGATGGCGCTCCCGGTGGGCGTCGAGCTCGAGCTGGCCGCGCTCGATGACGCAGAGGCCGCCGAGCTGGCCGCCGAGCTGGAGCTGGGCGACGAGCGCGGCGCCGCGGCGCTGGTCGGCGCGGGCTACCGCCTGCTGGACCTGGTGACCTTCTTCACCGGCTCGGCGCCACCCGAGGTACGCGCCTGGCCGGTGCCTCGCGGCACGGTCGCCGCGCGCGCCGCGGGACGGGTGCACTCCGACATGGAGCGGGGGTTCATCCGCGCCGAGGTCATCCCCTGGGACGCTCTGGTCGAAGCGGGCTCGTTCGCCCGGGCGCGCGAGCGCGCCCAGGTACGCCTGGAGGGCAGGGACTACGTCGTCCGGGAGGGCGACGTGATCGAGGTGCGCTTCAACGTGTCGGGCTGAGGGTCGCGGATTCGAGTCCCGTCTCGCGCTCTTCGGAAAAGCCCTGCTCCGGGGCGGCTTGTGACTTCGGCAGCGCCCTTCGCAGCGTGCGCACGGGGCGCGAAACACACTCTGGCCACACACCAGAACGCTCCAGCTCGGTGCGGGCAGCGCGGATCGCGTCGACGAACTGGACGCCCGTCCCGAGCCGCGCCTCGTCGAAGACGTGCGCGTAGTGGTTCAGCGTTGTGGTGGCGCTGGAGTGCCCCAGCGCCGCGGTGACGTAGGGCAGCGCGCGGCCCTCGTGGATCAGCGCGCTGGCGTAGCTGTGCCGCCCGCCGTAGGGCGTCGCGCTGACCCCGGCCCGCTCGCACGCCGGCCCCCACACCCGCTCGCGCCAGCTGCGGAGGTCGAGCACCGTGCCCCGCTAG
>JAUVPZ010000033.1 GCA_030598395.1 Miltoncostaeaceae bacterium | reverse complement strand
GTGCGCCTGCGTTAGCGGGCCGGTCAGGTTCTTGTAATTCAGCCGACCGGTGCCCATCCATCTATTGCCCTGCCGGCGGAGGGCGGCCTTGAACTTGCCGTCCGCGTTGCGGACGTTGCCCCTCGGCGTCTGCTCCTCTTGGTCCGCGTCGGCCCACGCGGCGATGACGTACTTCGTGACCCCCGGGCTGCCGCCACCACCAACGCCCGGGCTGCTGCCACCACCAACGGGGTGCGAGGCGCCCATGGCGACAGTTGCGCCGGCGCCTAGCGCGAGCACCGCGGCGCCGGCGATCGCCGTTCCCTTCAGCCTCGTTCGATCCATGATCCCCCCTCGTCGAATATTGCGGACCGAGTCATGCCCCCATCACAAGCTTCTCGATGCGCGAATCCTTTGTGATTCGGGGCCGCGGCGCAAGCCCGCCGGGTGGGAATCGGCGCTCACGCCGTGCCGGGCGGGCCGCGGCTGGCCGGCGCCAGGCGCGCCATCCGGCCCGCGATCGGCAGTAGCAAGCGGTACCAGCGCGAAAGGACGGGACCGGCGAACGCCAGGATCAGCACGTACGCCGCCGACAGCGGCCCCAGGTCGCTCTCGGCCCCGGCGGCCACACCCAGCGCGGCGATCACGATCGAGAACTCGCCGCGCGCCACCAGGGCGGCGCCGGCGCGCGCCCGGCCGCGCTGCCCCACGCCGGCCCGCGCCGCCGCCCACCAGCCGCTGCCGATCTTGGTGATCGCCGTGACCGCCGCCAGCGCCACCGCAAGCGCCAGCACCGGCGGGATCTCCTCGATGGCGATGCCCAGGCCGAAGAACACGAAGAACGTGGCGGCGAACAGGTCGCGCAGCGGCCCCAGCAGCAGGCGCGCCCGCTCGGCCACCGGGCCCGACAGCGCCACGCCCACCAGGAAGGCCCCGATCGCCGAGCTGACCTGCAGCTCGTCGGCCACGCCGGCCACGAGCAGGATGAGGCCGAAGACGGTGAGCAGCACCACCTCGTCCGAGCGGTGCGCGATGACCGAGCTCAGTCGCTCGCCGTAGCGCAGCGCGGCGATCAGGGCCACCGCGGCGGCGCCGAGGGCGATGCCCAGCGAGCCCAGCGTGCCCAGCACCGTGGTGCCCACCAGCAGGGCGGCCACGAGCGGCAGGTACACCGCCATGGCCAGGTCCTCCAACACCAGCACCGAGAGAATGGACGGCGTCTCGCGGTTGCCCAGGCGGTCGAGGTCGGACAGGACCTTGGCGATGATCCCGGACGAGCTGATGTAGGTGACGCCGCCCAGGAGCAGCGCCGGCACCAGGCCCCAGCCCAAGAGCAGGCCGGCGACGAACCCGGGCGGGAAGTTGAGCGCCAGGTCCACGAAGCCCGCCGGCAGCCCCGCCTTCAGGTTGGAGCGCAGCTCCTCGCTGGTGTACTCCAACCCCAGCATGAAGAGCAGCAGCACCACGCCGATCTCGCTGCCCACGTCCACCACGGCCTCGTCCACCTCGAACGGCGCCAGGGCGCCGATGGCGAGGCCCACCACCAGGTAGAACGGGATCGGCGAGATGCCCGTCTTCGCGCCGAGGCGGGCCAGCAGGGCGAGCACGATGGCCGCCGCGCCGAGCTGGATGAGGATCGCCGCGACATCCGCCGCCGCGGCGGTCTCAGGCATGCGGCGCTAACGCCTGCCCTGCATCAGACGATGCCCGCCAGCGGGTCGAGGCCGCCCTGCAGCAGCTCGAACAGGTGCTTCACGCCGCCGGGCGTGCCCACCGCCACCGCGGTGTCGCCCGCCTGCAACACGAACTCCGGCGGCGGCGAGGCGATGGTCTCCTCGCCGCGGATCACCGCCACCACCGTGGCGCCGGGCTCGGCCGCGGCGCCCAGGTCGCGCAGGCTGGCGGTCGAGCACGCCGACCCCGCGGTGACCGGGATCCAGTCGATGGTGAGCCCGGCGATGGACTGGAGCCGGGCGACCTCCTCGGTGACGTGCGAGGCGCCCAGCACGTCGGCGAGCGTGCGCGCGTCGTCCTCCCCGAGCCGCAGCACCATGCTGCAGGCGTCGGGATCCTCGCGGTCGTAGATCAGAAGGTCTCGATGGCCGGTGCGGTGCACGATCATCCCCAGCCGCTCGCCCGAGCTGGTGGTGAAGTCGTGCCGCACGCCCACGCCGGGAAGCTGGGTCTCGGTGACGTCCGACATGCGCGCATTCTTGCACCGCCGGCGCCGCGCGGCCGCGCCGCCGTCGGGGCCGGGGATCCGACGGGGCCGGTCAGGCTCGCGCGTAGCGCAGGAAGAGGTAGCCGTCCTCCTCCAACGCGTGGGCGAGCGGAAGCCGCACGGGCTGGGGCGGCGCTCCGCCGCGCACGATGCGGATGGCGTCGCCGCCCACCAGGGACGGCGCCACCGTGAGGTCCAGCTCGTCCACCAGGTCGTCCCGGAGCAACGCGCCGTTGAGGCTGGGGCCGCCCTCAGAGAGCACGAGGCGCGCCCCGTCACGGCCCAGCCGGGCCAGCGCGTCCGCCAGGTCGGCCGTCCCCTTCGAGCCGGTGGCGATCACCTCGGCGGCGGCCTCGGCGCGCCTGCGCCCCTCCCCCGCTGCGTCGGCGGCCGTGATCACGTACGGACGCTCGGGCGAGTCGGTGAACAGCGGGGAGCCCCAGTCCAGCTCCAGGCTGCCCGACACCACCGCCATCCGGGGCAGCGGTGGCTGGCCACGGGCGATGCGGGCGGCCTGGGCCTCCTCGCTCAGGCGGGGCGGCCCGTAGCCCTCGGCCCGCACCGTGCCGGCGGCCACCATCACCACGTCGGCCATCGCGCGCAGCGCGAAGAAGACCGCCCGATCCGCCGGCGAGCCCAGGCCGCGCGCGCGCCCCTCCACCGCGGCAGCGCCGTCGGCGCTGGCGATCATGTCCAGCATCACCCACGGCCGGCCGGGGGGCGGAGGCCGCCGCGCGCCGATGTAGACCGCGGCCACCTCGACCGCCTCGGCGGGCTCCGGAAAGATGCGACGCACGGCGCGAAACTACCGATGCGCGGCGGTGCCCGGCGCCGCGATCAGCCGTTGACGCCCTCGCTGAGGGCCGCGCCCACCCCGTCGGAGGGCGGCCCGCCGGCCCAGGCGCGCCCGTCACGAGATGCGCACGTTCCGGGGCGCAAGTGCCCCGGGCGCCGCGCGTGAGATGCCCAGATCCGGTCGCCCCCGGGGTCCGGGCGCGGGCGCTGGAGTATCATCGGCTCGTGACCGAATCATCGGGCCGTTGCTGACCGCGGTCCAGTTGGCGGTGGCACTGGCCCTGGTGCTGCTCAACGGCTTCTTCGTCGCCGCCGAGTTCTCGCTTGATCGCGCGCGCACCACGCGGCTGGAGCAGAAATCCGAGCAGGGCAGCGCCGCGGCCGCCCTGGCGCGTCGGCAGGTCAGTCGGATCGACCGCTACCTGGCGGCCTGCCAACTGGGCATCACCATCGCCAGCCTGGGCCTGGGCTGGATCGCCGAGCCGGCCTTTGGCCAACTGCTGGAGCCGATCTTCGGCTGGATCGGAATCGGCGCGGCTGGCTCGGTGCTCACCGCGGGGATCATCGCCTTCGTCATCATCACGGTGCTGCACGTCATCGTGGGCGAGCTGGCGCCCAAGAGCATCGCCATCCAGCGCCCCGAGCGCACCGCGCTCGCCGTGGCCCGGCCGCTCGAGTGGTTCCGCTGGCTGTTCTCGCCGATCGTCTACGTGCTGAACGGCGGCGGCAACGCCCTGGTGCGGGCCGTCGGCGTCCAGCCGGCCACGCCGTCTGAGCTGGCCTCCACGCCCGAGGACATCCAGCGCCTGGTGGACGAGGGCGAGGAGGGCGGCAACATCGAGCCCGAGCAGGCCGACATGGTGGAGGGTATCTTCGGCCTGGGCGACGACCAGACGCGCGAGATCATGACCCCCAGGCCCGAGGTGACCACGCTGGCGGGCGAGATGGGCGTGCGCGAGGGGCTGACGCTGGCTCTCGCCACCCGCCACAGCCGCTTTCCGGTGGTGGACGACGAGGACAACGTGCTGGGCGTGGTGCACATCTCCGACCTGTCGCGCGGGCTGCTGAACGAGAACGGCGCCACCGTCGCCGACGTGGCCAGGAGGGCACTGTTCGTGCTCGAGACCAAGCCGGTCGACGAGCTGCTGCACCTGCTGAAGGACCGGCACCGCTCGATGGCCGTGGTGCTGGACGAGTACGGCGACCTGGCCGGCGTGGTCAGCGTGGAGGACGTGATCGAGGAGATCGTGGGCGAGATCGACGACGAGCGCGACCGGACCACGCCCGTGGAGGCCCAGCCCGACGGCCGCCTGCTGGTACATGGCCACGTGCCGCTGGAGGATCTTGAGGACCATGACGTCCAGATCGAGGACGACACCGTCACCAGCGTGGGCGGCCTGATCTTCACGCAGCTCGGCCGGGTGCCCGAGGTGGACGACTCGATCGTGATCGACGGCTACCGGCTCACCGTCCAGGCCACCCGTGGCACGCGCGTGGTGATGGTGGCCATCGAGGAGGAGTCGCCGCCCTCCTCCGAGCGCCAGGGCAACGGGTCGGCTCCCTAGTGTCCTGTCTCAGAGGTTCGTCGCATGTTTCGCGCGCGAATCCCGAGCGAGGCTAGGACGCAGGGAGGCCCGATATCGGTGGATATCGGGCCGACCGAGGACACCGCATCGCGACGGGATGCAGCCGCGAAACTGCCCACGTATTCCTGAGACAGGACACTAGCCCAACTTGACTCACCCGGCCGCCTCGGGTGTGGTTACGCGAGCGACTGGGAGGGCCGCGGGTGGCAGACGTCGAGCGGAGCGTGACCATCGCGCGCACCCCGGACGAGGTGCGCGCCTTCGTGCTGGACGCCGACAGCGTCATGCGGTGGCAGCGCAGGCTGCGCGACTACGAGCAGACCACGCCCGGCCCGCCGCAACTGGGCACGCGCACGCGCGGCGTGCTGGCCGTGCGGGGCGAGCGGTGGGAGTGGACGGCCGAGATCGTGGAGTGGGACGAGGCCGGCTGGAAGTGGAAGAGCGTGGTCTCCAACCCGCGCTGGCAGATCCGCTGGGATCTAGAGGCGGTCGGCGGCGGGACCAGGGTGACCGTCCGGCAGTGGTCGCCCGCGCTGTCGCACATCGCGGCCGTCGCCGCCAGGAGGGCGGTGGGCCGCCAGGCCGAGCGGGACCTGGAGCGCCTGCGTGCGATGCTGGAGGAGTCGCCGGCCGCTTGACTTCAGCGTCTGCGCGAGGTCCAGTTACGCGGGGTAACCGAGGGGGAGAGCGGCCGTGGCCGACATCGAGCTGCAGGTGACCATCGCGCGGGCGCCCGACGAGGTGCGCCAGTTCCTCCTGGACCCCGACAACGCCACCCGCTGGCAGGGCAGCCTGAAGGAGTACGAGCTGACCACGCCGAGCCCGGTCGGACAGGGCGCCCAGAGCCGCGGCGTGGTCAGCGTGTTCGGTCAGACGATGGAGTGGACCGCCGAAATCGTGGAGTGGGACGAGGCCGGCTGGAAGTGGCAGAGCCTGGTGTCCAACCCGCCGTGGGAGCTGCGCTGGGGCCTGGAGGCCGTCGGGGGGGGGACCAGGGTGACCTTCCAGAAGTCGTCGCCCGCGCTGTCCGGCCCGGGCGGCCTCGTGGCGCGCAAGATTGTGGGCGGCCAGGACGAGAAGGACCTCCAGACGCTGCGCGCGCTGCTGGAGGGCTAGCCACTCAGGGCTCGCGCAGCTGGGCCCGGAGGCCGCCCCGGCCCGTGAGGCTGGCCGCACCGCAGCGGGCGCCCAGCGCGATGGCGTCCGCCAATTGGCGCCCGCGCGCAATGCCAACTGTCATACCCGCGGCGAAGCTGTCGCCGCTGCCGTAGGTGTCCACCACGGGGCCCGATGGCGTAGCCGGCTGCCAGCGGCGCTCCGGACCATCGCCGACGCGGTAGCGCCCGCCCCGGGCGCCCTCCGTGAGGACGACGGCGCCGGGCGGCACCGGCAGGCCCTCGGCGTCCTCGGCCGGGTCGTCGGCGCTGGCCACCACCACGTCGGCCCGCACCCCGCTGGCCTCGAGCGCCGGCCTGCGCCGGGCCGTGACCACCACGGCCCGGGCAGCCCGGGCGCGTCGCAGGGTCTCCGGATCGTGGCCGGTGAAGTAGACCGCGTCGCACGCGGCCAGCCGGTCCCAGGGCAGCGGGTCGTCGGCCCGCGGGTCGGTGGGCGGGCCGATCACCGCGATGGCGCGGTCGCCGGCGGCGTCCACCGTGGCCACGGCCCGCGTCTGCGGGGTCTCGCGCCGCTGGGCGAACACCTGCACCCCGATCGCCTCCAGCTCGGCCCGGGTGCGCTCGCCCGCCTCGTCGCCGCCCAGGGCGGTGAAGAACAGCGTCTCGGCGCCCAGCTTGGCCACCTGCGACGCGGCCACCGCACCCCCGCCCGCCGGCTCCCGAAGCGGCTCGTCCAGCCGGGTGATCTCGCCCGGCCCCGGGAAGCTGCCCAGCGCGTGGGTGAGCCACTCCACGTGGCCCACCACCGCCACGCGCGGGCGGGCGGTCACGCCGGCCGGATCTCGGCCGGCGCGCCGTGCGCCACCAGGGCCTCGGGCAGGCCCACGCTGCCGTCCGCGCGCTGGCCGTTCTCGAGCAGCGCGATGATGGTTCGCCCCACCGCGCACGCGGTGCCGTTGAGCGTATGCACCGTCTCCGGGCGGTTGCCGCGCTTGACGCGCGTACGCAGGCGCCGCGCCTGGTAGTCGGTGCAGTTGGAGCAGCTGGTGACCTCGCGGTAGGCCCCCTGCGCCGGCATCCAGGCTTCCAGATCGTACTTGCGGGCGGCCGAGGTGCCCAGGTCGCCCACCGCGATGTCCACCACGCGGTACGGGATCGCGAGGGCCGCGAGGATGCGCTCCTGGATGGCCACCAGCCGCCCGTGCTCGGCGGCCGACTCCTCGGGCTCGGTGAACACGAACATCTCGACCTTGTCGAACTGGTGTACGCGGAAGATGCCGCGGGTGTCGCGGCCTGCGGCGCCCGCCTCGCGCCGGAAGCAGGTTGAGATGCCGGCGTAGCGCAGCGGCAGATCCTCCGGAGCCAGCACGCGGTCCTGCTGCAGGCCGGCCAGCGGCACCTCGGAGGTGCCCACCAGGAACAGGTCGTCGTCGGCCGTCTCGTAGATGGACTGGCGGTCGGTCGGAAAGAAGCCGGTGCTCCACATGGCCTGCTCGCGCACCAGCACCGGCGGAATCACCGGCGTGAAGCCCTCCTCCTCGAGCACCGTGACGGCGAACGAGACCAGCGCCATCTGCAGCCGCACCAGGGGGCCCAGCAGGTAGGCGAAGCGAGCCCCGGCCACCTCGGCAGCCTGCTCCATGTCCAGCGCGCCGGCGGCCGTGGCCAGCTCCACATGGTCGCGCACGGGATGCTCGAACGTGGGCGGCACGCCCACACGCCGCACCTCCAGGGCGTCCTCCTCTCCCCCGTCGGGCGCGGCCTCCTCGGCCAGGTTGGGCAGCTCCTCGAGGATCGCGTCGCGGGCGGCCTCGGCCTGGCGCAGGGCGATCTCCTGGCCCTCCAGCGCCCCGCCCAGTGCCCGGGCGCGCTCCTCCAGGTCCGCGCTGTCGGTGCCCTGCGCGCGGGCACGGCCCACCTGCTTGCTGATCTTGCCGCGCTCGGAGCGCACCGACTCCACCTCGGCGCGCAGCCTCCGGGCGCGCTCGTCAAGCGAGATCAGCTCGTCCAGGCGGGCTTCGACCCCGCGCCGCGCCAGGGCCGCGCGGGCGCGCTCGGCGTCACTGCGGATCAGCCGGAGGTCGAGCAGGGCGTTCCCGCGTCAGCCGCTGCCGGCGTCTCCGCCAAGGCCGACGCGCACCTCGTCGAAGTCGTCGCCGAACACGAACGCACGCCGCAGGCCGGTGATCTCGAACACCCGCCGCAGGCGCTTGTGGGGGCACACCAGGCCCAGCTGGCCCTTGCCGGCGCGAGCGCGGTTGAGCAGGCTGACCAGCGCCCCCAGGCCCGAGCTGTCCACCAGCGTGACCTCCGACAGGTCGATCACCAGCACTTGCTCGGCCGGGTCCACGTCGTCCAGCTCCTGGCGGAACCCGCCGACCGTGTAGATGTCCAGCTCACCCTCGAGCGTGACGAGCACGAGCCCGTCACGGAACTCCGTACGGACGTCCAGGCTCACGCGGCAATTCTATCGGGCCGGGGCCCATCGCGGCCAGCCGCCGCTGCAGCTACTGGAGGCTCTCCACGTAGGCGACCACGTCGTCGAGGTCAGTGCCGCTGGCCAGCCCGGCCGGCATGCCGGCGCCGCCGTTCACTGTCTGGGCCCTCACCGCGTCGGGCTCGAGGCCCTGGCCGGCCAGCTGCGGACCGATTCCGCCGGCGTCCTGCCCGTCGCCCAAGTGGCAGGCGGTGCAGCTGGCCTGGAACACCACCAGGCCGGCCTGTACGGCCTCGTCGCCGCCCCCCTCGTCCGTGGTGGCAGGCTCGTCCGTGGTGGCAGGCTCGTCCGTGGTGGCAGGCTCGTCCGTGGTGGCAGGCTCGGCGGTGGTGGCAGGCTCGGCGGTGGTGGCGTCGGAGCCGTCGCCGGGCTCGGTGGGGATCGTGTTGCCGTCGGCGTCGGTTTGCACCGCGGTGTTCGCGACGGTGGGCGCGTCGGCCGGCGTGTCGGCCGCGTCGGGATCGGAGGTCACGCAGCCGGCCGCGATGCCGAGCGTCGCGGCCAGCGCCGCCGCAACCGCCAGTGCCTTGAGCCGATTCACCGCACGCGCCTCCGAGATCGTGGGTCCGCGGAATCCTAAGGAGCGCTTCGGCCAAAGCCAAGAAGGACAGCGGGGGACAGGGTCATTCGGCGGAACGAGCGGGGCCGATCGCGGCGGATGACGCGAGTCTTCGCTAGCCTCAGTGGGCTTTGATCAGGTCGCTCAAGGACCACCCGCCCACGCTGGCACACCGGGCCTTCGTCCACCCGGCGGCCGAGCGCGCCCGGCGCCGGCCGCGGCGCTACGTGGGCATGCCCGGGGTGCGCGGTGGCGACTGACCACCCCCACCTGCCCGACCAGCACGAGGTGGCCCGCCTGCTCGACCGCGTGTCGTCGGTGGCCAGCGCCGGGCTGGGGCCGGCGCTCGACGAGCTGGCCGGCCAGCTGCGCGAGTTCCTCGAAGTAGACGTGGTCATCGTGCAGGTCGTCGACGAGCTCGACCCCGAGGAGGTCGCGCGCGGCTACAGCGTGTCCGAGACCGAGCGCGGCCGCTCGCTGCGCACGCTGCTGACCCCCTCGGGCATCGATCCCATCGGGCTGGCCGACGCGGCGGTGGAGGCCGGCAAGACGGTGCGCTGGGCGCGGCTGTGGGCCGGCCCGGCCGAGATGGAGCGCCTCGCCCGGCTCACCGAGGCCGGCCAGCCCGCCGACGCCATCCACCGCGCCATGGCCGACGCCAATGGCCTCGCCGTGCCGCTGCACACCGCCTACCACGCGCGCCTGGGGGCGATCAGCCTGCTCAACCTGGGCCGGGGCCGCCCGGTGCCGGCGGAGTACGAGCGCGAGCTCGAGCTGCTGGTGCCGGAGCTGTCGCTGGCGGTGCGCAACCACCAGCTGGCGGCCCGCGGCCAGCGCAGCCGGCGCACCCTGGAGGCGGTGGTGGGCTCCATCAAGAAGGGGCTCATGGTGTCCGACGCGCGCGGGCGGGTCACGGTCGCCAACAATGCCGTGGCGCGACTGTTCGGCGCCAGCCGGGCCGAGCTGGTGGGCAAGCCGGTGCGCCAGCTGGTGCGCGAGCGCATCAAGTGGCGCTTCGCCAACCCGGAGGAGTTCGAGCGGCGCACCCTGCCGCTGTACGACGACCCGGCCCAGGTCAGCGATCACTACGAGGACGCCGTCACCGGGCAGATCATCAATCACCACTCGGGTCCGGTCACCGACGAGGGCGGCGCAGTGCTGGGGCGGGTGGACGTGTTCACCGACGTCTCCGAGGCGCAGGAGGCGCTGCGCACGGCACGCCGCCTGGCCGACGAGCGCACCCAGCTGCTCGAGCGCGAGGAGCGTCGCGCCGCCGAGGAGATGGCCCTCAGCCACGCCGGCCACATGATGGCCTCGGCCATGTCGCTGGGCGACATCCACGAGCACCTGCTCGAGCAGGCCGAGGAGCTGGTGAGCGGCTGCGAGAAGTCGGCCGTGCTGGTCAGGGACGCGCGCGGCGACGTGCTGCCGGCCGCCACCCGTGGCTTTGCGCCCTCCACCGTGCAGCGCATGGTCTTCAGGGTGGGCGAGGAGATCGTGGGCCGGGTGCTGGCCAACCGGCGGCCGTTCATCTGCAACGACACCTCCACCGAGACCCATGCGGCCTCGCGCATCGTGCGGCCCGAGGGCATCCGCTCGTTCATGCACATCCCGCTGGTGCTGGGCGAGCGCGTCTACGGCCTGTTCTCGGTCAACAGCACGCGGCCCCGGGCCTTCGGCGAGCGCGAGCTGCGGGTGCTCAGCGAGCTTGCGCGCCATGCGGCCGCCGCGCTCCAGAACGCACTGCAGTTCGAGCAGGAGCGCCACATCGCCGAGACGCTGCAGCAGGCGCTGCTCAGCGAGGACCTGCCCCAGGCGGCGGGCCTGCAGCTGGGAGCGCTGTACCAGGCCGCGGCCGGCAGCCAGGTGGGTGGCGACCTCTACAACGTGTGGACCCTGCCGGACGGCGAGGTGGCCGTGCTGGTGGGCGACGTCAGCGGCAAGGGCGTGGAGGCCGCGGGCGTCACCGCCATGGTGCGGCACATGACCGAGGGGCTCAGCACCCACGATCAGGATCCGGGCCGCCTGGTGGGCCAGCTCAACGACCTGCTGTGGCCCCGCCTGCCCGACGCCTCGCTGGTGACGATGGTGCTGGCCGTCATCGACCCCGGCGAGGACATCATGCGCTGGTGCTCGGCGGGGCACCCGCCCCCGCTCCTGGTCACCGACGGCCGCGAGGTGCGCCCGCTCGACGACCCCGACCCGCCGTGCGCAGCCTTCCCGGACACCGCGTTCCGCACGCACTCCCAGCGCTTCGCGCCCGGCGACCTGCTGTTCCTCTACACCGACGGACTCATCGAGGCGCGGCGCGGCGAGCTGGAGTTCGGCGAGCGTGGCTTGCGCGAAGCGCTGCTCGAAGCGGTGGAAGAGCCGCCCAACGCGCTGGCCCGCTCGGTGTACTCGGCCGCGCGCGTCTGGTGCGAGGGCAGGCTCAGCGACGACGTCGCCATCGCGGTGGTGCGCCGGGGAGCCCCGTAGCCCCACGCCAGGACGGAGGCGCCTGAGCTCACGGCGAGCGGTCGGGCCGGCCGGCCCCGCTCAGACCCCCGGTCCGAGCGGCAGCTGCGGCCCCGATTCCCCCTCGCCCGGGCTGCCGGGTGCTGCCTAGAGCGTCTCCGACAGCGCCTCCACCAGGAAACGCACGTGCGCCTGCAGCATGGCCGCCTGGCCGATGCGGTTCACCACGTCGGCATCCTCGATGGCCTCCGGGCCGTGCCGCTGCATCTCGCTCTCCTTGGCACCGCGGTCCATGGCGAAGATGTTGTTGGCAAGCTGGGTCTGGCGCCCGGCCATCCACTGCAGCGCCGCCGGGGCCACGGGCGGCGCCGGCGCGCGCGCGGCGTCGAGCGCGTCCAGGAACACCCGCGTCCAGGCCGCCAGCCGCACGCGGCGGTCGGTCATCGCCTGGGCGGAGGGATCGTCGCCGGCGCCCTCCCCGAACTGCCCCTCCAGGTCGATCGAGGCCGCGGCGCGCGCCAGCTCGCGCTCGTCGTCCAGGCGCCCCTGTCGCTCGGCCAGCAGCCCGGGCCAGCGCGCGCCGAAGTGGACCATCGGCTCGTGGGCCGGCGCGGCCGCCGACAGCGCGTCGGCCACGAACTGCAGGTGCGCGCGCACGGCGGCGTCGCCGGCGGGGCTCAGGTCGGTCTCGCCGGCCGCGGCCTCCTCGTCGAGCAGGCCGCGCAGGCGCTCCGGGTTGGCCTGCATCCAGGCCAGCAGCGACCGGGCGACCGGATGGACAAGGCCGGTGCTCAGGTCAGCGTGTACTCGGGGCCCGAGCCGCCCTCGGGCGGGGTCAGCTGGCCGCCCTTGGCCGTGATGGCCCCGCACTGAACGCAGTTCGGCGCGTTGACCTGCACGGTGACCGTGCCGTTCGTGGGCTGGTCGTCGGCGATCTCATAGACCTTGGCCGGGCACATGCTCTCCCACGCCACTGCGATCTCGCGCGGCACGTGCCTCTGGATGCGGATGTGGCTGGGCTGGTCGTCGCGGGTCTGGTTGCCGCTGGCGAACACGCTGCCGAGCTTGTCGAAGGTGTACTCGCCGTCGGGCTTCTGATACTTGCGGCTGCCCACGAACACGGGCTCGGCGGCGTCGGCCTTGAACTTCACCCGCTTGGGCAGCCTGCCCGCAGATGCGGTGGCCATCGTGTGGACCATGCCCCCGTAGACGAAGCTCTTCTGGAAGGCGGGGCGGATGTTGCGCACCTTCCAGAGGTCCTTCCAGATCTCGGAGTCGCGGATGCGCTTGTCGTAGCCCCACAGGCCGGCCGGCTGGTCGGCGGTACCCGCCTCCAGGGCCTCGACGATGGCGTCGGCGGCCAGCGTGCCGCTTCGGATCGCGTAGTTGACGCCCTTCAGCGCGGCCATGTCCACGAAGCCGGCGGAGTCGCCCGTGAGCACCGCGCCCGGCACGTGCAGGCGGCTGGGCAGGCCCCACAGGCCGCCGCCGGGGATGGTCTTGGCGCCCCAGGCCAGGCGCTTGCCGTCGCCCAGGATGCTCCTGATGAAGGGGTGGGTCTTGAAGTCCTGCAGCAGGTCGTGCGGCGAGGTGGTGGCGTCGGCGAAGTCCAGCCCCACCACGAAGCCCAGCGAGACCTTGTCCTCGCCCATCGGATACAGCCACGAGCCGCCGTACTCGCGGTACTTCTTGCCCAGCCGCAGCGGCCAGCCCAGCGTGTGGACGACGCGATCGAGCGGCTTCTCGACCTCCCATACCTCCTTGACGCCCAGCTCCCAGATCTGGGTGCTGTCGCGGTCCAGGTCGTAGTAGTTGCGCACCACGCCGGCCAGGTGGCCCTGGGTGCCCTCGGCCAGCACCGTGACCTTGGCGTGCACCTCCACGCCCGGCTCGAAGGTGGCCAGCTCCTCGCCCTCGCGGCCGCGGCCCTTGTCGCCGGTCACCACGCCCAGCACGGCGCCGTCGTCGATCAGCACCTTCTGGACGTCGGTCTCGGGCAGCAGGAACGCGCCCAGCTCCTCGGCCTGCTCGCTCATCCAGCGGCCCAGCTGGCTGATCGACACCACCCAGTTGCGGTGGTTCTTCATCTGCGGCGGCGCGGGGATGCGGAACTTGCCGCCCCTGGTCATGAAGTAGACGGCCTCGCCGGTCACCTCGGTGTAATGCGGGATCTCCTCGTCCGGCGTGTCGGGGAAGAGGTCCCTGATGGGCTCCGGCTTCATGCAGGCGCCCGACAGCAGGTGCGAGCCGTATGCCTTGCCCTTCTCGGCGACCGCGATCGGCACCTCGCCAAGCGACTCCAGCAGCCCCTCGTTCTGGGCCAGCAGCTGGCCGAGGCGCACGGCACAGGCCAGCCCGGCCGGGCCGCCGCCGACGATCAGCACGCCGACCTCGATGCGCTCGTCCTCGCCCGCCTGCGGCAGGGCGACGTAGTCGCTGGACTGGAAGGGGGGCGGGTAGTCCGCGGGAAACACCTGGCTCATGTGATGGGGGCGGGCGTCGCTTGCCGGGACGACGGGCAGGGGAGTGTCCGGTCGCCGAATGGACCCGCGACCGGGCACTCTAGCGGCGCCACCCGGATCAGGCGGGGGGCGCCCCGGCGCGGCCGACCGTCACCCGGATGGCCGGGCCGGACGGGCCGAGGCCCACGTCGTTGCCCGCCGCCACGCGCACCTGGTAGGTGGCGCCGTTCTCCAGGTTGGGGATCGTGGCGAACCCCTTGGTGGCGCAGAACGTGTTGAAGCGGGGCTGGCCGACCTTGCGGTACTCCACCACGAAGCCTCGGATCGGGGAGGCACCGCGACGCGTGGGGCCCAGCCAGCTGGCCTGGATGGCGCGGTTGCGGCCGAAGGCGCGCAGGGCGCGCGGCGCTCCGGGGCGCGTCTGGTTGATGTTGGGCAGCGGAGCGGCCGCCGGGCCCAACAGCTGCACGCCGGCCAGCGCGAAGCTGGTCCCGGCGCCGCTTGCGGTGCTGCCGCCCGCGACCAGACGGCCGCTGGCCTCGATGACCGTGTCGGTCACCGGGTTCGGCCCCAATCGCCCGCCCGCGGCCAGGGGCATGGTGACGTTGCCACGCGCCCCGAAGGTGCGGCTGAGGGTGCCGTTGGAGTTGAGCTCCACCAGGTTGCCGCCGGACATCACGATCTGCCCGTCCGACTCGGCCAGCACGCCGGTGGTCACGGCGCGGCGGCCCCCGGTGGCCGGGTTGCGGAAGGTGTAGAGCGCGGTGCCCCGGCTGCCGAACCGCGTGTCGGGCGTGCCGTTGCCGCGCAGGCGCGCGATGGCGGCGAACTCGGTGACGCCCACGAGCGCCGTGGCGCCCAGCAGCGCGCGGCCCTGCGCGTCCAGCGCCAGCCCGCCGCTGCCCACCACGCCGCAGCCGAGCCCCACCACGCGCACCCGTCCGCGGTTGTAGCTGCGGTCGATGCGCCCGGCGGGCGTGTAGCGCTCCACGGCCAGGGTGCTCAGCGCGCCCGGCGGGCCGCCCGGCTGCTCGTTGACCGCGGTGCCCGACACCACGATGCGCCCGTTGGCCTGAAGGGCCACGTGCTGGCCGTCGGAGCGCAGGCGCACGGCGCCGTTGCGCCCGAAGGCGCGGTCGGGCCTGCCGTCGGCCAGGAAGCGGCGCAGGAACGGGCCGCCCACCGTCAGCACCTTGCCGTCGGTCTGCAGCGCGAGGTCGGTGGCGGCCGGACGGAAGCGCGTCACGCCGTCGCCGCCGAACGTGGGGTCGAGGCTGCCGTTCCGGTTCAGGCGCACCAGCGCGCCTGGCTGCCGCACCCCCTGACCGAACACGCCGCCAGCCAACAGCACCTTGGCGTCGGGCTGCACCGTCACGGCCGGGTCGAAGTCGACGTTGCCGGCGCCGCCCACCTCGACCACCACCCGGCCGCCGCCCCCGAAGGTGGGGTCGGGCGCGCCGTTGGGGCCCAGCCGCACTACCGCGAACGCGCTGCTCACCGCACCACGCCGGCTCACCTGGGTCTGGCCGGCCTGCACCACGAAGCCGAACGGGTCGAGCGCCAGGCCGGTGGCGGCCGAGCGCTGCGACGGCGGGAACTGCGTGGTGGTCACGCCCCCGGTGCCGAAGCTGGCGTCCAGGTCGCCGGGCGCGGCGAGCGCCGTCCCGGCAAGGGCGGCGCCGCCGGCGAGGGCGGCGGCGGCGAGGAGGGCACGGCGTGGGCGCATCGGGGCTCCTTGGCGGGCGATCGGCTGCCACGAGTCAACCCCACCGCGGCGGCGGGCGCAACCCGCACGGCCCGCGCGCTTCCGCCGCATGAACCGGCGCCGCCCGGTGGTCATCCGCGTCGCGGGCCCCCCCGTTGAAGGCCCAGCAGATCGCGGCGGCCACCAGCGAGGCGACCTCGACGGGCATGGCCACGGCACTCCACCGCCCGACGTGCACCAGCGTGAGCTGGCCGCGCCGGCAGACCCCTGCACGGACGGATGGGGGCCTGGGGCCGGGGCTTCAACGTAGGATAAGCGGCACCTCGCAGAGGTACCGGGAAGGTCCGTGGAAGTCCTCCTGCTCTACGTCTCTGGCTGTCCCCACTGGCGCCTCGCTCGCGGCCGCCTGCAAGTCGCGCTGGCCGAGCTTCGCCTGGAGGGGGTTCAGCTCACCGCCACCCGCGTCACCACGCCCGAGGTGGGCGAGTGCCTGGGCTTCCACGGCTCGCCCACCGTGCTGATCGACGGCCGCGACGCCTTCCCGGGATGCGAGGAACCGGCGGGGCTGGCCTGCCGCCTCTACGAGACCGAGACCGGCACGCAGGGCGCGCCCTCGCTGGCCCAGATCAAGCGGGCGCTCCAGGCGAGCGCGCCCCCCCCGGCTGAGCGGCGGCCGTAGGGCCCTCCGTCTGCCAAGCTTCGGCGCGGTGTCGACGATCCTGCTGGCCTACGACGACTCCGGGCCTTCGCGCCGCGCGCTCGACCGCGCGGTCGAGGAGGCCGCCCGCACGCACGG
>JAUVPZ010000081.1 GCA_030598395.1 Miltoncostaeaceae bacterium | reverse complement strand
TGGCCGCGTGGGCCGCGGCCAGTGACTCGGCGTCGTCGGCACCACCCCAGCGACCGCCAGCCACCCAGGTGCCGAGCCCGATGACCGACAGCTCGAGGTCGGTCCCGCCGAGGCGCCGTCGCTCCATGGCCGACCCCTACCTGGGCGTGAGGGCGACGAGCAGCCCGCCGTCCTGGTCGTAGGCGGGGAAGAAATCGGCGGTGGCCGGGCGGTCCTCGTCGACCCCGCTCGGGCGGAACGTGCAGTTCACTCCCAGGACCCGGACGCCCCACTCCAGCGCCTTGGACGCCGGGTCGCCGTCCGGAAAGCCACGCATGCCGAGGCGCTCGACCACCTCGTGGCCGATCAGCTCGTCCTCGGTGTAGCCGGTCACGGCGTGGGAGGCGTGCCCGCCGGCCAGGACGCGCCGCTCCTGGTCGCACACGATGAGTGCCGTCCTGGGCCCGGCGTAGTAGTCCTCGAGCAGCTCGAAGGCGAACCCGAAGCCACAGCGCGAGCAGCCGCGCGGCTGGTGCCGCACGTGACGGTCGATGCTGCGCTCGCGGAACGCGCAGCGTGGACAGATGAACACAGGCATCGGGCGCCCAATGCTAGCGGGGCGACCGGAGCGACCAGCCCAACTCGGTGCGCCGCCCGCGGCCGTCGAACGGAGCCCCTTCGGGCCGATACCCGGCCGGAAGGGCCCGGTGGTGGCCAAGGCGATGGGCACGTGCGGCCACCACTAGCTCGGCGTCCCGCTCGGCGATACGAGCTCGGCGCTGGTCCAGTCCCAGGTCGACGGCCTGCTTGGCGAGCTTGATCAGCCGGTCGCGCTCCTTGTCCAGCAGCGCCCGCACCGGGTGGGTGACGGTGTTGCCCTCCCAGCCCTCGGAGTCGCTCTTCACGAGTTCGCCGAGCACCTTGACGTTGCCGGCTGCAAGGTGGAGCTGATCCCGCAGCGCGTCCTTCGGGTCGACGTGCACCGGCTGGGCGATCTTGGCGAGCGTGTCCTGGGCCGTTTCCTGGGCGAGGCGGCGCCTGGCGCCCCGAAGCGCCTGGGCGACTTGCCGCCGTGTGCCTTGCAGACGCGCTGGCCACGCATCGCCACGTCGCGGCAAGGCTCTCCCGTCCGCCGTGAGCGCGCGTGACATCGCGCGCCGAATCGGCTGGTCGGCGTTGCGCCCGGGACGTGAAGGCGACACAGCGACGCATCGCGCAACGCGGGCTGAGGGCAAGGCTTGCCAGTCGTCGTCGCGGTGGCGGCGCAGAGACGGTGGTCGGGGAACGCCATGTGGTGAGCGTACGACGCCGGCGCGCCAGAGAGGGCGGGCCGCTGACCGCGCCCACGGGGGTCGCTACGACCGACCGGGGGCCTAGTCTTTCCCACCGCATGAAGCAGCCCACCGCCGACGACATCCGCGAGGCCCGCGAGTCCGTGCAGCGCATCGTGGACGTCGTGGCCTGCGGCGAACTGGCCGCTGGCCCTCGGCTCGCGCGCAGCCTGGAGGGGCGTTGGCGACGCTGAGCGTGCTTGCCAACGAGGCCGAGAACACCGACGAATAGCCTTCTTCGACCCATGGCGAAGCAGTTCTAGGCATCTAGCCTTGCGTGCTAACGGTCTTTGGTTACGAGGACGGTGAGGACGACGAGTGGTAGCAGCCTCCGCCCTGGTCCCGACTTCGCCGACAAGCTGAGCCTGTAGCAGTGCGGACGGAGCGAATGCGGGCTGAACTGACGGGGCCGGCGCGACGTGCGGAGCGGTTCGCGCGTGCGATCTACGGCACCATCATCATTACGGCGCTCCTGTTGCCGCTCGAGGACCACGGCGCCACCGCGGACGAGGTCGTCGGCGCCGTCCTCGGCAGCGCGTTCGTCCTCTTTCTCGCCCACGCCTACGCGACCAGCCTTGGGCGGGGCGTCGCCACGCGCCGCGCTACACGGCTCAGCGACTTGGGGGCGATTCTGGTCGACAACCTACCGCTCCTCTTCGCCGCCGTCGCCCCCGCCCTCATCTTCGTGCTCGCCGCCGCAGGCGCCATCTCCCTTCACACCGCATTCAGGGCCGGGATCGGCTACGGGATTGTGAGCCTCTTCGCACTGGGCTTCATCTTCGGACGGATGGCCCACCACCGGCTCTCCGATGGCCTGGTCCGAGGATTCGGCGCCGCCGGGCTCGGCGCCGCGATCATCTTGCTCGAAGCCGCTTTGGAGTGATGCAGATGTAGCCCGAGGCGCTGGACGGGCGGGGACCCGGACGCGTGCCGACCGGCATGAACCCATCTCTCGCACGCCTGCCCCTGGCGAGGCACCCGCCCCCTCCTACCCCGGGTGGGCCGTGGGCTCGAGGGTGTTCTTGAGGCCTTGCTGCTTGGGGTCGCGGTGATCGACGACATCCTGGCCATCGGGGTGATCGCCATCTTCTACAGCGACGCCATTCACCTCGGCTGGCTGGCGGGCGCCGCCGTGGCCCTGGCGACGATGTACGTGCTGCAGCGCATGCACGTGCGCGCCACGGCGGTCTACGTTGCGCTGGGGGTGGTGGCCTGGTTCATGACGTTCGAATCGGGCGTGCACGCGACCATCGCCGGCGTGGCGATCGGCCTGCTGACCCCCGCGCGGCCGTTCCAGGACCCGGCCGTGGTCAGCGCCGAGGCCCGGCGCATCGCCGACGTGACGCTCGACACCCCGGACGACCCGGACGCGCCTCGCGCCGCCCGGAGCGCGGCGAGCGGCGCCCCGAGCCCGAGCCGGAACGGGTGTGAGCCGCGTCGCAGCGGCTCAGCTAGAGCCCGCCCTCCGACTGCGCCGCCGTGCTGCGGAAGGCTGCGTAGCTGGGCTTCTCGGTGCCGTCCTCGCGCAGGAGCCCGGCGGGCCAGTTGACGTTGTCCTGCAGGTTGAACCACACGATGGTCCGGACGCGCGGGTTCTGGACCTGCGGCAGCTCGAAGATCTGGCGCAGGTACCGGGCCTGCTGCCCCTCGGTGACCTTGACGTCGCGGAAGGGGGTCTCGGCGGTCGTGTAGCCGGCCTCGGTGATGTAGAGGGGCAGGCCGGGCGCGAAGCGCTCCACCTCGGCCAGCAGCTGATCGATGCTGCTCCAGCTGGGGAAGGCGTTCGTCTTGGCGGTGGGCGCGGCGGCCGGATAGACGTGCTGGGAGTAGGCGTCCAAGGGAATGCGGCGCTGCACCAGCCCGCGCAACCAGTCCAGCGCGCCGGTGCCGGTATCGTTGGTGAGCCCACGCGGGCCGCCCACGCCCGCGATGACCAGCGCGTCCGGGTTGGCCGCCTTGATGGCCGGGTAGGCCGCCTTCACCATCGCGGCGTAGCTGTCCAGCGACACGCGCCGGCCGTCGACGACCTGCGGCGAGAGGTACGCACTGAGGTTGGGCTCGTTCCAGAGCTCGAAGTGGCGCACCTCGGGCAGGGCGCGCCCGCTGGCGCCGCCGGCGAACCCGCCTCCGTAGCGGGTCGCCACCGCGGTCATGAACTGCGCGTAGGCGTCGGGGTCGGGCGCGACGGGGTTGACCGCCGTCGCGGACGGCTCGCCGTCGGCCGCCCAGGGCGGGCTGTTGTAGACGCTCACGATCGGCGTGATGCCCTTCGCGGCGAGGCCCTCCAGGATGACGTCGTAGCGGCCGAAGTCGTACCCCGGGTCGGCCGGGTCCTCTGGGTTCTCGACCGGGCTCGGCGCGACGCTGGCCCAGAACAGGTCCACGCGCGTGACCTTGGCGCCGGTCGACGCGATCAGATCGATCCGCGCCGGGATGTCCTCGATCGGGTCGACGGGCAGGTGGTCGTCCTGCACCGCGACGGCGGGGCCGCTCGGTGCGGGCGGCGGCGATGTGGCGGTGGCCTGGGTCGCCGGCGCCGTCGCGGTGGTGGCGTCGCCGGAGCCGCCCCCGCCGCTGCTGCAGCCGGCCGCAGCCACGATGGCGGCGACGGCCACGGCCAGCGCGGCGAGCGCCACGCGTGCCGACCATCCCACCCTTCGATCGCCTCTCGATTCGCTCATGCGGACCGCGGCATGCTACCCGCCGGCGTCCCGGACCCACGGAACGCCGGTCACGGGGTGCCCGTCCCCCCGACTTCCTCCGGCCGCAGGGCGTCCCCCCAGGGCAGGCGCCGCGGGATCGGATCGCCGGGGATCCGGTAGGCGTATGCCGGGTTGTCGAGCGCGCCGCCCGCCCAGGCCTGCACGTCGCGCACGAAGCGCGCCAGGTCAAGCGGCGCATCGAGCGCGGCCGGCGACATGAGGTCGCTGGCGAACGCGAGCACGCGCCCCCTGCCGACCGGGCGCACGAACGCCGCCGGAGCCCCGTCGATGAAGCGCGCGACCACGGCGCTGCCCGCCGGCACCGCGGCGAACGCGCGCGACGGCTTGGTCTCGATGGGCAGCGTGAGGATCTCGGACGGCGAGCCGGCCGCCAGCGCACCGGCCTCCACCTCCAGCACGGTGCCGCCGCGGCGTCCGCCCAGCGGCGCCCCGATCAGCGCCTGGCGCACTCCGGCCAGGGAGCCGCCCCGGGGGTCGCGGGTGAAGGCCTCGGGGTCGGTGACGATGAGCGTGCCACCCGCGCGCACCCAGTCGCGCAACGCCTCGGCGAACGGCCGGTCGAGCGTGTCGGCGCGGGGCAGCCAGACGGTGCGCGCCGCCGCGAGCCGGCCGGGCTCGCGCTGCAGGCGGGTGTCGGCGTCGAAGGCGAACGCCGCGCCGTTCAGCGCCCCCAGCAGCGCATGGGTCGAGTAGAGCTCGTCGCCCGACGTGCGGTAGCGGTCGCCGCCGTCCTTGTGGGGCTGGGCCTGGCCCTCGCTGGCGATCGCGTAGACCACCAGGTGCTCCGGGTCGTACGGGTGCGCCGGCAGCCGGCTCCCGCGCACGGCGCGCGCCACGTCGAGCATGGCCCGGTACAGACGTGGGTTGGTGAACCTGGGGTTCTGGCTGGCGAAGAAGCTGATGTCGGTGGCTCCGGTGCCCAGCGCCTGCGCGGTCCACGTCCACAGGTCGGCCGGCTTCGGGTTGTAGCGTGAGTGGGGGAACGCCTGCACGATGATGCGCACCCGCCTGCCCGTCAGGTCGTGGAGGAACTTGGCGGCGAAACCGGGGTTGTAGCGCCCGCGGCCGCTGCGGTCGCGCTCGGGGAAGCTGACGTACGGGTCGCCTTCCACCACGTCGGCGAAGGACGCCAGAAGCGTGTAGTCCCAGGGCATGAACCCGCTGATGAACGCGTAGTCGTTCGGATTGACCACGGCGTCGGGATCCAGGCGGCGGATCAGCGCCGCCTGCTCGCGCTTCATGGCGAAGACCCGGTCGCTGACGTAGCGCGAGTAGGCCAGCCAGCGAAGGCCCTCACGGGGGCTGCGGGTGCGCCGCGCGTTCCAGGCCGGCGGCGCCATGCCCTCGCGCCGCCGCACGTCGCGGCGAAGGCGCCGCGCGTAGGCGGTTCGGACGGCCGTCCGACCCGACGGGAGGAAGACGATCGGCTCGTCGGAGCCGGTGTACATGTTCACGTACGGCAGCCCGCGGTGGCGCCGCACGATGCGCCGGATCTCGCGCAGCGCTTCGCGGCGGTAGCCCGGGTCCAGCAGCGACAGCCGGCGTGTGTGTGCCTCGGTGCGCGGGTTGTTGACGATGGCCGTCTCGTTCTCCAGCGCGTTGCGCGCCGCCCACACCTCCACGTTGACATCCCAGCGCAGCCCCGTGCGCCGGAAGTGCCGGCCGAAGTTCGTGGGGTTGCGCCAGCCCACCGGCTCGGCGTCCGGCAGCGGCAGGGGCGGGAAGGGCAGGGCGCTGACGCCGCTGAACCACAGCCCGTTCTGGCCGCTGCGGCGCGCGGTCGCGTTCACGGAGCGCGTCCAGCGGCGCACCGGGATCAGCGGCCGCGTGCGCCCAGGCCGCCAGCCCCGCAGCTCGTTCTGGTTGAGCTCGTGGCTCCAGGTGGAGACCGTCCCGGCGGGGCGGTCGCCGGTCTCCGGCACGGCCGCCGCGGTGGGCGCCGCGGCGGCCAGGGCCAGCGCGGGGACGATGAGTTGCTTGCGGCGCACGGCGCGCGCCATCATGCCCGGGCCGTGCGCTCAACCCAAGCCGCCGGGGTCGGGTATGGGCTAGGCCGCAGCGCCCTGCTGCGCCTGGATGAGGATCTGCGCCACCTCGGGACGCGTGAACTCCTCGGGCGGCGCCTCGCCGCGCGTGAGCATCTCGCGCACCTTGGTGCCGGACAGGAACACGCGGTCCTCGGGACCGGCCGGCGACGTCTTGGTGGTGGCCATCCCGCCGGTGACGTTGCACCAGAACGCGTGCTCGAACTTCATCGGCTGTATGGCCAGCTCGTCGGCGGTGATGCACTCGAAGACGTGCTGCGCGTCGTAGGTGCCGTAGTAGTCGCCCACGCCGGCGTGGTCGCGGCCCACGATGAAGTGGGTGCAGCCGTAGTTCTGGCGCATGATGGCGTGCAGGATGGCCTCGCGCGGGCCGGCGTATCGCATGGCCGCCGGCAGCACGCCCAACACCACGCGCTCGTCGGGGTAGTAGCCCTCGATCAGCGCCGTGTAGCAGTGCATGCGCACGTCGGCCGGGATGTCGTCGCTCTTGGTCTCGCCCACCAGGGGGTGGATGAACAGCCCGTCCACGGTCTCCAGCGCGGCCTTGGTGATGTACTCGTGCGCCCGGTGGATGGGGTTGCGCGTCTGGAACCCCACCACGGTGCGCCAGCCCAGCTGGTCGAACCGCGCCCGCGAGGACGCCGGGTCCAGCCGGTACGACTCGGAGGCGTCGTCCAGCGGCAGTCGCGCCGCCACCCGCACCGGGCCCGCGAGCGCGGTGGTGGGGTGGGCGTTGAGGCTGGCCACGCCGGGGTGCGCGTCGTCGGTGGTGCCGAACACGCGCTCGGCTTCGCGCGGCGGGTCGAGCTCGTACTGCTCGGTGACCTCCATCACGCCGAGGAAGGTGCCGTTGCCGTCGGTCAGCTCGATCTCGGCGGCGGTGCCGACGGCCGCCAGCTCCGGCCCGGACACGCCGAGCGTGATGGGCACTGGCCAGGCCAGCCCGCTCGGCAGGCGCATGTCCTCGACCACCGACTGGTACTCGGCGGCGCCCATGAACCCGGCGAGCGGCGAGAACGCGCCCACCGCGATGAGGTCGAGGTCGGCCTGCTGGCGCTGCGAGAGGGTGACGCTCGGCCGCCCACCCGGGGCCAGGTCGGGGTCGAGGCGGTGCACCAGCTCGCCGCCGTGCGGTG
>JAUVPZ010000114.1 GCA_030598395.1 Miltoncostaeaceae bacterium | reverse complement strand
CCTGCCGCGGTACGCCACTGGAGGGCGGCGTGCGAGACGCCGGACAGCGCGTCGTGGGCGATCCATCCCGCCTCCACCGCGCCGGGCCCGGCCGAGCGGAAGCGCACGCCCGTCAGCTGGGGGCTGCTTCCGTCGACGCGTGCGACGGCCGTCTTCACCGTGACGAGCTGGGCGCCGAGCGGCCCGCCGTTGCGGGCGCGCACGCGCAGCCGGTGCGGCCCGTCGGCCAGCCCGCCGAAGTCCAGGTCGGCGGTGTGCGACCCCGGTCCCGCACTGATCGACGCCAGCGGGATCCAGCGCCCGGCGTCGCTGCCGTCGGCGGCCTCGTTGACCTCGATCTCGGTGGGACCGAGGCCCAGGTCGGCCTGGAGGTTGTCGGACTGCGTGAAACCCAGCCGCAAGGTGCGCACGTGGGCGTCGGGCACCGGCGACAGTTCGAGCACCGGCGGGGTGGTGTCGACCACGATGTGGCCCGGGCCGGTGGCCTGTCCGCCGTTGCCGGCGACGTCGTCGGTGCGAACGCGCCAGGCGTGTACACCGTCGGGCACGGCGGTGGTGCGGACGTCTGTGAGACGATGGGCGCCGCCGCCAGCGACGGCGGCGATCGAGACCCACGGCCCGGTGGCAGTGCCGTCGGGCGCGGCGTTGAGCTCGAAGTGGCTCCGGGCGACGCCGCTCATGGCGTCGTCGGCCACCCAGGCGAAGTCGGCGTGACCCGGCCGCACGGCGTCGTTGACGGACAGCCCGGAGATGGTGGCGGGGGTGCGGTCGATGTTGACCACGCCCCCTGCGACTGCGCCACCCGTGCCGTCGCCGTCCACCTCGAGCCTGACGCCGTGCCGGCCGTCGCCGATGCCGTCGAGCGGGGCCCCGAACCCGTGGGCTCCGACCCCGGGCTCGCCGGCGTACTTGAGTTGTCCCGCGATCACGAGGCGCTGACCGCGCACGCCGTCGCTGCCGAAGTTGTCGGACGTGTTCCAGGTGATGTGGGCGTGCCGCTGGCCGGCGTTGAGCCAGCCCGGCGGCGTGGACGTGACTACGGCGGCCGGCGGGGCGAGGTCGCGCACGAGGACGCGGGGGCTGTCGATGAAGTAGGTGCGCTTGTGCTGGGCGAGCGTGGCCGCCTGGAGAAGGCGCAGGTGCACGTTGCACGTGGGCCGGTTGAAGCCGATGGCGTAGGCCTGGCCGCCGGCCGGCGACTGCGGGATCCACGCGTCGGGAATCGCCCAGACTCTGCCGCTGTCGGCCAGGACCTCCAGCTCCATGTGGCTCGGCGGCGCGGTGCGCAGGGCGCTCCAGCTGACCTGGGCGATGACGCTGCCCGGCACGGGACAGCCCCAGTTCATCTCCCACTTGGAGCCGGCGAGCGCCGGGTTCAGGGCCGGGGCGCTAATGGTCCAGACCTCGCCGCCGCGGGCCACGCTGAACTGCGACCCGACTGCCCAGATGGAGCTGCCGTAGCCGTAGAGGGCTCCGTCGGTCGCGGCGGCGGCCGGGGCGAGCGTGAGTGACAGGACGAGGCCGAGCGCCGGTGCTGCGCTGCGCATGCTGATCATGGTCCGAACTCCAGGACGAGTGAGGGCGAGGGTGGTGCCGGGGGCGACGCGGAGCCGCCGTGGGATGGTGGTGGCCGGGCCGCGCGGGCGGGCACCGGGGCTGTCGTGGGCGCGCGGGTGGCCGCCGGGGCCGGCCGCGGGGGGGCAGGCCGCGCCGGCGTGCGCAGCGAACGCGCACGGGGTTGGGCGGGACGGCGCGGCGGCGCGGCGGTGACGGTGGTCCCAAGCGCGGAGCCCGGCACGGTCGGGGGCGCGCTCGCCGTGACCGCGGCGTGCGCGGCCGGGCCGGGAGCCGGCTCGGCGGACGGACCGAGCGCGCCGACCAGCAGCGGGCCTCCCGCCGCGCCCGCGACGGCAAGCGCGGCGGCGCCCAGACCGACCTTGCTGGCGGCTACGGCGTAGAGCTCGGTGCCGAGCTGCATCAACTGCGCGCTGCGGAGCCCCAGCGACCCGGACGCCCGCTCCCAGCAGGCCAGCAGGGGCGTGGGGTCGGCGGCCGGGGCCGCCTCCGCGCCCGCGAGGAGGGCGGGCGGCACCAGCGCGGCCAGCCACTCGTCGGACTGGCGACGTGTGCGCAGCGCAGTGCGACACGCCCGGCAGTGGCGCGTGTGACGGCGCACCGCGCGCCCGTCGGCCCGATCACCCGCCCCGGCCATGACCCGGTCCATGGCCGCGATGACCTCAGCGCAGACGCCGCCCTGGTCGAGACGGACCTCCCAGGCGTGGAGGTTGGCGCGCCCCTCCAGCACCGAGCGCTCGACCTTGCGGCGCGTGAACCCCGTGATGTCGCAGATGGCCGAGTAGCTGGCGCCGGCAATCTGGAGCATGAGGCACAGGCGCTGGGCCTCGGTGAGGCCGCCGAGCGCGTCCTGAATCGCCCGCCAGCGCTCGCGCGTCTCGGCGGAGCGCTGGGGGCCGTCGGCGTCGGCGGCACGGTCGATGTGCGCGACCACCGCGGTCTCGGAGGGCACCTCGCGACGGCGCGCGCGGGCGATGGCCAGGGCCTCGTTGCGCAGCACCGTGTGCAGCCAGGCCAGGAACCTGGGGTCCTCGGTGACCGGCGCGCGCGTGAGCGCGATCTCCATGGCCCGTTGGTAGGCGTCCTCGGCATCGTGGACCGAGCCGGCGTAGCGCGCCGCGTAGCGCACGAGCCCCGGGGCGCGGGTCATGGCCCGGCAGACGGCCTGCCGTCGGTCCTCCTCGCCAGGTGTTGGGGAATGTTGAGTTTCAGCCACGAAAAACTGCGACTAGTTAACAGATCGGCACTGGAGTGCCCGGGGGGCCGGTCGCGCGCCACCACGACTCGGTAACGGCGCGACATTCATCCGGAGGACGGAAGCCCGCGCCGCTCACCCCCCCGCCGTCGCACAGCCGGCACGCAAAGTGCGCACGGTGCGGGCAAATCAGGTTCGGCGCTCGCCGCCGGATACCCTGGAGCAGCCATGCCGCCCTACGTCCACCGCATCGACTTCCGCGTCGTCATGGCCGAGGTCGACATGGCGCAGATCCACTTCACCGCGATGTACCGCTGGATGGACCGCGGCTTCAACGAGTGGCTCGCCGCGGTCGGCCACCCCTTCACGCTGCTGCTCCAGGAGGGCCCCGGCATCCCGATCGTGGACAGCCGCTGCCGGTTCATCGCCCGGGTGGTGCTCGATGACGAGCTCACCCTGCGGACCTGGGTGAGCGGTGTCGGGCGCACCTCGTTCCGGAGTCGCCACCGGTTCACCCGCGACGGCGAGCTGACGGTCGATGGCGAGCTGGTGCACGTGTGCGTCAACCGCGCCACCCGCGAACCGGTGCCGGTGCCCGGCTGGCTGCGCGAGCAGGCGCTGCCCGACGGCGAGGTGCCGGACGGGGGTTGAGATTCGTCACGCCCGTGAGGCGGGCGTGCGTTGAGCGGTGCGCGCGCCTCGGGCGAGCCTGGTGGGCATGGACCAGATACCCCCAGTCGGCGAACCCCACGAGCCGCGCTCGTACGCCTGGCTGCTACCCGGGCGCCTGGCCGTGGCCGAGCGGCCCGGCCGCGGCGGTCGCAGCCACCGGCGCCAACTGCGCGTCGCCGAGACCGAGTGGTGGTGCGTCCACGGCATCACCGCGATCGTCTCGGGCATGCGTACGCGTCACGGCCTGCTGGACTACGCGCTCGCCGACATCACCGTGCGCTGGCAGCCGCTCACCGACGCCGGCGGCGCGCCCCAGCAGCTCGGCGCTCTGGTGGCCGCCACCGTCGACCTGCTCGAGCGGGGCGACGGGGGCGTGCTGGTGCACTGCGATCGCGCCAACGAGTGGCTGGCGGGGGTCGACGCCGCCCTCCGCATGGCCCTGGGCCTGGCGCCCACGGCCCGGAAGGCCCTGGCGGCCGCCGCCGCGGACGGGTTGCCGGTAGGGTCTCTCGCCGCCTCGCTCGTGGGCGCCGAGCTCGAGGTGGTCCCGTGATCTGGCGCCCCGACCTCACGTGTCCTCCAGCACTGCAGCAGCGACGCGGCAACCACGTCCTCACGGGCGACCCCGCGTGCTGGCCGACGGACGGCTGCTGCGCCGGCGCCGGACCGGCGGCGCCACCTACATCCGCGACTTGCGCGCGGCGCTCGATGTGGCCGGGGGACCGATCGATGTGACCTGGGCCATCGGCCCGCCCGGCTTCCCACGGCGCGGCCCGGCCACCACGCTCGGCAATCTCCTGCTCGATCTCGCCTGGCTGCACGTCTGGCTGCCACTCCGGGCGGCGTTCGGTGGCTTCGCCGCGGTGCACGCGCCCTTCAACTGGGGACCGTGGTGGAGCCCGCGACCGGTGGTGGTCACCGTGCAGGACCTCAGCTGGGAGCGTCTGCCCCACGCCTACCCCGCGGGCTTCCGACGCTACGCACGCCTGTTCGCGCGCCGCACGGCCCGCAGGGCGGCGCTGGTGATCACCCCGTCGCTCTCCACCGCACGGGACCTGGTGGAGCTGTACGGCGTGCGGCCCGAGCGGGTGCGTGTGGTGCCGATCGGCGTGACACCCGACAGCAAGCCGGCGCGGGCCCGCGAGCCGTTCATCCTGGCTGCCGGCGTGCTGGATCCGCGCAAGCGCGTCCGGCAGCTGGTGGAGGGTCATGCCATCTACTGGCGCCGCGCGGTCGAGATGCGCGCGCCGGGCGGCCCGCCGTGCAGGCTGGTCGTGGTGGGCGACCAGGGTCCCGAGACGCCCGCGGTGCGCGCCGCGGCGGGCCCGGGCTGCGAGCTGCGTGGCTTCGTGCCGCGTGAGGAACTGCTCGAGCTCTACCGGCGGGCCACGCTGCTCGTGTATCCGTCGGAGTACGAGGGCTTCGGCCTGCCGGTGCTCGAAGCCATGGCCCACGGCTGCGCCGTGCTGACCGCGGACAACTCGTCGCTGCCCGAGGTGGGCGCCGACGTGGCCCTGTACCTGAACGACCCCACACCCACAGGGATCGCCGCCGACCTGGAGCGCGCGCTGGCCGACCGCGACGAGCTGGCCCGGCGGGGCGCGGCCGGGAGGGCGCGCGCGGCCGAATTCAGTTGG
>JAUVPZ010000011.1 GCA_030598395.1 Miltoncostaeaceae bacterium | reverse complement strand
TCGGGGTGACCGGCACGAACGGCAAGACCACCACGACCGAGCTCACCGCCCACCTGCTGCGGGCGTCGGGCATCGCCGCGCGGGCGTGCGGCAACCAGGGTGATCCCGTGGCCGCGCTGGTCGACGCGGTGGATCCGGCCGAGTGGCTCGTGGTGGAGTGCTCCAGCTTTCAGCTCGAGGACGCGCACACGCTGCACGTCGCGGGGGCGGCCCTGCTGAACCTGGCGCCCGACCACCTGGACCGCCACGCCTCCTTCGACGACTACCGCAGCGCCAAGTTGCGGCTGTTCCGCAACCAGTCGGCGGCCAACCTGGCCATCCTGCCGGCCGGCATGGAGCCCGGCGGCGCCGCCCCGGCACGCAGGGTCGAGCTGGGGGCCGCCACCTCCGACGCCGTGGCCTGGGGCGAGGGCGGCGTGCACGTGGCCGGGCTGGGGCGCGTGGCCGGCTGGGACGAGTTGCAGCTTCGGGGCGCCCACAACCGCCACAACGCGCTGGTGGCCGCGGCCCTGGCGGCCCATGCCGGAGCGGGAGCGGCCGGCATTGCCGAGGGGCTGGCCAGCTTTGCGCCGGTGGCCCACCGCCTGGAGCCCGTGGGCAGCCTCGCCGGCGCGCTGTACGTGAACGACAGCAAGGCCACCAACCCCGACGCGGCCATCGCGGCGCTCGGCGCCTACGATCGCGGCGTCCACCTGATCGCTGGCGGCCGCGGCAAGGACACCCTGTTCGACGAGCTGGCCGCCGTTGCCCGGCGCGCGTGCGTTCGCGCCTACGTCGTCGGCGAGACCGCCCCCGAGCTGGCCGAGGCCTTCGAGCGCGCCGGCGTGCCCTGCGAGCGGCCGGGCACCGTGGCGGCCGCCGTGGCCGCGGCGGCCGGCCGCGCGCAGGCGGGCGAGGTGGTGCTGCTGGCTCCGGCGTGCGCCAGCCTCGACCAGTTCGCGGACTACGCCGAGCGCGGCGATGCCTTCCGTGCCGCCGCGCACGCCGCCGGCGCCCGGTAGCCACCCGCCGCGCACTCCGCTCACAAGGGGCGGGCCGGCCTGCGGCGAACCCAGCCAGGACCATGTCTCGCCGCGCCCGTCGTCCCTCCCGTCTCTCCCAGCTCAGCCCGGATGTCGTGCTGATGGGCGTGGCCCTGGCGCTGGTCTCGTTCGGTCTGGTGATGGTCTACTCGGCCTCCAGCGCCACGGCGGCGCTGTCGGACGGCGACCCGTCCGGCATCGCGCTGCGCCAGGGGATGGCGGCGGCGCTGGGGCTCGGGGCGTACCTGGCCATGAGCCGGATCAACCCGAGGGTCCTCCACCGGGTGGCACGACCGGCCATGATCGCCTCGGTCGTGCTGCTGCTCTTGGTGCTGCTGCCCGGGCTCGGCTCGGCAGCCAACGGCTCGCGCCGCTGGCTGTCGCTCGGCGCGCTGCAGATCCAGCCCAGCGAGCTGGCGAAGCTGGCCGTGGTGCTGTGGATCGCGGCGGCCATCGCGCGCCGGCCGGGCCGAGTCGGCGAGCGCGACGGCCTCGTGCCCTACCTCGTAGTGGCGGCGATTCCGGCGCTGCTCATCGTGGTCGAGCCCGACCTCGGCACGGCCGTGGTGCTGCTGGTGGCCGCCGGAGCCATGCTCATCGTGGCCGGGGCCCGGCCGACGCACGTCGGCCTGGCCGGCCTGGGCGGGCTGCTGCTGGGCGGGATCGCAATCGTGGCCGCCGACTACCGCCGCGAGCGCCTGCTGGCCTTCATCGACCCGTGGAGCGATCCCGGAGGCGCTGGCTTCCAGTCGGTGCAGTCGCAGCTCGCGCTGGGATCGGGCGGCGTCAGCGGCACGGGCGTCGGAGACGGCCTCCAGAAGGCCTTCTACCTGCCCGAGGCGCACACGGATATGATCCTCGCCACCGTCGGCGAGGAGCTGGGTCTCATCGGCGTCTCGGCGGTGCTGCTGGCGTTCCTGCTGTTTGCGGTCGCCGGCTACCGGGTCGCCCTGCGGGCCGCCGATCTCCATCAGCAGCTTCTGGCCGCCGGCCTGACCACGCTGGTGGTGTCCCAGGCGGTGGTCAACGTGGGAGCGGTGGTCGGGGTGATGCCCGTCACCGGCGTCCCGCTACCGTTCGTCTCGTACGGTGGCACCAGCCTCGTCGTCGTCCTCGCTAGCGCCGGTCTCCTTGTCAACGTCGCCCGCAGAAGCCCCGACGCCCGTCGCCAACTCCGGCTCGTCCCCGGTGCGGGTGGTGATCGCCGCGGGCGGGACCGGGGGGCACGTGGCGCCGGCGCTGGCCGTGGCCGAGGTGCTGTCGCAGCGGGGGGCCGAGGTCAGCTTCGTGGCAGCGCGGCAGGCCGCCGCTGAGCGGGTCGCCGCCGCGGGCTACCCGCAGGACACCATCCGCCTGCGCGGCCTCGAGCGCCGCCTCACCCCGCGCAACCTGCTGGCCCTGGTGCAGTCGGCGCTGGCCACGCCGCGCGCCGCCCGCATCCTGCGGCGCCGCAAGGCGGACGTGGTGCTGGGGAGCGGCAGCTACGTGGTTGGCCCGGTGGCGCTCGCGGCACGGCTGCGCCGCCGCGGCCTGGTGCTCATGGAGGCCGACTCGCACCTGGGGCTGGCCAACCGTCTCGCCGCGCCGATGGCCAACCGCGTGACGTTGGCGTTCCCGCTGCCGGGTCGTCGGCCGCCGCGCTACCGGGTGACGGGCCGTCCTGTCGGGAGCGCCGTGCGCGCCGCCACGCGCACCGGCGGCCGGCGCGCGTTCGGCATCGACCCCGACGTCACGGTCGTGCTGGTGGTGGGCGGCAGCCAGGGCGCGCGCACCCTCAACGAGGCCAGCGTCGAGGCGTTCGGCGACGGTCCGCCCTTCGAGCTGATCCACGTCGCCGGGCCGGAGCAGGTCGACTCCGTGCGCCGGCAGCTGGCGTCGCGCTCGCCCGGCCCGCGGTACCGCCTGTTCCACTACTTGGACAACCTGCCCGACGCCATCGCTGCGGCCGACCTGGTGGTCGCTCGCTCCGGCGGATCGGTGTTCGAGCTCGCCACGATCGGCCGCGCGGCCATCCTGGTGCCCTACCCGTACGCCACGGCCGATCACCAGGCCAAGAACGCCCGCTGGCTGGCCGAGGCGGGCGCCGCCGTCGTGCTGACCGACGACGAGTGCTCGGGGTCCACGCTGCGCGACGTGGTGGGAGCGCTGCTCGCCGACCGTGACCGCCTTGAAGTCATGGCCGCGGCAAGCCGTGCCGCGGGGCGTCCGGAGGCCGCCGAGCGCGTGGCCGGCGCCGTGCTGGCCGCCGCGCGCCGGCGCGGTCCGCGCCGCGGCAGGCGGCTGCGCGTTCCACGGCCGCGGGTGCCGCGCCCGCGGCGCGGCAGGGCGGGCCGCCGCCGCCGGGTGCACATCCCACGGCCGCGCCTGCGGCGAGGGGGCGCGGGCGAGTGAGGCCCCGGCCGATCCACCTTGTGGGCGTCGGCGGTGCGGGCATGAGCGGCCTCGCGCGCCTGGCCGCCGACGCCGGATACCGCGTCAGCGGCACCGACCGCGAGGAGGGGCCGGCGCTGGCGGCGCTGCGGGCGGTAGGCGTGGCGGCCCGGACCGGCCACAGCGCCGATATGGTGGCCGCCGACGTCGAGGCGCTGGTGGTCTCCACGGCGGTTCCCGACGACAACCCCGAGGTGGCCGAGGGTCGCCGCCGCGGGCTGCCCCTGCTGCGCCGGGCTGACTTCCTCGACGAGCTCATGGCCGGTCGGCGCGGCATCGCGGTGGCCGGTGCGCACGGCAAGTCCACCACCAGCGCCATGCTGGCGCTGGCGCTGGGCGACGCCACCGCCTGCGTCGGTGCCACCACGGACGCCGGCTCGGGCACCGGCGGGGCGTGGGGCTCGGGCCCCTGGTTCGTGGCAGAGGCCGACGAGAGCGACCGCTCGCTGCTGTCGCTGCACCCCGAGGCGGCGGTGCTGCTCAACGTGGACCACGACCACCACGCCACGTTCGCGAGCATCGACGAGGTGGAGGAGGTGTTTCGCGACTTCATCGGCCGGCTGCCACCCGACGGCGTGCTGGTAGTGGGACCGGACGCCCGCGCCCGCCGTTGCTCGGAGGCCGCGCGGTGTCCGGTGCTGGCCGTCGGCGGCCCCGACCCCGACCTCGCCGCCGAGCCCGGCGACGGCGTAGCGACCCTCGTGGGCCGGGACGGGCGCCGGGCCGTCCTCCGCCTGGCCGTGCCGGGCCGCCACAACCAGCACAACGCCGCCTGCGCCGCGGCCATGGCCGAGTGGTGCGGGGTGCCGCTGTCCGTGTCGGCCGAGCGGCTTGCGGCCTTCGCCGGCGTGAGCAGGCGGTTCGAGTACCGCGGCGAGGCGGGCGGCGTTCGCGTGGTGGACGACTACGCGCACCACCCCGCCGAGGTGTCGGCCACCCTGGCGGCTGCGCGCGAGACCGGCCCTTCGCGCATCATCGCCGTCTTCCAGCCGCACCTGTACTCGAGGACCCGGGAGATGGGCAGCCAGCTGGGCGCGTCGCTCGGCGCCGCCGACGCCGTGGTGGTCACGGAGGTCTACGCGGCCCGCGAGGATCCGATGCCCGGCGTCAGCGGCCACGTCGTGGCGGAGGCGGTCCCCTCCGAGGTGCCGGTGCGGTTCGCCGCCTCGCTGTCGGCCGCCGCCGACGCCGCGCTCGAGCTGGCGCAGCCCGGCGACCTGGTGCTCACCCTCGGCGCCGGCGACATCACCCTGCTCGGGCAGGAGTTGCTGACCCGCCTGGGAAAGGGATCCTCCGATGACCACCGCGATCATGGCGGCGCCCGCGACGCATCCCGCTGACCTGGCGGAGGGGGCCTCGCTGGCCCCGCTCACCAGCATCCGCGTGGGTGGCCCGGCGGACTGGCTCTGCTCGGTGCGCTCCTCGCGAGCCGTGGTCGTGGCGCTCTGCTGGGCGCGCGAGCGTGGCCTGCGGGTGGCCGTGGTGGGCCGCGGCTCGAACCTGCTGGTCGCCGACGCCGGCTTTCGCGGCATGGTGCTGCGCCTCACCGGCGGCCTCGCGGCGATCTCGGTGCGGGGCGGAGGGCGGCTGTGGTGCGGCGGCGCCGCCTCGCTCCCGCGCGCGGTGCAGCGGGCGGCCGCGCACGGCCTGACCGGGCTGGAGTTCGGCGCCAGCATCCCCGGCACGGCCGGAGGGGCGGTGGCCATGAACGCCGGCGCTCACCACGCCGAGCTGTCGGAGGTCCTGGACTGGGCCGTGGTCTGCGGGGCGGAGGGGCGCCGGCGGGTCGGCCCCCAGGACCTGGAGCTCGGCTACCGGCGCTCAAGCCTCGCGCCCGGCGAGGTGGTCACCGCCGTGTCGTTCGCCCTCCGCGCGGGCGAGCCCGACGCGATCGCCGCGCGGCTGGCCGCCTTCCGCGCCCACCGCCGGGCCACCCAGCCCCAGGGCGTCCGCACCTTCGGCAGCGTGTTCACCAACCCGCCCGACGACTCGGCCGGCCGCCTGCTGGAGGCCGCCGGCTGCAAGGACCTCCGGGTGGGCGAGGCGCGTTTCTCGCCGGTGCACGCCAACTTCATCGAGGCGGGTCCCGGCTGCCGCGCCCGGGACGTCCTCGAGCTGATGGCCGAGGGCCGTCGCCGCGTGGCGGCGGCCGGCGGACCCACCCTGGAGCCCGAGGTGCGCTACCTCGATCCCGAGCACGGGATCGTGCGCCCGCCGCTTCCGGGGTGAGCGCCCGCGCCCTTCCGGCGCCGGCTGCCAGGCGCCGTCACCTCGCCCGCGCCAGGGGACGCCGCCGCCGCGACGTCGTGCTCGCGCTGATCGTGGCCGCCGCCGCCGCCGCCGGCGGCTGGTGGCTGCTCACCGGGCCGCTCCTCGCCGTCAACAACGTCGAGGTGGAGGGCTACGACCAGCCCGACCGCGCCGCGCTCGAAGCGGCGCTCGCGGCCGCCGCCACCCGGGGCACCGTCGTCGCGCTTCCGGTGGACGACCTACGCGCCGTGGCGGTGCGCTTCCCGTGGGTGGGCGACTTGGTGGTGCGCCGTGACCTGCCGCGCGGGCTTCGGGTGGAGATCATCATGGCCCGGCCGGCGGCAGTGGCGGTGCCCGAGCGCGGCGATCCGGTCCTGGTGACCGAGGGCGGAGTTGTGCTCGGGCCGGCCGGCACCGACCGCGACCTCCCGCGCTTCCGCACCGCCGACGTCACGGCGCCCGCTGCCGGCGCCGTGATCACGGGCGAGGCCCGCGCGGCGCTGCGGTTCGCCGCCGCGGCCGAGCGCGAGGTCGCCGCCCGGCTGCGCTCGCTCCGCCTCGAGCGCGGCCGGCTGCTGGGCCGCCTCGAGGCGGGGCCGCGGCTGCGGCTGGGACCGCCGGAGCGACTGCCGGCCAAGGCGCGCAGCCTGGCGGCGGTGCTCAACCACCTTCCGCCGGAGACCGAGCGGGCTGCCACTTACCTCGACCTGAGCGTGCCGGAACGACCCGCCCTGGTGGGCGGGCCGGGCGACGGCGTAACCCTCGAGTGACGATCGAGACAGGGCCGCAAAGCCTCCTGCGGCCATTGAGAGTTACTTGACGAGGCGGGGGGTCGAGGCTACTGTACCAAGGTGGTGATGTGCTGCCTAGAGACGTGCGTCTCGGCTCCGTGGGGTAGGTTTGCGACCCTCTGGTGGCGCTCGAGGGTTTGCGGAACCGGCCTGGAAGCAGGCACAACGTGGCCTGAGGGACGGGCCGCGGGCAACGGCGTCCGCGGGGAGAGATGAACGTGCAGACCACGAGCTATCTGGCGGTCATCAAGGTCTGCGGCGTCGGCGGCGGGGGCACCAACGCGGTGAACCGCATGATCGACGCGGGGGTGCGCGGTGTGGAGTTCATCGCGGTGAACACCGACGCGCAGGCGCTGTCGATGTGCGACGCGGACGTCAAGATCCACATCGGCGGCGGCATCACCAAGGGCCTTGGCGCCGGCGCCGACCCGGCCATCGGGCGCGAGGCTGCCGAGGAGAGCCGGGAGGAGCTCAAGGAGGCCGTGCGGGGCGCGGACATGGTCTTCGTGACCTCCGGCATGGGCGGCGGCACCGGCACGGGCGGCGCGCCGGTGCTGGCGCAGATCGCGCGCGAGCAGGGCGCGCTCACGGTGGGCGTGGTCACCCGGCCCTTCGCGTTCGAAGGCCGGCAGCGCGCCACCCGCGCCGACGAGGGAATCGCCGAGCTGCGCAAGCACGTGGACTCGGTCATCGCCATCCCCAACGAACGCCTCATCGAGCTGGTCGAGCGCCGCACGTCGATTCTGGAAGCGTTCCGCATGGCCGATGACGTCCTGCGTCAGGGCGTGCAGGGGATCACCGACCTCATCACCATCCCGGGGCTGATCAATTTGGACTTCGCCGACGTGCGCGCGGTGATGGACGGGGCGGGCCCCAGCCTGATGGGCATCGGCGCGGCGTCGGGCGAGAACCGCGCAGCCGAGGCCGCGCGCGCGGCCATCAGCTCGCCGCTCCTCGAGACCACTGTCTCCGGCGCCACGGGTGTGCTGCTCAACATCACCGGGGGCACCGATCTGGGCCTGTTCGAGATCGACGAGGCCGCCACCATCATCCGTCAGGCCGCACACGACGAGTGCAACGTCATCTTCGGCGCCGTCGTCGACGAGAGCTTCGGCGACCAGCTGCGGGTCACAGTCATCGCCACCGGCTTCGACCCGGCGGTGGCAGAGGCCGCGGACGCGGCCTCTGACGGCGGCCGCAAGGCCGCGGGCGACGCCGCCGGCACGCGCCGGCGCAGTACGCTGGACGCGCCGGGCGACCAGGACTTCGGCATCCCCGACGAGGTCCTCGAGATTCCGGACTTCCTCAAGGGCGAGTAGCCGCGGGACCCGCGGCGTCGGGCGCGGCGCCCGTGGTACCGTTCTGCGCCGATGTCAGGCGCCCAGCTCCGCACGCCGCTGCACGCGCGGCACGTCGCGCTCGGCGCCCGCCTCGCAGGCTTCGCCGGCTGGGAGATGCCGCTGTTGTACTCCTCGCCCAGCGCCGAGCATCGGGCGGTGCGCAGCGCGTCGGGCGTGTTCGACGTGTCGCACATGGGGCAACTGGAGGTCGCTGGCGCCGGCAGCAGGGCCTACCTCCAGTCGATGCTCACGAACGACGTCACCGCCATCGGGCCGGGGCAGGGCCAGTACAGCCTGCTGCTGCAGGACGACGGCGGCACCGTGGACGACCTCATCGTCTATGCGTTGCCTGACCGCTACCTGCTGGTGGTCAACGCCTCCAACACCGACGCCTGCCGCCAGCGGCTCGCCGAGCGCCTCCCGGGCGACGTCACCCTGGCCGACCGCTCGCGCGAGCTTGCGATGCTGGCGCTTCAGGGTCCCACGTGGGGGGAGGTGCTCGGGCCCCTCGCCGGCCCGTCGCCGTTCGATTTGGACTACTTCGAGATCACCGAGGACGCGGTGGCCGGCGTGCCCTGCCTCGTTGCCCGAACCGGCTACACAGGCGAGGCCGGCGTGGAGCTGATGTGCCCCTGGGATGGCGCGCTGGCGGTGTGGGACGCCCTGATGGACGCGCCCGCCCCCCCAGCCCCCTGTGGCCTGGTGGCCCGCGACACGCTTCGCATGGAGATGGGCTACCCCCTCTACGGGCAGGAGCTCAGCACCGAGCGCACCCCCATCGAGGCGGGCCTGGCATGGGCCTGCGACCTGGAGGGCGGCGGCTTCGCCGGGGCCGAGGTGCTGCGCGCGCAGCGCGCCGAGGGCACCGCCGAGCGCCTGTGCATCTTCTCGCTCACCGAGCCGGGCATCCCGCGGCCCGGACACGGGGTGGTGGTCGAGGGCGACCGCGTCGGCACGGTGACCAGCGGCACCCTCTCGCCCACGCTGGAGGTGGGCATCGGGATGGCCTATGTGCCGTCCGAGGTCGCCGGCGCCGACCACGATCTCTCGATCGATGTGCGGGGCAAGCTCAAGGCCGCCCGCACCGCCCGCCGGCCGCTGGTCGGCACATCCCCGAAGAAAGGCTGACGACGCCGATGGCCGAAGGCACCTATCCGGCAGGTCTCCGCTACCACCACGAACACGACTGGGTCCGCACCGAGGGCGACGAGGCGGTGTTCGGCATCACGTGGTACGCCCAGGACGCCCTGGGCGAGATCGTCTACTACGACCCGCCCGAGCCGGGGACGGCCATCGCCAAGGACAGTGCCTACGGCGAGCTGGAGTCGGTGAAGGCCGTGTCCGACATCTACGCGCCGGCCAGCGGCGAGGTGGTGGCCGTCAACCAGGACGTCATGGACCGCCCCGAGCTGGTCAACGAGGACCCCTACGGCGCCGGCTGGCTCATCCGCGTGCGGCTCAGCGACCCGGCCGAGCTGGACGCGCTGATGGACGTGGACGCCTACCAGGCCTACCTGGCCGGCCTCGACGGCTGATGCGGGGCCGCGCATGAGCACCTACACCTCCCTCACCGACGCCGACCGCCAGGCCATGCTGGAGGCGATCGGGGTCAACGAGTTCGACGACCTGCTGACCGCCATCCCGGACAGCCTGCGCATGGACCGGCCACTCGACCTGCCGCCCGGGATGCCCGAGCAGGAAGTGGAGGCCCACCTGCGCGCGCTCGCGGGCCGCAACACCAGCACCGACGACGAGATCTGCTTCCTGGGCGCGGGGATGTACGACCACTACGTGCCGGCGCTGATCGACTCGATCCTGGCGCGCTCGGAGTTCCTCACGCCGTACACCCCGTACCAGCCCGAGATCAGCCAGGGCGGGTTGCAGCTGATGTTCGAGTACCAGACCGCCATCAGCGAGCTGACGGGTCTGCCGGTGTCGAACGCGTCGCTGTACGAGGGACCGTCGGCTCTGGCCTCGGCGGGCTACCTCGCCAAGCTGGCCAACGGCCGGCCCGAGCTGGTGGTGTCGGCCGGCGTGCACCCGCACAGCCGCGCCACGCTGGAGACCATGGCCGTGGGGTACGGCACCTCGGTCGTGGAGGTCGCCCTCGCCGGCGCGGCCACCGATGCGGAAGCGCTCGCCGAGGCGATCGGGCCGCAGACCTCGGCCGTGTTCGTGCAGCAGCCCAACTTCCTGGGCGCCGTCGAGGACCTGGACGCGGTCGTGGCGGCGGCGAGGTCGCACCGCGCGCTTGTGGTGTGCGCCTGCGACGCGCTCACCCTCGGGGTGCTGCGTGCGCCGGGCGACCACGGCGTGGACATCGCCGTAGGCGAGGGCCAGCAGCTGGGCAACCGGCTGGACTTCGGCGGCCCCTCGTTCGGCTTCTTCGCGGCCACCGAGGAGCACATCCGCCGAATGCCCGGGCGCATCGCCGGCGAGACGACCGACGTCGACGGCCGGCGCGGCTGGGTGCTGACGCTGCAGACGCGCGAGCAGCACATTCGCCGCGAGAGGGCCACCCACAACATCTGCACGGCCCAGGTGCTCAACGCGCTGGCGGGCGTGATCTACCTGTCCTGGCTCGGTCGGCGCGGCATCGTGGAGCTCGGCGAGCTGATGTTGCGCCGCACCGACTACGCGCGCGAGCGGCTCACCGCGCTGCCGGGGGTGCGCGCGCTGCACGAGCAGCCGGTGGTCCGTGAGTTCGCCATCGAGCTCAACGCCCCCGTGGCCGAGGTCATCGAGCGCTGCGCCGCCGAGGGGATCAACGCCGGCTACGCGCTGGGCCACGACTACCCGCAACACCCCGACGGCCTGCTGGTGGCCATCACCGAGCGGCGCTCACGCGCCGACATCGACCGCCTGGTCGACGTGCTGGGCCGCGCGGTGGCGGCACTCCGGGGCGAGCCCGCGGCGGCGGGGGCGGCCCGATGACCGCGCCGGCTCAGACGGCCCAGCAGCGCGAGCGCGCCACCACGATCTTCGAGAAGTCGGTTCCGGGCCGGCGGGCGTTCGTGGCGCCGGAGCTGGACGTGCCCGAGAAGCCCGTCGGGGACCTGTTGCCGGCCAGCGCGCGGCGCGCCGAGCCGCCACGGCTGCCCGAGGTGGCCGAGCCAGAGATCGTGCGCCACTACAACCGCATGAGCAAGCGCAACTTCGACCTGGACACGGGGTTCTACCCGCTGGGCTCGTGCACGATGAAGCACAACCCCAAGCTGCACGAGCGGCTGGCGGCCATGCCGGGCAACGCACGCCTGCACCCGGCGCAGGCGCCGGCCAGGTCGCAGGGCGCGCTGGAGCTGATGTACAACCTGGAGCGGGCGCTGTCGGAGGTGTCCGGCCTGCCGCACGTGTCGCTGCAACCCAGCGCCGGCAGCCACGGCGAGCTGGCGGGGGTGCTGCTGGCCCGCGCCTACCACGACGACCGGGGCGACACCGCGCGCACCAAGGTGCTGACCCCCGACACCGCCCACGGCACGAACCCGGCAACCGTGACGATGGCGGGCTACGAGGTGGTGAAGGTGGAGACCTCCGCGGACGGGGGCGTCGACATCGACGACCTGCGCGGCAAGGCGGACGAGTCGGTGGCCGCGTTGATGCTCACCAACCCGAACACGCTCGGCCTGTTCGACCGCAACATCGATGAGATCACCCGCATCGTCGACGCGTGCGGGGCCATCTCCTACTACGACGGCGCGAACCTGAACGCCATCATGGGCATCACGCGCCCCGGCGACATGGGGTTCGACGTCGTGCACTTCAACCTGCACAAGTCGTTCACGCAGCCCCACGGCGGCGGCGGGCCCGGGGCCGGTCCCATCGCAGTGTCCGACCGGCTGGAGCCGTTCCTTCCAGTGCCGGTGATCGCTCGCCACGAGGCAGGCGACGGTGGCCCCACGTTCGACCTGGACGAGGACCGCCCCAAGAGCATCGGCCGGCTGCGCGGCTTCCAGGGCAACTACGGCGTGTTCGTGCGCTCCTACGCCTACATCTGCTCGCTGGGCGCCGAGGGCCTGCGCGAGGCGTCGGAGGTGGCGGTGCTGAACGCCAACTACCTGATGGCCCGGCTCAGGGAGACCGCCGGCCAGCACCTGCCGGTGGCCTTCGACCGCGCGTGCGGCCACGAGTTCGTGCTCTCGGGGGCGCCCATGAAGCGCGAGCTGGGCGTGCGCACCCTCGACCTGGCCAAGCGGATGCTCGACTACGGCTACCACCCGCCCACCGTCTACTTCCCGCTGCTGGTCGACGAGGCCCTGCTCATCGAGCCCACCGAGACCGAGACGCGGGAGACGCTGGACGGCTTCGCCGAGGCCATCGGCGAGATCCTGCGCGAGGCGGCCCACGACCCCGACGCGCTGCTGAACGCTCCGTACACCACCCCGGTGCGCCGCCTCGACGAGGCCGCCGCCGCGCGCTCGCCGGTGGTCCGCCAGCCGCTCTCCGGCTAGCGGCGCTCCCGTGCCCGACGCCCGCATCTGTGTGCTCGGCGGCGGGCCCGCGGGCGACGTGGCGGCGCTGCGGGCCGCCCAGCTGGGCGCAGAGGTGGTGCTGATCGAGCGCGATCAGCTGGGCGGCACCTGCGTCAACCGCGGCTGCATCCCCACCAAGGCGCTGCTGGCCGGCTCCGAGCTGGTCGCGCGCCTGGGCGAGGCCGCGGAGTGGGGCATCAACGTGGGGGAGGTGGGTGTCGACTGGGCGGTCATGCGCGACCGCGCGATGGATATCGCGGGGAAGATGCGGGCCGGGGTGGAGGGCGCGGTCGAGCGGCGGGGCGTCACGCTGATCCGCGGCGACGGGTGGCTGACCGCGCCCGACGTCGTCAGCGTGGACACGGCCCACGGCACCGAGGAGGTGCACGCGCCCACCGTCGTGCTGGCGACCGGCTCCGAGCCTGCTCGGCTGCCGCTGTTCGACTTCGACCACCCGGCCGTGCTCACCTCGACCACCGCGCTGGAGATGGCGGAGCTGCCCGCCAGCATGGCGATCGTGGGTGGCGGCATCATCGGCTGCGAGTTCGCCTCGATGATGGCGCCGCTGGGGTGCCGGGTGACGCTGGTGGAGGCCCTGCCGCGTCTCCTGGCGGCCGAGGAGGCGCGGGTTGGCCAGACCATGACGTCGGTGTTGCGCCGCCAGGATGTGGAGGTGCTGCTGGACACGCAGGTGGTGGAGGTGGCCGACGCCCGCCCCGACGGCCTCACCCTCCGGCTCTCGGACGGCACCGAGCGGGGCGCCGCGACCGTCCTGGTGGCGGTGGGCCGGGTGGCCAACACCGTGGACATCGGGTTGCCGGAGCTGGGCATCGAGACCGACCGCGGGCTGGTGCTGGTCGACGAGCGGCTGCGCACGGGGGTGGGCGACGTGTACGCGGTCGGCGACGCCATCCCCACCGAGCAGTTGGCCCACCTGGGCCAGGCCGAGGGGGCCTCGGCCGTGGAGGACGCGCTCGACGGGCCGCGCGTGCTCGACCGTGGCATGGTGCCGAACTGCATTTACACCGACCCCGAGATCGCCCGTGTTGGGGTCACCGAGGAGGACGCGACCGCCGCGGGCTGGGACGTGCAGATCGGGGCCGGACGCCTGGGCGCGAACGGCAAGGCGCTGGCGATGGGCGAGACCACGGGCTTCGTGCGCCTCGTGTCCGACCGGGCCACCGACCGCCTGCTGGGCGCCACCATCATGGGCCCGCACGCCACCGACCTCATCCACGAGCTTGGCTTGGCCCTGCTCTACGGCATCTCGGTCACCGACGTGGGGCGCATGATCCACGCGCACCCCACCGTGGCCGAAGCGGTGATGGACGCGGCGCACAACGCGGCCGGCACAGAGCTGTACGCGGGCTGACGGTTCGGGCTCGCCGTCCGGCGGGCGCACGCACCGGCATCGTGTCAATCTGACAGAGCCGTGCGGCGGGTATGGCTGGGGGGCTGCCGCAATGCCGAGCGAGGGAGGGAGTGGGCACATGCCAGGTTCGCGGGTGGCGATCATCGGTGCGGGCCCCACCGGGCTCGACGCCGCGCTGGCCTGTCTCGAGCGCGGCCTGCGCCCGACCGTCTACGAGACGGCGTCTCAGCCGGCTGCCAGCGTCCGCGACTGGGGCCACGTGCGCCTGTTCACGCCGTGGCAGATGAACGTGTCGCAGCGCATGAGACGGGCCCTGGCAGCCGCGGGCGAGGAGGCCCCGATGGGCCGGGGCCTCCCCACCGGCCCTGAGCTGGCCGACCGGCTCCTCGACCCGGTCGCCCGGCTGCCGCAGGTGGCGCCTGCGCTGCGGCTGGGGACCAGGGTCAAGGCGGTCGGCCGGCGGGGGCTGACCAAGGAGCAGGAGATCGGCACCGCCGAGCGGGCCCGGCGGCCGTTCCGCCTGCTGGTGGAGGGCCCGGAGGGCGAGCGGGTCGAGGAGGCCGACGCGGTGCTCGACTGCGCGGGCGTCTGGGGCAACCCCAACAGCCTCGGCGACGGCGGCATCCCGGCGCCGGGCGAGGAGGCGCTCGACCATCGCATCGAGCGCCGGTTGCCCGCGTTCGCCGACGAGTGGCACGAGTGGGCGGGCCGCACCATCCTCCTTGTCGGGGAGGGCCACTCGGCACAGACGGCGGCCCGCGACCTGGCGGCGCTCGCCGCCGACGCGCCCGGCACGCGTGTGACCTGGGCGGTGCGCAGCCACACGCCCGACTGGGAGGCCGTCGAGGACGACCCCCTTCCCGAGCGATCGGCGCTGGTCGCCGATGCCGAGCGACTCCGGGGGGGCGCCTCCGCGGCGGTCGATGTACGGCTCGGCAGCGCGGTGGACGGCCTCTCCGAGCGGGCGGGACGCGTCGTGGTGACGCTGCGCAACGGCGACGCCCAGGGGGTGGAGGTCGACCGGGTGCTGTCGCTTACGGGCAGCGTGGGCGACCACCGGCTGTATCGCCAGCTGCAGGTGCACGAGTGCTACGCCACCTGCGGCCCCATGTCGTTGTCGGCCGCGCTGCTGGGCTCGGGCGCCGCCGACTGCCTCGAGCAGGAGAGCCACGGCGTGGACGCACTACGGTTGCCGGAGCCGAACTTCTTCATCCTGGGCAGCAAGTCGCACGGCCGCTACGGCCTCTACCTGATGCGCATCGGCTACGAGCAGGTGGACGACGTGATGGGGGTCCTGGCCGGCCCGTAGGGGCGCCTCAGCCGTCGGCGGAGGCATCGGCGCGGGCCGGCATCAGGCCGGCCAGCCGGCGGTGCGCCGGGCCGTCGTAGACGGCGTGTTGCGCGCAGGCCGGCACCAGCCGGCCGGTGTCCGGATGCGCCATGTGGTAGCTGCACCCCAGGAGGCGCTCCTGCGTCTCGCGCAGACGGGGCTGGTCGCTGAGCTGGCCGCGCTCCAGCAGCGCCCAGGCCGGGCGCACGTCCTCGGCGTCCATGAAGCGGTGCAGCACGAAGGTCACCGGGCGGAAGCCGCCGCGCGCCAGCGCACCGGGACCGCCCGCCCGCCGCACCATGCGCGCCGCCCAGCCCGCCGCGACGGGGATCATCGCCGGCCGGCGCGCCAGCGCACGCACGCAACGGGCGGCCGCCAGCGCGGGGCGGACCTCCCAGTTCAGCCCGCCCAGCGTGAGGAACACGGCGTCGCGGGCGCGCAGGTCGCGCGGGTCGCGGTCGTCCAGCAGCGGGATCCAGCGGTCGCCGACGAACGCCCCCTGCGAGCTGCGGTTGCAGCGCGGATCGCCGACCTGCACCGAGCGGTAGGGAAGACGCGCCCCGACCCCGGCCTCGATCCGGCTCCACACCACGTCGGCCGACAGCTCGCGGTAGGGCTCCTTCCAGCGGCGTGGGTTGCCCTGGAACGCCGCGGGTTGGAAGCTGAACATGCGCCAGCCCTGCCGGGCGCAGCTGCGCAGGAGATCGGGGATCTGCTCCAGGTTGGCCGGCGTCACGGTCATGTTGTGGGCCAGGTAGGAGCTCACCCCATGATCGCGCCGCAAACGCGCGAAGCGCGCGACGAACTGGGCGCGGTGCCGGTGCAGCGCCGCCTCGTCGGCCGGACGCTCGGCGCCGCGCCGACCCCGCATCAGGCTGTCGAAGTGCGCGGCGAACATAAGCCGCTTGAAGCGCCTCGTGCCGTCGGGCCGCAGGGCGAGCCGGGTGAGGTAGTCGTCGTCGATGTCGCCGTGGGTCATGCTCATCGGCTTGCGCTGCGCGGCGACCATCCGCTCGAGGGCGGCGGCGTGCTCCTCGGGACCCAGCAGCGTCACCTCGCCGCCGATGAGCTGCACGTTCTGCCACGGCCCGCGCCGGTCGCGCAGCTGGGCCATCTGCCGCTCCACCTCGCCGCGCGTGTGCGCGCCGTCCGTCCGCACGCGGTTGGCCTCGGGGCCCAGGTAGCACGGTGTGCAGGCCATGTTGCACCGGGGGAAGACGCCCTGCGTGGCCTCGCAGCCGGCCGTGCGGCGGCCGATCGACTGCTGCGTCGTCCGGACACCTGCTGGAAGCGACGCCCAGCGCTCGGCGAGCCCCCGGGCCAGCTCGCGCGGCTCTGGGCGGGTGAGGTCCTCCAGGCGGGCGAGCCAGCGCGCGGCGGCGCGCGCCGTCGTCATCGGGCCGATCATCAGCGGGCCCAGGCTATCGTCGCCGGCCCGTGCCCGCCCCCGGGGTGTTCTCAGGTGCCGCCGCGGGCGGCATCGCCCAGGAGGTCGCGCGCGATCACCAGCCGCTGGATCTGGCTGGTGCCCTCGTAGATTTCGGTGATCTTCGCGTCGCGATAGAGGCGCTCGGCGGGGAACTCGGCCGAGTAGCCGTAGCCGCCCAGGGTCTGCACCGCCACGTCGGCCGCGTCCACCGCAAGCCGGCTGGACACCAGCTTCGCCTTGGCGCCGGGGGCGCTGTGGGGGAGCCCGGCGTCGGCCAACGAGGCGGCGTGCAGCGTGAGCAGGCGGGCGGCGTCCAGGCGCGCCGCGATGTCGGCCAGCGGGAACTGCACGCCCTGGAAGCGCCCGATGGGACCGCCGAAGGCGCTGCGCTCCGACGCGTACTCCACGGACAGCTCGAGGGCCGCCCCGGCGATGCCGCACGCTTGCGCTGCGACGACGATGCGCCCCGAGTCGAGCGTGCTGAGCGCGATGGCAAGGCCGCCGCCCTCCTCGCCGAGCAGGCGATCGGCGTCCAGGCGCAGGCCGTCGAACGCCAGCTCGACCGTGGACGAGCTGTGCAGGCCCATCTTCGGGATCTCTCGGCCCACGTTGAGCCCGGGCCCCCGCTCGGCGATGAAGGCGCTGATCCCGCGGGGCCCCGTCTCGCCGGTGCGGGCGAAGACCACGAACAGGTCGGCGAAGCCGCCGTTGGTGATCCACATCTTGGCGCCGTCCATCACCCACGAGCCGTCCTCGCGCCGGGCAGTCGTGCGCATGGAGGCAGGATCGGAGCCGGCGTCCGACTCGGAGAGGGCGTAGGCGCCGAGGCGCCGGCCGCTCGCCAGGTCGGGGAGGAGCTGCTCTCGCTGCTCGGCCGTCCCGAAGCGCACGATCGGGCCCACCGTGAGCCCCGAGTGGGCCGCGATGGCGACCGACACCCCGACGTCCGCCCGGGCGATCTCCTCGACCACGACGCAGAGCGCCGTCACGTCCAGCCCGGCCCCGCCGTACTCCTCTGGCGCCGTGACGCCCAGCAGCCCCAGCTCCGCAAGCTGTGCGATGGCGTCCAGCGGCACCTCGCGCCTGGCGTTCCACCCCTCGGCGCGGGGCGCGATCTCGGCCTGCGCGACCTCCCGGGCGAGCGCCCGGACCTCACGGTGGGTGTCGAAGAGCGGGTCCAGCATGACGCCGCACACAGCGTATCCTCAGTCGCCGTCGGCGCGAACGGACGGGGGACTGTGCTCGCTGGCTTCGAGGAGCGGCGCGTCGAGGTGGGCGAGGTGACGATCGCCGCCAGCGTCGGCGGCGACGGCCCGCCGCTGCTGCTTCTGCACGGATACCCGCAGACGCGGATCATGTGGCACCGGGTGGCCCCCGAGCTGGCCCGCAGCTTCCGCGTGGTGGCCGCCGACCTGCGCGGCTACGGCGACTCGGACAAGCCGCCCGGCGGCCCCGGACACGCCGCCTACTCCAAGCGCGCAATGGCCCGCGACCAGGTGGAGCTGATGGAGGCGCTCGGCCACGACCGGTTCGCCGTGGCGGGGCACGACCGCGGGGGCCGCGTGGCGCACCGCATGGCGCGCGACCACCCGAACCGCGTCGCGGCGATGTGCGTCCTCGACATCCTGCCCACCGCCACGCTCCTCTCGCGCGCCGACGCGGCGTTCGCCACCGCCTACTACCACTGGTTCTTCCTGATCCAGCCGGACGGGCTGCCCGAGCGCATGATCGGCGCCGACCCCGAGTGGTTCCTGCGCGAGACGGTGCGTCGCTGGTCGGGCGATCCGGCGGCCCACGCCGAGGGCGCCATGGCCGAGTACGTGCGCTGTTTCCGCGACCCGGCGGCCGTCCACGCGAGCTGCGAGGACTACCGGGCGGCGGCCTCCATCGACCTGGAACACGACGCGATCGACGCCGCAAGCCGCGTCGGGGTCCCCGCCCTGGCGCTGTGGGGCGCCCACGGCGCGATGGGCCGGATGTACGACGTGCTCGCCGCCTGGGGCGAGATGGCCGACGACGTGCGGGGTGAGGCGCTGGACTGCGGCCACTTCCCGGCGGAGGAGGTCCCCGAGGAGACCGTCGCGGCCCTCCTGGCCTTCCTCGCTGGCCAGAGCTAGGGGCTCGGCGGCGGCGGAGCCGACCCGCCGGGCACCGGATCACCGCTGCCCGGATCCGCGCCGCCGCCGGGTGCGGGCTCGGCAGGTGCAGGCTCGCCAGGTGCAGGCTCGGCCCCGGTCCCCGTGCCGCCCTCCTCCTCGGCCCCTTCCTCGGCGGGCGGTCCCTCCTCGATGAAGGCGTTCTGGGGGCGGTAGGTCCAGGTGTAGTCCTCGTCGCGCTTCACGTCGCCGCCCGCGTACACCGTGCGCGTGTAGGTGACCGTGAACCCTCCGCCTCCGGCGCTCTGCTCCACGGAGCGGGTGCCGGGCTCGAGGTCGGGGTTGGTGGTGACGTGCTCCTCGGGGCTGGTGAAGCTGGTGCGCTCGCCCGTGGTCGTCTCGATCCGCCGGCCCAGCCTCGAGGAGTAGAAGCTCACCGTGATCGAGCCGCTGCCCGCGATGACCTTCACCAGGACGGCGGCGTCCCAGTCGTTGCGGAAGATCAGCTCCGGGGTGCGCCACGACACCGTCGCCTCGCGGCCGGCCGGGTAGCGGGAGATGAAGAAGTCGTGGGGGGTGTGGTCCACGATCTCCATGCCGGCGAAGAAGGCGGTGTTGTAGATCGTGGTGGCGACCTGGCTCACGCCGCCGCCAACGGCGTCCTCCAGCTTGCCGGCGGCGATCTGCGGCGCGGCGACGAAGCCGCTGTCGGCGGTGCGCTGCCCCAGCGCGTCGTTGAGCGAGAAGAGGTTCCCGGCGGGGATGATGGTGCCGTCCAGGATCTCCGCCGCCCGCTGGATGTTGCTGACGCGTGGCGGGCAGCACGAGTAGGGGGTGGAGAACGTGGCGATCAGCTCCTTGATCTTGAGCTCGCGCGCCTCCTCGGTGGTGAGCTCCGGCTTCTCCACCGCGAAGCGCGCGGGCACCGAGCCGGCTCCGGGCCGGCGCACCATCTTGAGCGCGATCTCCCGGGCGGCGAGGCGGCGCCCGGTCTGGGACGGCACCACGCTCACGCGCTCGCCGCTGATGCGGAAGTCGGCGTCCCGGGCCGGCTGGATGCGCGACGCGAAGGCGGGTCGAAGGTGCCCCCCGATGACCCCCGGACTCAGCCGCACCAGAAGGCGCGGTGGCCTCGCCTCGAAGCGCAGTGCCTGGCGCTTCACGGCGACCGGGACCTCGACGCCGCGCCCCTCGAAGGTGACCTCGGTCGGCCCGGCCAGCACGCGCTCGGCCTGCGCCTTCGCGCGGTTGGCTTCGGCCAGGTCGATTCGTGGCGTCAGGGGCCCCCGGCGCAGCTCGATGTGGTCCGGGAGCTCGTGGAGCTGCGCGATGATCAGGTCGGGGTCCACGCCGAAGCCGTCACGGCCGTCCGACACCACGATCTTCCCGCCGACCAGCCGCGCGGTGGCGTCGACCGCGGGGCGGTTGAGTGCCCGCTCCAGCCGCGCGATCAGCCCGTCGACGCGCGCGCGGCTGAGCCGGTACTCCAGCTCCACCTCGCGCGTGGATGCCACGCCGGCTCCGGCGAGCACGCGCCCCACGAGCCCGCGCGGCTCGCGAGCCTCCTCCATCGCCAGCTTCAGCCGGGGCGCGGCGCCCAGGGCCCGTGGCGTGGTCTGAAGGCGAAAGCCGGCCCCGTCGGCGCTCGTGAGCACGATCTCGTCCTCGGACATCTGCTCCACGCGGAAGCCGACCGCCCGCTCGGCTTCCTGGGGCGTCAGGCCGCTGACGTCGACGCCTGCGATGCGGACCCGATCGGGGATGCGGTCGCCGCCGCTCTCGGCGCGCAGGGCGCCGGCCGCGAGGACGGCCACCAAGATGGCCAGAAGGACGGCCGCGACAACGGTCCCACGGCGGGGCCTTCGTCGCCTGGTGGCGGGCCCGGCCGACACGTCTTGAGATTGTACGGCCCGCCGGGCGTGGGGGGGAGCGTGCGCGGTACCGCCGCCTGACAGCTGTGAGGAACCCCACGGTGTGATCTGCATCACGGCGCCGGGGGCGCGGGATGGTTCATCCTGCGTCGAGGTGAGAGCGGTGGCCTCGGAGTTGTCGGATCGACTCGCGGCGGTGCGGCAGCGCACCTTCCAGCTCGTCGCACCGCTCAGCGACGAGCAGCTTCACCGCCAGGTGGACCGGATCATGAGCCCGCCGGTCTGGGACCTGGGTCACATCGCCGCCTATGAGGAGCTCTGGCTGGTGTGCCGCCTCACCGGCGAGCCCGCGCTGCATCCGGAGCGGGCCGACCTCTACGACGCCGCCGAGACGCCCCGCGCCGTGCGCGGCGACGCCGACCTGCTGGACGCGGACTCCTGTCGCGGTTACCTGGCGCAGGTGCGTGAGCGCTCGCTGGCCGCGCTGGAGACCGCCGACCTGGCGCCCGACGGCGACGCGCTGACGGCCGACGGCTTCGTGTTCGAGATGGTGGCCGAGCACGAGGCGCAGCACACCGAGACGGTGCTGCAGGCGCTCAAGCTGCTGCCACCCGGCGAGTACGTGCCGCCACGCGGCGGCGAGCCCGCCGTCGCGGACGCGCGGCCGGCCGGTGGCGCCGTGGAGGTGCCGGGCGGCGCGTTCGTGAAGGGCGCGGGGCCCCGCGGCTTCGCCTACGACTGCGAGCGCCCCCGGCACACGCGCGTGCTGGAGCCGTTCCGCATCGGCGCCGCGCCGGTCACCAACGGCGCGCACCTGGCGTTCCTGGAGGACGGCGGGTACCGGCGGCCCGAGCTGTGGACCGAGCTCGGCTGGTCCTGGCGGCAGCGCGAGGGCGTCGAGGCGCCGCTGTACTGGATGCCCGACGGGGAGGGCGGCTGGCTGGAGCGCGACTACGACCGGATCGACCGCCTCGAGCTGGAACGCCCCGTCTCGCACGCCTCGGCGCACGAGGCCGACGCCCACGCCCGCTGGGCCGGCGCCCGGCTGCCCAGCGAGGCCGAGTGGGAGCGGGCCGCGCTGGGGGCCTCTGCGGACGAGGCCAACCTTGACCAGCGGGCCTTCGCTGCGGCGCCGGCGCGCCCGTCGGCCACTCCCTCCGACGCGGACTGCCATCAGATGCTTGGCGACGTCTGGGAGTGGACGAGCAGCGGGTTCGACGGGTACCCGGGGTTTCGGGCGTTCCCCTATCCCGAGTACGCCGAGGTGTTCTTCGGCGGGCCGTATCGAGCGCTGCGGGGCGGCTCCTGGGCGACCCAGCCGCACGCCGTCCGCACCACCTTCCGCAACTGGGACCACGCCGAGCGCCGCCAGATCTTCGCCGGCTTCCGGCTGGCCTGGGACGCCTGAGGTGGCGCGGTGACCACGGTCCTCGCGGCGCTGCCCTACCGCATCGACGTGCACCCGGCTGCGGCCTCGGGCGCCGAGCTCGCCGAGGACGCGCGCGCCGGCCTGTGCGCTCCCTTCAAGGAGCTTCCGCCCAAGTACTTCTACGACGAGCGCGGCTCGGAGTTGTTCGAGCGCATCACCGAGCTGCCCGAGTACTACCAGGCGCGCTCCGAGCTTTCGGTGCTGCGAGGCATCGCCCCGATGCTGGCCGCGGGCCATGAGCCGGCGGAGCTGGTGGAGCTGGGTTCGGGCGCCTCACGCAAGGCCGAGCCGCTGCTGGCGGCCATGATGGACGGTGGCGCCGATGTCCGCTACACCCCGTTCGACGTCTGCCCGGAGGTGCTGCTGTCGTCCGCCAGCCGTCTGGTGCTGCGCCTTCCGGGCCTTCGGGTACACGCCGTGGCCGGGGATTTCGCTCGCCACCTTCACGAGCTGCCGCCCCCTCCGGAACGGGGTGCGCGCATCGTGGCCTTTCTCGGCGGCACCATCGGCAACCTGGCGCCGGAGGACCGGGCGCCCTTCCTGCGGGAGGTGGCCGATCTGCTGCGCCCGGGTGACGCCCTGCTCTTGGGCACCGACCTGGCCGGCGACCCGGCGCGCATCGTGCCCGCCTACGATGACGCCCAGGGCGTCACGGCGGAGTTCAACCGCAACGTGCTTCGCGTGCTCAACCGCGAGCTGGACGCCGACTTCGACGTCGGCGCGTTCTCACACGTGGCCCGATACGACCCGGGCCCGCCGTGGATCGAGATGCGGCTGCGATCGCTGCGCCGCCAGACGGTGACGTTGCGCGGGATCGATCTGACGGTCGAGTTCGCCGAGGGCGAGGAGATGCGCACCGAGATCTCCTGCAAGTTCACCCGCGAGGCCGTGGAGGAGATGTACGCGCAGGCAGGGCTCGAGCTGGTCGAGTGGCACACCGACCCCCGGGGCTGGTTCGCGGTCTCGGTGGCACAGCTCGCCGGCCCGGGGCGCTAGAGGCCCGGGCGAGGGGGCGCAGCTACATGCGTTGCGAGGGGCCCCGCTCGGGGATGCGGATTAGCAACGTGCGGTTGCGGACCTCGATCTCGCCCGACTCGGCCAGCCGGCCCAGGGCGATGGTCACCGTCTCGCGCACGACGCCGACCATGTTGGCCAGCTCCTGGTGGGTGAGCCGCAGGTCGAGGCGGATGCCGTCGGGCGTCACGCTGCCCCAGCGCTCGGCCAGCTGGCGCAGCTTGAGGAGCAGGCGCCGCTCCACCGTGGGCTCGAGCGCGATCGCCAGGGCCAGCTCGCGGTCGGCGACGGCGTCGGCCAGCACGCGCACCAGGCTCGTCGCGAGCACCGGCACGTCCATCCACGCGTCGAGTCGCTGACGATCCACCAGCAGCATGCGGCTCGACTGGATCGCGTAGCAGCGGACCCCGGGCCCCACCGTCGCCCAGCTGTCCATCGGCCGCACCAGGACGTCGCCGTCTTCAAGGATCGAGATGGTGCGCTCGCGGCCCTCGTCGATGACCGCCAGCGCCAGCCGGCCGTGCGCCACCAGACAGCAGACGGCGCTGGTGGACGCGACGTCGAACTCCTGGCCCTCGTCCAGGTCGGCCTCTGGCGCGTCGAGGGTGAGGGCGTCGCACAGGCGCGGATCGAGGCCGGCGAAGAGCTCGAGCTCGCGGATGGTCTCCTGCGGGTTGGCCGCACTCGACACCGGGCGCATGGTACTCACCGTGCGGCTGCCGAGCCCTCCGACGCGCCGGCCGATCGCGCGTGAGGCGCGCCCGGCGGCCGGCCGCCCGGAGATGCCGGTTGCGCCCATCGGGGGTGACTACGCGCCACGGCCGGCGCCGGATCACCGCGGCGCCGGGCGGAGTCCGGCTACGCTCCGGCGATCAGCGCCGCCGCAGCCACGGCGTTGACCGTGCCGTGGGCGCTGACGCTGGCCCAGTAGCCGCGCCAGCGGTACAGCCAGGCCAGCGCCAGCCCCGTGATGATCAGCCCGGGCCAGCGGGGCCACAGCAGGTAGGCATCGAAGTGTGCGGCCGCGAACAGGGCGCTCGACACGAGCGCCGCCCACCAGAAGGGGATGCGCGCCGCCAGGGTGCGCAGCAGCAGTGCCCGGAACAGCAACTCCTCGCCGAGCGGCGCCAGCACGACGAGCGCGATCACCGTGAGGACGACGAGCGCCGGCGTGTCGCCGACCTCGACCTGCAGGTCGTCGAGGCGGTCGTTGAGCCCGGGGTCCACCAGCGTGCCCAACACCAGGATGCCGCCCGACGCGATGACGACGCCGATGCCGATGGCGATGCCGAGCCCGAGCGCCCCCCCGCGGCTGTGGCGCAGCGCGATGGCGTCCCGGCGCTCGGCCCCCGGGAGTGCGGCCCAGAGCGCTAGCGCGAAACCGACGATCGCCAGGCCGCCCACGAACCCGGCGATGACGTCCTGAGCGCCCTCGCCGAGCGAGGTCGCCGACAGGATCCCGAACGCCAGGACCGAGACGGTGAGCGCGAGCAGCAGCGCGCCAAGCGGCGAGAGCACCCGCCACCAGAACTCGGGGCCGCGGGTCGGCGGCCGACCGGCGTGCTCCCGCGTCGTCACGGCCGGGGAGTGTAAGCGCAGCGGTTGTATCGGTCGACCGGAGGGGGGCTCGGGTTACCGCGCGACGGCCGCGGTTGAGGCTATCCTCGCAGCGCCCCTCATGGCCACCCAGCCTCCGGACCCGCTCCGCCAGACCGTCGAGATAGACCTCTTCGAGGGGCCGTTCGACCTGCTGCTCACCCTCGTGCTGCGCGAGGAGGTGCAGCTCGTCGAGCTCCCGCTCGCGGATCTGGTGGACGCCGCGCTGGGCGCGGCCGGCGACGGGCGCTGGGACCCGCCCACCGCGTCGGAGCTCATCGTGCTGTTGTCGGCCCTGGCCGAGCTCAAGGTGCGGCGCCTGGTGGGCGACGCCGACGACGAGGAGCCCGACCCCGACGCCCTCGAGGCCCGCGAACGCCTCGCGGCCAGGCTCATCGCCTATGCGCCGTTCGCCCGGGCCGCCCAGTGGCTGGCAGCGCGCGCCGCCGCGGACGGCGTGCGGTACCGCCACGTCTGGCTTTCCGGACTGCCCGCTCCGACGCCGCAGCCGGGCGCGCCGGCCGAGCTGGCCGAGGCCATGTCGACGCTGCTGGCGTCGCCGCGCCCCTCGCTCGCGCACCTGGGCGCCCAGCGCGTCAGCGTTCCCGAGGCGCTGCGGCGGCTCCGCGACGCCATGGAGCGCCAGCGCGAGGTCAGCTTCGAGCGGCTGGTCGAGGGCTCCGGCGACCTTCGCGAGGGGGTCACGCTGATGGCCGCGCTGGAGCTCGGTGCGCGGGGCGAGGCCCGGCTCAGGCAGCGCCGTCAGTTCGGCGACATCCTCATCTCGAGGCGCCGGTGAGCCCTGTGGCGCGCGCCCTGGAGGCGCTGCTCTTTCTCAGCCCGGAGCCGCTCTCACGCGACGATCTGGCCCAGCTCACCGAGGTGCCGGCTACCGCGGTGGACGAGGCGCTGGCCGAGCTTGTGGCGCGGCACGGCGCCCACACCGGGCTGGAGCTGGCGGAGCTTCCCGAGGGCCTTGCGCTGCGGACACGCTCCGACCTCGCCCAGGTCTGCGACCGCCTGCGCGAGCGCCCGGTCGAGCACACGCTGTCCCCGGCGGCGCTCGAGACGCTCGCGGTGGTGGCGTACCTCGAGCCGGTCAGCCGGCCCGAGGTCAGCCGGCTGCGCGGCGTGCAGGCCGACGGCGTCATCGCGGCGCTGGTGGAGCGTGGGCTGCTGGCGGAGGTGGGCCGCCCGAGGGGCGGCGGGGCGATGCAGTACCGCACCACGCGGGCCATGCACGAGCGCTTCGCGCTGGGCAGCGCCGCCGATCTCCCCCCGCTCGAGAGCTTTGAACTGACCGGGCCCGAGGCCGACGCCGTGCGTCGCCGCCTGCGCGATGCGGGCCACCTGCCGGAGGACGCGGCGGATGGCTGATGACGGGCGCGCGCGCGTGCACGTGGCGCTGGCGCGCTGCGGCGTGGCGAGCCGCCGCGCCGCGGAGCGGCTGGTG